>CAIYUO010000001.1 GCA_903929425.1 uncultured Bacteroidota bacterium
CTATTATTTGATAAACATGAATTTGTCGATTCATTGTTTAGCCTTAAAAAATAAAATTAATTTTAATTATTAAGGATTTCGTGTATTTCCTTAAAAGGTATATCTGATACTAATTCCACCTTGGTTGTTGAAATAGGATTGTATAATACTAAATGAAGGTTGCCAGTCGATACTTACATTAAAGGGGGCGTCAGAAAATTTATACTCTATACCAATAATGCCATCAAATCCAACTGCGATATTTGAATTACCTGTCCCTACATTTGTTCGCTTCCATTCGTCACTCCATATTCCCAAATGCCCCCCATATCCATAATACCAAGCAAGTTGATTCACATCTTTCACTGGATTATGAAATTCCTTTAACAATGAAATACTAAATCCATCTAACGTAACATAACCGATAGCTTCAATGGCCTTATTATTTTTTGTAAAATGTTTATAGGATAGTGCGCCAGGATACATTTTAACACCTATAGCTGATTTATAAGGATTGGGATATAAATTAAGTTGGCGGTTAACAACAGTGTCAATGGTAAAATTTTGAGCATTTAATTGTTGCGACGGCAATATTAATTGAAATAAAAGCAAAAGGGTAAAAAATCGCATATTGGGGACTGTTGAGGGAATACAAATTTAAGGGAAATAGTAAAAAATGGCTGTTTATAAAATGCTAAAATTTGGTTAGGTTTGTAGTATGTTAAGTTTCCAAGAATTATCTACCAAATTTAATCAGTTATTTGATTCGGATCAATTTCCGACAAGTCCAAGTAGCTTATATGAACCAGGCGAATATTTTTTAAAAATCGGAGGCAAAAGAATTCGCCCAATTTTATGTTTATTAGGTAATGAATTATTTAATGAAATTCACCCTGATTCTTATCAAGTTGCGAAAGCCATTGAATTGTTTCACAATTTCACATTGGTACATGATGATATTATGGATGAAGCAAGTTTAAGAAGAGGGCAACAAACTGTACACATTAAATATGATGCCAATACGGCATTATTAGTGGGTGATGTCATGCTCATTAGAGCGTATGAATTTTTGCAAACAATACAACCACAATATTTATCTAAAATTTTAAAAATATTTAATCGAACTGCAAGAGAGGTTTGTGAAGGGCAACAATTAGATATGGATTATTCAAAAATCAAGGATGTTACATTGGATCAATATATTCATATGATTACTTTAAAAACATCAGTATTATTGGCAGCTAGTTTAGAGATTGGCGCAATCATAGGTGGTGCTAGTGAAAGTAATTGTAAACACTTATATGAATTTGGACGAAAATTGGGTATTGCATTTCAAATTCAAGACGATTATTTAGATGCTTATGGGAATGCTGCTGATTTCGGAAAAGAAGTTGGTGGTGATATAAAGCAAAATAAAAAAACATTTTTATTATTACATGCTTTGCAAGTTGCGAACATTGAACAAAAGGCTCAATTGAATTTGTTATTAGAAACTAATGATGATGATAAAGTTGAAAAAGTGTTGTCAATTTTTAATGCATGTGGCGTAGGTGCTTGGGCTGAAAATTTAAAAACAAAATTTATGGATGAGGCCTTTGCTCATTTAGAATCCATTGCAGTTGTCGAAGTAAGAAAACAACCTTTGGTAGCTTTAGCCAATTATTTGATGAACCGAAATAAATAATCCAATTATATAATGAGTCTATTCAGAAAGAAATCAATTGATAAAATTGTACATGAGGCGGAGAAAGGTTTAACAGACGGACATAGTGCAAGTGGATTAAAAAAAGAATTAGGTGTAAAGGATTTAACTTTTATGGGCATTGCAGCAGTAGTTGGCGCTGGTATTTTTTCAACTATTGGAACAGCTGCTTTTCATGGTGGACCAGGAATTTCATTGCTATTTGTGATTACAGCAATTACCTGTGGATTTAGTGCCTTGTGTTATGCTGAATTTGCAAGTAGAGTTCCCATTGCAGGAAGTGCATACACTTATGCATATGTTACTTTTGGCGAATTAGTTGCCTGGATCATTGGATGGGCATTGATTTTAGAATATGCCATTGGAAATATTGTAGTAGCCATTAGTTGGAGTGGTTACTTTGTAAATTTATTGGAAGGATTTCATATTCATTTGCCAGGTTGGTTAAGTACTAATTATGAGCAAGCCGAACAAGGGTATGCCGAAGCATTGGCTCATTTAAAAGAGGGAGGTACGAAGGAAACTTTTTCTAAGTTAGCAAGAATTGGATATGACGCAATTAGCAATGCACCAATGATTGGCAATTGGAGAGTTATTTTAAACGTTCCTGCGTTAATTATTGTAATACTTATTACGATGTTAGTTTATCGTGGTATTAAAGAAAGTAAGAAGAGCACCAATGCGATGGTAATTTTTAAAATTTGTGTCATTATAGGTATTATTATACTAGGCGCTTTTTATGTGGATACTTCAAATTGGACCCCATTTATGCCCAATGGTTTTAAAGGCGTTTTAGCAGGTGTGTCAGCTGTATTTTATGCTTATATTGGATTTGATGCTATTTCCACTACGGCTGAAGAATGTAAAAACCCTCAACGTGATTTACCTAGAGGGATGATTTATTCTTTAATTATTTGCACGGTGCTATATATATTAATTGCCTTAGTATTGACAGGCATGGTTAATTATTCGCAATTAAAAGTGGATGATCCGTTGGCTTTTGTTTTTGAAAAAATCGGATTACATAAAATTGGTTATATTATTTCAGTAAGTGCAGTAGTTGCTACCACAAGTGTACTATTGGTTTTTCAATTGGGTCAACCTAGAATTTGGATGAGTATGAGCCGTGACGGATTGCTTCCAAAAAAGTTTTCAAATGTGCATCCTAAATTTGGAACACCAGCTTTTGCAACGATCATAACAGGAATATTTGTTGGAATACCTTCCTTATTTATGTCAATCAGTAAAATGACCGATTTAACAAGTATTGGAACTTTGTTTGCATTTGTGCTTGTGTGTTTTGGTGTACTAGTTTTGCCAAAATTAGCGGAGGGAACAAAGCGTCAAGCTTTCAGATTACCCTATATTAATGGACAATTTATTATTCCAGTGTTGGCAGCAATTTTTATTTATTTTGGACAAGATCGAATCAAAAACGCATTTAATGCCGCTGATAATGAAGGGTATCAGGAAATTCTATATTTAGTGTTTGTTTTTATTTTAAGCATAGTTGCTTTTTTCAGTTTTTTACGTAAATACTCTGTTATTCCTATTATTGGCGCCATGTGTTGTTTGTACCTTATGATTGAAATTCCACCAGTTAGTTGGTTGTGGTTTTTCATTTGGATGGCGATTGGATTAGTATTGTATTCACTATATGGACGCAAGCACTCTAAATTGAATGAGTAATGAAATATCAGGTAGGCGACGAAATTTTAGTATTACTTAGTAATGAGGAAGGTCGAATTATTGAAATCATGAATGACGAAATGGTTATGATTGAAGTACGCGGTGTAAAGTTTCCTGCCTATATGGATCAAATTGATTTCCCTTATTTTAAACGATTTACGGAAAAGAAATTATTTCCTCAAAAAGCGGCACCTCAAAAAATTTATGTAGACCAAATTCCTAAGGAGAAAGTAGTAAAAAATGATAGTAAGGAGGAGGCAGGTGTTTGGTTAAACATAATTCCTAAATTTAGCTTGGATGATTTTAACGATGAGGTAGTTGTAAGTTTAAAAATTATTTTATCTAATCGAAATAGAGTAAGTTATGATTTCATATATGACCAAGCATTTAGTCAAGAAAGCAATTTCTCTATTGAGTCAACCATTGCGCCTTTCACCGATTTTTACATTCACGATATTCCCTTTGCACAAGTAAATGACAGTCCCAATTTTTCGGTCGACTTTTCATTAACGGAACCACATAAAAAAAAGGCAGATCATTTTGAATCAAATGTAAAAATTAAACCAAAGCAATTATTTCAAAAAATTGAAATATTAAAACAGGACGACAAGGCTAATATCAACTATTTATTATTTGAAACTTATCCCGACAAAGCCGAGGACAATCATATTGCAATTGATATTTTAAGAAATGCGGGGTATAAAGTTTATGACGCTTCTAAAATCAAACAAAATATACAACAAGCACGTTCCGTTATTGATTTGCATATTGAAAAAATAATGGATAGGCATAATCATTTAAGTAATGCTGAAATCTTACATTTTCAATTACAAGAATTTGAAAAGTGGTTTGAACTAGCTCGACTTAATAATTTACCGTCTATGATTATTATTCATGGAGTGGGTAAAGGGAAGCTTAAAGCTGAAATTCATGATTTATTGAAGGTGAAACCTGGTGTAAAAAGTTTTATCAATCAATATTCAGACTTTTATGGCTATGGTGCCACAGAAGTGTTTTTCCAATACTAAGCCTTACCTTTGCATTACTACAAACCCGAGCTATCGTGGTAAGCAATTACCAAGGAAAGTCCGGACAGCATAGGGTAACCCACCGGTGAACAGCCGGCGTTCTCGCAAGAGGGCAGAGAAAGTGCCACAGAAAATAACTACCTCGCAAGGGGAAAAGGTGAAAACGTGAGGTAAGAGCTCACGAACATTACAAGTAATTGTTATGTAGGGTAAACCTTGGGTGCTGTAATGCCACGTAAAGGAACGTTTGAGAGCGACTCGTTCGAGTTCCAGGGTAGGCAGCAAGACTTCATCAGTAATGGTGAGGCTAGATAAATGATAGTTTAGAAACAGAATCCGGCTTATGAGGCTTGTAGTACTTTTTAAAATTAAAAACTGATCATGACGATAGAACAAATTAAGCGCATGAAGGACCAGGTAACTGTCCTGAGGAGGTTTCTTTGACGTTGACAATCGAATTCAAAAAGTAGATCAGGACAAACAAATGTCCTTGTCACCCGGATTTTGGGATGACAATACTCGTGCTACTGGAATCATGAAAGAAATTAAGTTGAATGAATATTGGATAAATCTATTTAAACAGGTTGAATCCAGTGTAGAAGATTTTAGTGTCTTATTTGATTTTTGGAAAGGTGGCGATGCTACTGAACATGAAACAAAAGAAGCTTTTGATAAAGCTGTTTTATTAATTGAAGATGCTGAATTCAAGAGTACCTTAAATAAGCCCGAGGATGAGCTTCCTGCTATTATGCAAATCAATCCAGGAGCAGGTGGAACCGAGAGCCAGGATTGGGCCGAGATGCTGCTTAGGATGTATAGTATGTATGGCGATAAGCAAGGGTGGACAATTACTTCATTAGATCATCAGGATGGTGACGGCGCAGGTATTAAATCTGCGACGATACAGTTTGATGGACCATTTGCTTATGGTTTTTTGAAAGCAGAATCAGGAGTACATCGCTTGGTTAGAATTTCTCCCTTTGATAGTAATGCACGACGACATACTTCCTTCGCGTCGGTATATGTGTATCCTTTAATTGATGATAGTATTGAAATTACGGTGAGTCCTGTGGATATCGAATGGGAGTTTTACCGAAGCGGTGGAAAGGGTGGACAAAACGTAAACAAAGTTGAAACAGCAGTTCGTTTAAAGCATATTCCATCAGGAATCATTGTAGAATGTCAACAATCTAGAACGCAGGGAGAGAACAGGGAAATTGCCATGAAAATGTTGAAGAGTAGATTGTACGAAGAAGAAATGCGCAAAAAACAAGAAGCATTAAATGCTTCCAATTCCACCAAGAAAAAAATAGAGTGGGGAAGTCAAATTCGATCCTATGTTTTTCATCCTTATAAAATGATTAAGGATCATCGCACTGATTTTGAAGTAGGTAATGTTGGACCCGTAATGGACGGAGAAATTGATGGGTTTATTAAGGCATACTTAATGTCTGAAGCAGTTTAAATAAACAATGTTTAATTGTTTATTTAACGGGTATATGAAATACTATTTCTTAGGAGAAAGTATGTCAAATTTGCTTTTTGGTCTTAAATCTGCTAACCACTTAAATCCTTTTAGCATCGTATTTTCTTTTGAAGTTTGACCTAATGGGGACATTTTACCAACTAATTGATTTATGAAAATGACTTTAGCTACCTCATTATTTTCGAAGTCAATTTCTATTGACTGAGCGGTTGTTCGATTTATTCCAAGAAATTTTTGTTGATCATCCAATGCGAAATATATATTTTCAGCGTTGCCTTTGGTTCTCATTTTTGTTAATTCACCGTCCTTAAACCAGGCGTTTAAATTATTTCCTTTTAATTGATTATAATAGGAAGTTGTATCAATTTTTGAAATCGCAAATGCGTTATTTATAACTTTTAATTGTTCTGGTTTTTTGTTATTAACGTACATATAAATTGTATCACCTGTTATTTGACTATTATTTGCCCATACGATGGGATTGTTAAATAACCTTATTGTTGAATCACTTAAAGCGTAAAATAAACTATCACATTTCCCTTGTAATGAATCACCATATAATTTAACATTATGAAATGCTTCAAAGTATTTATTCAAAGTGGTATCGGTTATTACACCAATACTATCTCTGACTATTTTAAAGGGTCTGCTTAAATCTGAAATTTTTGCTGAATATAAAGTATCGGCAGTTACATAAAGGGTATCCTTTTTTTGCTTTATCAATAAGGTTGGCAACTCAGTTGCTAATAAAATACTTTTTTTCTTATCAGTTTTTATATTGTTTGCCATTAAATCAAAACTAATGCTGTCTTTTGATTTGTATATAGCATTACCTCTAAATTCTGCCAAACCTAATGAATCATCAATAGCCATCTCGTCAGCTAAAAAAGTGTAGGTACTATCATCAATAGATGACCGGTCATATAAATATCCTTTTTTTGTACCCACATTATAATTGCCGTTTTTGGTTCTTATTATTCTAGTTTTTGAAATTATTTTAGTGGGACTAATGAAATTAGTTAATTGAGAGTAGGTATTGTATTCTAAAGTGTCTGTAATAATTGTATTATCTGGATCATTAAGGGTAACTTTCTTTCTAAAAATCACGTCTCTAGTGACTCCATAATAAAATCCTTCAGTACTTGTTAAACTAGTTTTTTGTCTAACTAACTTTCCTCCTTTTTTAAAATTCCCAATCTTAACGGAAACGTCATAGTCTAAGGAGTCGGTTGTTAAAATTCCTTTTCCATCCGTTAGCTTTACGTGTTTTCTTAAATATGCTTTTTTAGTATTTCCAATATATTTCAAATAGTCGGCATAAGTATGAACACTGTCAGCATCGTTAATATGTACATTGCCAAATCCTTCTAAAGTATTTAAGGTAGAATTTAAAATTAAACTATCTCCAAAAAGCAATGTATTGCCTTGCTTGATTTTTACATGTCCAACAAGGATTAAAAAATCCATGCTATCTTGTTTTTTAACATTGTAAGTTTCAGCTGACAAAAATTCAATCAATTTAGCATTACTATCAATGGGTGCATTTGTGCCTCCTAAAATAGCTTGAGCCCGAGTTTCTATTTTTAAAAAAGTGCAAAATAATAACAATAAAATATAACCGATCTTCTTCATTAGTTTAGGGTGTCTGCTATTGGCTTATACAAAGGTGTTGACTTATCTTTTTTGCCAAATACCGAAATGTTGATATAGCGTTTTGGATGTACTTTAACATCATCAACTAAAGTGTTAACACTATGTATAGTGCTTTTAAGTTGTTGATATACTGTTGAGTCATTTAATAATTTAGCTGCAGCGCCATTTCCATTATTGATGAGATGTAATGTATTTGATAATTCATTTACTGCAACTTGAATAGATTTAATGGTGTTTGTTAAATCTGCATCTTTAATTTGTTTGGAGGTGGTATCTAAATTACTAAGGATGTTATTTATTTTCTTATTGTTATCATTTAAATTTTTTGTAAAACTACTTAAGTTAGATGCAGTATTGGCTATTGAGCCATTTTGCTTTTGCAACATAGATTCTATGGAAGCCATTGACTTATTTAAGTTCAATGCGGTCTCGCTCAAATTTTTTAAGACAACTTCTAAATTAGCTTTGTTATTATTATTTAATACTTGATTGATATTGGTTAAAACTCTTTGAAGTTCCGATATGGTTTGCTTCGTTTGTTCACCTAAAGGGGAAAGTGTATTCATTAAATCTCCTAACAAGCTAGCGGCTGGAGCAGTCTTGATAGTGTCTTCGGATTTTAAAAAGGTTTGGGCATTCCCTAAAACAATACTAATGCTATTGATACCTAAAGGATTGTCTTGGATAGTTGCCGTTGAGTTGGTAGGAATTTTGTATACATTATTTAATTTAATGGATACTATGATTTGGGATAAATCAGCAGTTTTATTTTCAATTTCAAAAACCGTTCCTACCTGAAAACCGTTTACAAAAACCGGGTTAGAAACAATCAGTCCTTTTGTATCTGAATATTTTGCATATAAGAAATTGCCTGATTTAAAAATAGTCTTGCCTTTTAAAAAATTAAATCCGACTATGATTAAAGTAATGGCAATGATTGTCAAAGCACCTACCTTAGTTTCGTTACTTACCTTCATCTTATTTATTATTGAATGCTTTTCAAATTTACCTAAAAATATTGTCTAATTCGTATTCGATTTTTTCTGGTTCTCCAGGGAGTTTTTATACCTAATTAAGGATTTAGTGATTACTTCGCATATTTGATTTTGCCCCTCCTCACTATTCAAATAATCTTCATCCTCTGGATTTGAAATAAAACCGGTTTCAACTAAAACTGCTGGCATTTGAACTGCTGCCAAAACCCATATTCCTTTTTGTCTTTGTTTGGCTTCCCGACTTAATCTACCAGAATTTTTGAATTCTTCTTCAATGGTAAGCGCTAAACTGGCTGCACGCTGAAAGTATTGTTGAGTAAGTAAGCTAATCATCATGGATCTAGTAGGATCTGCAGATTCAATTTCTTTAATTTGCTTTTCTGAAACAGAGTCCAATTTTTCAACTACTTCATCCACCACCTCACTTGCCATATCTTTTCTTAAATCTGACTTAACTACGTTATAAATGAAAGTTTCTGTACCTCTAGCTGATGAAGGAGTGTAGGTAACTTTATATAAAGGAACATTACGTGTCACCTTCCTTTTTTTACCGTTCTTTTTGACAGTGTAAGTTTTTGTAGTGTGACCTATAATTTCTCTATTTCTGCTTGGATCCGCCGAATTGGAATGTATACAAATAAATAAGTCTCCTTTAGCGGCATTTGCAATTTTAGCTTTTTCCACAACTGAATTGAAAACATCCGTTTCTCTTGTTAAAACAACTTCTAAATCAGGAACTGATGCACGGATATAATCAGCTAATTTTAAAGAAATGGCTAAAGAAACAGCAGCTTCTGTTGAATATTTGCCAGTTGCTCCAGGATCTGTTCCACCATGACCAGGGTCAATTACGATTCTTTTTAATGTTTTTGATTGGTTTTGAGCGATAATAGCATTGAGAGGTGCCATTAAAATCGTTAAAAAACATATACTAAATGCTAAAATCAGTCTATTTTGCTTCATAATCAGTGCCTTAATGCTGTTTTAGTTTATTTTTGCTAAAGTGATACATCTAGGATACAAATTTAACGTAAAATATAAGGCTTACATTGTAAAAATGGCTTTTTTACTATTATTAACAATAGTTTTTTCCCCATTTTTATTAAAAGCACAGTCACCTTTAACCCCAAAGGGTAATCCTAAACCTGTTCTTGCTACTTTAAAGGATACTTTAATAGTGAAAACAGATACTGTTCAATCGGATTCCACCAATTTCACTAAAATCCGAATGTCAAAAGACAGTATTGATGGAATTGTCGATTACAATGCAGCCGATTCCGGGGTAATGATCATGAAAACAAAAGAGTTTTTCTTATATGGAAATGCAAAAACTAATTACAAATCTTCCATTTTAGAAGCAGCTAGTATAGTTTTTGATCAACAAAGTCAAAATATTAGGGCATATGGGACAACTGACACTACCGGGAATCCAATGAGTAAACCTAAGTTTAATGAAGGGGAAATGTCATCCTTAAATGATTCTATATTTTATAATTTAAAATCAGGAAAAGGGCTTACTAAAAACACCAATTTTCAACAAGGTGAAATATTTGTAAATGCTAAAGCCATGAAAAAAGTTAGTATCGATGAAGCTTTTGCATGGAAAGCGAAGTTCACAACTTGTAATTTAGATGAGCCACATTTTGCTTTTGTAACCAATAAACTTAAAATCATTACCAATAAATTGGGTATGTCTGGACCTATATACCCTGAATTTGAAGGTGTACCAATTCCTATTGAAATTCCATTTGCCATGTTCCCTTTAACAAGAGGGAAACACTCTGGTTTTATGGCTCCCGCCTTTTCAACAAGTGAAGATTTTGGATTAGGTTTTGAAGGGCTTGGATATTATAAAGTATTATCAGATAATTTTGACGCAACTGTTAGGTCAAATATATACTCGTATGGTGGGTGGAGTATGAATTTAAATACGAAGTATATTAAACGTTATAAATACATTGGAAATTTCAATTTATCGCTGCAGAATTCAAAAATATTAAATCGAAATACAAGTATATCAACTGAATTTACGGGTGGTAAAACCTTTATGGTTAATTGGTCTCATTCAATGGATAGTCGTGCTTTACCTGGAACAAGCTTTTCTGCAAACGTAAATTTCGGAAGTTCAAAATACAACTCTTATTTATTAAATAACCCATATCAAAATTATCAAAATCGATTAAGTTCTTCAATTTCTTATAATAAATCTTGGAATAATTTATATAATTTATCATTAAACATAAATCATAGTCAAAATACAAATCAACGAACTGTCAGTTTAAGTTTACCTAATATTAATTTCAATGCATTAACTATTTATCCATTTCAAAAAAAGGACCAAATTGGAGCTGGCAAATGGTATGAAAAAATTGGTATCGGGTATAATGGACAATTCCAAAATCAGTTAAGTTTTTATGATTCTGCTATTAATGTAAATAAATTATTAGATACTATGCAATGGGGTGCAACACATAGCATTCCAATTTCATTATCACTACCTAGTTTAGGCCCTATTACGATTTCTCCATCCATTTCATTTGAAGACAAATGGTTTGGACAATCCAATTTATTGAGTTGGAATCCGAACTTGAAGAAAGTGGATACAACTATTAAACGTGGTTTTTATAATGCAGCACATATTACTTTCGGAGTAGGGACAGCAACAAGAGTATTTGGTACTTATAAGATAAAGGGTAACTATGTTGAAGCTATTAGGCATGAAATCAGACCCAGCATTAGTTTTAATTATACACCTGATTTAGCAGCTTCCTATCATTATACTGCTCAAGTTGATACAGCCGGCAGGAGATATCGTTTTTCAAAATTTGATGGAATTGGAATGGGAGGAGCATATTCGGAAGGGACATTTGGCGGTATAGGATTTGGAGTAGATAATTTATTGGAAATGAAAGTTCGGGACAAAGAGGATACAACGGAAACGACTTTCAAAAAGGTCAAATTAATTGAAGGTTTTGGATTTAATTCAAACTATAATTTCTTAGCAGATAGTTTTAAATTAGGAAATTTTAGTTTTTATGCAAGGACATTGTTGTTTAATACCATAAACATAAGCTCGTCAGTTAGTTTAGATCCTTATGCAACAGACAAACAAGGTTATCGGGTAAATAAAATTGACATTGATCCTACAAAATTTAAATTCGGGAATATCACAAACGGGGGTATTTCCTTTTCAACTTCCTTTAAAAGCAAATCAAAAAATGAAAAGGAGTCTAAGAAAAAAGAAATCCCTTTAGATCCATTCATGACACCTGAAGAACAGCAAAGACAATTACAATATGTAAAAGCTAATCCTGCTGAATTTACCGATTTTAACATTCCATGGACCTTAACAATGTCATATTCTTTTAATTTTTCAAGAACCTTAAAGCCAGATTTTTCTGGATATAAAATTCAAACTTATTCTTCTTTAAATTTAAATGGTGATTTTAGTTTAACACCAAAATGGAAAATCGGAGCAACTGGTTATGTGGATGTTGAAAAATTAAGCATACAACAAATGAGTATGTTTATTACCAGAGAAATGCATTGTTGGCAATTAGCAATAAATTTAACACCCATTGGATTATACAAATCATTTAGTATTACTATAAATCCAAAATCGGGGATATTGAGGGATCTTAAAATTAATAGAAGTAGAACTTTCTCATCATCGTCTTATTAATTATTTAATTACGTTGGCTCGTTTTCTAAATAATGCTTAGCCATTATATCATATACTATTTTCTTTAAGGAGTCAATGGAATGTCCTTCAGGGTATACTGGCGGCAAAATGTGCATGGATATTTTGCCAGGTTTAAAAAACATAGCTGGTTTAGCCGGCAACATTTTTTTTGTATTCAACATCACTACTGGCACTATTGGTTTTTGAGTTTCAACGGCTAATTTAAAGGCACCATCATAAAAGGACTTCAATGGTTCACTAGTTTTGTTTCTGGTTCCTTCTGGATAAATAAGCATGTCTAATCCATGATTTAAAACATACTTCATTTTAGCATAACTTTCTTGTCTGCTTTTGCTATCATTTCTGTCCACTAATACAGTACCAATAGCGTAAATCCAACCAAAAATGGGTACTTTAGAGAATGATTTTTTTGCGATTGTTTTATTTGCTCTAGGCAAAAATGGAAAACTAACCGGAATATCTAATAAGCTATTATGATTACAAACGATCACTGCATTTTCTAAATTATCAAAAACATGTTTTCCTCTCACCGAAAAACGAATTCCCGAAAAAAGCATAAAAGTACTCATCCACTTTTGTGAAACAAGACGGTGCCATTTTGTTTTTTGAGGTTCTGGTAATACTAAACAATACAAATAAAACCACATAAATATAAACATACTCGTGACAAACATGAGTAAAGCCCAAAAAGCTAAAATTCTGCCAATAATATCTCTAATTAGTTTCATAATAAATATCATTTTAACAATCAAGGCATCCAATCAATTGGATTTTTATGATGTTGAGTCAAATATTGGTTGGTACTACTAAAATGTTTTGTTCCAAAAAAGCCATTATGTGCACTTAAGGGGGAAGGGTGAGCTGCCTTTAAAATTTTATGTTTAGTAGTATCTATCAATACTTGTTTTTGTTGAGCGAAGTTACCCCATAAAAGAAATACAACATTATTTTGTTGTGTTGAAATAATCTTAATAATATCGGTCGTGAAATCCATCCATCCAATTTTACTATGGCTCGCAGGTTCGTTTTCTCTAACTGTCAATGCAGCATTAAGTAGTAATACTCCTTGAGATGCCCATTTGGTTAAATTTCCTGTTGTTGGAATTGGCATTCCAATGTCTTTATTTAATTCCTTGTAAATATTACTCAGTGACGGGGGAATTTTAACACCATCAGGTACCGAAAAACTTAAACCCATTGCTTGACCTGGTTGATGATAAGGATCTTGTCCTAAAATAACAACTTTAACATCATTAAATGGTGTTTTGTTAAAGGCATTAAAAATTAAAGAACCTTTTGGATAAATTGTCTTGTTGAGCTCCTTTTCGGTCTTTAAGTGATTTGTTATTTGAGAAAAATAGGGCTTTTCAAATAGGGGGGTCAACACTTTTTTCCAACTACTTTCTATTTTTACTTCCATGCTTTCCCGATTTTATATGACTTAGTTATCAAGCGACTAATGTTACTTAATTTTTCCATGTCAATAATCAACGATTTTCTTGGGTAATCCTTAAAGTTTTTAAAATTACCATCTTGATCCATTAATTTTTTCAAACTATCTAAAGCCAATACACCAAAAGCTGGGATAAAACTTAACTGAATGGATAATCGTTCTTTCAATGTATCCTTGAAAGGCAACCCTTTTATATTTGCTTTTAACTGCTTTACTAATTCATTAAAAGTATCTTCTAAAGTTGAATATTTCGTTGTTGTATTTGCAAAAGTATAAATGCCTTCTTGTAAATCGCTATAAATATCATACATATCATCTATGAATTGAAGCATACTTCCAATATGATACCAACAATTTTCCATTTCCTTAGAAATAGGCAAATCAATATAAAGGCTACACATCAAAAAACTATAACCACCTTTTCGCATCACAATATCTAATAATTCATTTTGCGAAACTTGACTGTTGAACTGAATTAGGGAATCCTTTTGAGCTTTATGAATCGCTAATAAGGTTGTTGTATATTTTTCAGGTTGTTTTGTTCGTTGCAATAATTGTAAATGAATATCAACTAAAACTTTAGCTTCAAATATATCATGTGGATTTTCATGTGGGTTTTCTAATAATTTATATAAATCGTCTTCAGTTAATATTTTTTCATCCATGATGTCGTCATACAAAAAAGTAATTATGAAAAACAATTTATTAGAGGCTCGTTCATAGTCAGTGGTTTGTCGGCCTATTAATTTCGTGAAAGCGTCATTAATAACAATTTGTTGAATGCCCTCATATCGACTTGTCTTTTCTATCAAAGATTTGGAGAATTTGCCATTATACTTTTGCTCAATTTCATTCATCATTTGAATGGTATGCCTTGTTGTTTTCTTGAAATTAAACAAGGCATATATTGTGGTTGTTAATATGTTATAAATAAACTTGAACATGGGCTAAATTTACGAAAACATTTGCTTTTTGGCTATTAAATTCAACTTCCTTTGCTTTTCAATAAATTGTATATTTGTTACTGAAAAACTAATTTTTTGATTTCAATTACTTTGAAAAACATAATTACCATATTACTTTTAAGCATTGTGTTTATTGCAAAATCACAAACGCATTTATTTAGAGCCAATAATGCATTTAATTATGTTCCGCAGCCTCCTCCATTAGGTAATGCATTAAGCTTTAGTGGAACAAGTGCTGATTATGTTGACTGTGGAACCAGTTCCAAATTAAATCTTACTAGCTCTATGACTGTCGAATTATGGATAAAACCCAGTAGAGATATGGGTGTTTTAGGCGGTTGGGACAGGTTAGTACATAGAAATTTTCAGACTGGTTATTTTTTTGGAGGATCCGGTGGTAATACAAATGCCCTATCAATTGTATTAAATAATAATCAACTTATTATGGTTACACCAAATAATACAGTTGTTGTTGGTACTTGGCAACATGTTGCCTTTGTTGTTGATGATCTTGCAAATATGGCTTATATCTACAAAAATGGAAATTTAGTTACTTCTGCACCTTGGACAGGTACTATACCTGGAAATCCAAGCAGTCAATTAACTTTAAGTCAAAATTCAGAGTCATTTGGTGGTGCAATGGATGATGTAAGAATATGGAATACGGTACGCACTCAAGATCAAATTAGAGCCAATATGAATGTTGAATTAAATGGAAATGAAGCTGGATTAGTAGCTTATTATTCATTTAATCAAGGAACAGCAGAGGGTAATAATACAGTCATTACAACTGTTATTGATAAAACGACTAATCCTAGTAATGGGACTTTAGTTAGTTTTACAAAAAATGGGACATCCAGTAATTTTGTAACTGGAAAAGTCCCCCAATAATTTTTATAAATAGGGTAGTTCATATTTATTTTTTGACATGAATATTAATATGCTGTAAATCAATTTTTTATACTGTAATATGTTTAGTTAATATTTTAATAATAATAAAGTAACATATATTTTCATTTTACCAAAATGGGTACTGACTATATTTACTTAAATTATTATTTTTATGAAAGCTAGTATTCCAATTTTATTTTTTATATTAGCAATTACTAATATTTCATTTGCACAAAGTGACAATCATAAAAAAATTATTGTCATTACTACTGACGGGCTTAGATGGCAAGATTTATTTAATGGATTAGATGCTGATATTTTAAAATATAAACCTTTTCAACATGGAGATAGCACACTTGCTGTTAATGAATTTGGAGGTTTAAATGCTGATGAAAAAAGAAAAAAATTAATGCCATTTTTTTGGTCAATAATTGCTGAAAAAGGACAAATACATGGTAACAGAAAGCTAGGCAGTTTGGTTGATAATGCAAATCCATATTGGTTTTCTTACCCAGGGTATAGCGAAATTTTAACTGGCCAAGTGGACACAGCTATTAATTCAAATGAATATATGCCTAATCCTAATACCAATTTCTTTGAATATATTAATACATTACCTTTTTATAAAAATAAAGTTGTTGCTTTTGGATCATGGGGTGCATTTAAGAGAATTTTAAACGAAAAAAGAGCAGGATTTACTGTAATGAATGCAAATGAGGTAGATAATGATTTACAAAAAGATCCTCAAATTAAATTTATTGCAGACATTATGAAAGATACTTATCAACCTTTTGGAAGTGAAGAAACTCAGGATGGTTTTATAAAATATATTTCCTTGCAATATTTAAAAACTAAAAAACCAAATGCTATGTATGTTTCATTTGGTGATACAGATGAATTAGCACATGCAGGAAATTATCCTGAATATTTAAAAGCGGCTAATAGATTTGATGAGTATATCAAATCTGTTTATGATTTTGTAAATACTGACCCTGCATATAAAGGAAATACAACTATTTTAATAACAACAGATCATGGCAGAGGGGATATGGTTAAAACCCAATGGACTAGCCATGGACAAAAGATTAATGACTCACATCAAATTTGGTATGCTATGATTGGAGCAGGTGTTGAACCTTTGGGGGAAATAAAAACAAATGAACAAGTTTATCAAAAAGATTTGATTCATAAAGTTGCTAAAATTGGAAATATTAATTTCATATCCAAAAAAATCAAATAATTAATTTATAATATTTTCTAATAATTTTTAAATTTTGGACAAAAAAAATAATTTAAATAAAAATAGTATGGAAAATGTTATAAATCCATTTATTCATCTACCTTCTGAACTTCATATTGAGGGAAATTTTAAAACATCACATTCTATTAAAGTGGAATGTAACTTTACTGGAATCTTATTTTCAAAAAATATTATAATTATTGAGCCAAATGCAAAATTCCATGGGGATATCATTTGTTCAGAGATAATTGTAAACGGAAAAATTTATGGAAATATATTCTGTACGGGAAAAGTACATGCTAAACAGAACTGTGAAATAAGTGGTAGTGTTTATGCAAATAGGTTTGAGAATGATGAATCCACAAATTTAGATTGTGTCATTACGGTTCCAAAGACCCAGACAGTTATTAAAATAAAAGAAATATTAGATAGTATCGATTTAAATCAAAATTTCAATAATGATAAGAATCTTCCAAAACTAATTAACTCATTTAAAAGTAATATTAATTTTGATGAATCTGAAAAAAATATTGAATCTCCAATTACCCTCAAAATTGAAGAAACTTCAAATAAGAAAGTTTCAGTTTTAGGTATGCCTAAATGGGGTAAATAATATGTTTTAAATTTCATTTTTTTCGGGAAAATGACAAGACGTTTATCTGTTATAGAGTTTACCAAAAAGATGCCGGCTTCGTTACACTTCGCCGGCATCCCTCAGTGGAGCTCTGGATTACCTCACTTCGTTCGGTGATCCTTTAGGGGAGCTTACCCAACGGATTGCCGACTTCGTTACACTTCGCCGGCATCCCTCAGTGGAGCTCTGGATTACCTCACTTCGTTCGGTGATCCTTTAGGGGAGCTTACCCAAAGCCTTTAAAAAGTATAATAGGATATTTCGCTATGCTCAATTGTCCTATTATACTTTTGCTTTTATCATTCTCGCCAGCTTTCTCAAGCGAGCTTGAGCCGCTGTCTTAAATGATAAAAGCCTGTCACTTACGTGACAGGCTTTGTGATCCGGATTGGATTCGAACCAATGACCCTCATCTTAGAAGGATGACGCTCTATCCAGCTGAGCTACCGAACCAGGAGCTTCCAATTGGAGGTGCAAAATAAGGTAAAATTACGCTTAATTCAAAGAAAATAGGTC
>CAIYUO010000002.1 GCA_903929425.1 uncultured Bacteroidota bacterium
CGAACTGCTTTTGCCATTTGTTCTACGGCTTCCTTACTTACTGCACCAACGGTCTGTAAAATGTGAGTTGGGACGTCTAAAAATTCAGTTTTAATTCGATTGTCATAGCTAATAATGCCCCCCGTATAAAATTGAGAAGATCCAGCATGTTTGGATAATAAATGGCCAATAAAACCACCAGTGCAACTTTCGGCAGTTGCTACTGTTTGATTGTTGGCTTTAAGTAGTTTCCCAACAACAACCTCCATGTTTTCATCCACGTCAGTAACTAAATATTCACTAACTGCAATTTTAAGTTTAGCAAAATGCTGTTCAATATTGGTTGTCAACTCAGCTTCGGATAATCCAGTAGCAGTTAATCTTAATCTAACCATTCCAAAATTGGGTAAATAGGCTAGTTTTATGTGTTTTGGTAAATCATTTTCAAATTCAGCAATGAGCTCGGCTAAAAAGGATTCACCTATCCCCGCTGTTAATAAGGTTCGATGGATAATTGGTTCAGTTGTAAATTGTTTGGATATGACAGGTATAACATGATTGTCCGTTAAATACCTCATTTCATGAGGAACCCCTGGTAGTGAAAAATACAAAACGCCGTCTTTTTTGAAAAGCATACCTGGAGCAGTACCGGTTTCATTGAATAACACTTCACAAACATCTGGAACTTCAGCTTGCTTCCTATTACGGTCAATCATGGGACGTTTATGCTTATTTACAAAAATGTCAGTTATATGATCTAGAGTAGGTTGGTGAATAATCAATTTACCACCAAAATATTCATTCAGTAAAGGTTTAGTAATATCGTCAGCAGTTGGGCCTAAACCTCCGGTAATAATAACAATCTTACTATTGACTTTAGCAGCATTTAACGAAGCAAGAATGTCTTGTTTTGAATCACCTACTGCAATTCTATTTTTTACTGCAATCCCAATCTTATTTAAAGCCTGGGCAATATATGCACTGTTGGTATCTATGACTTGACCTATTAGTAATTCATCACCAATGGTGATAATAGTTGCATTTATTGAATTCATTCAAAAATTATTAAAATGTAAATTAATTTAAATTAAATTACAAATCATGTTTAAAATGGGTTAACTAAAAAAAGGACTTAATTTTTGCATTAATAACTCGGGCATAGTAGCTCTTTTACTCAAAGCTTTATCCATAAAATATAGCTTTACCACTCCAATAGTTAATAATTTACCTTCTTCATTATATACTTCCTGATCAAACTGTATTTTATGATCTATAGGTAGTTCTTTGATAACCGTTTTAATGGTTAATAAATCATCATATTTAGCAGGTCTCAAATACTTAATATTTAATTCTACAACCGGTAAAATAATGCCCATTTCCTCAATTTCTTTATAACTTATTCCTAAATTTCTTAAACTTTCAACTCTTGCAACTTCAAAATATTGAGCATAATTTCCATAATAAACAACATTCATTGGATCTGCTTCAGCATACCTAACTCTTATTTTAGTGTTGTATTCGTACATTTTATGATTTTTTTAGTATTTGTTGACAAATTTACGACTTCCATCTGTTTTTCCACAAAATCACATTTTAACTTATGGTTTTATAAAGACGGCTTAATTTTAGCAAATTAAACATAATATTTATGTTGCAAAACAGAAAAGCAGTACTTGGGTTATTTCTTATTTTATCTACCCTTATTTTAAATAAGCCATTAGTAGCACAATTTCCATCATACAGTCATCCAACGAGTGATATTTATCAAAAAGGATTGACTGCTTTGAAAAATGGAGATACCCTAACAGCATTTGCAAATATACAATCGGCATATAATTTTATGCCATCGCAAGAAGACATCAAATATTATTATTTGACATTATCATTGGCACTCGACAAACCATTTGCCGAAAGTTTAACCATCAAATGTTTAAAAAATACAGATAACAAAATATACCAATCAAGACTTCATTTTCATTTAGGAAAGTTTTATTTTAAAAAGCAACAGGATGAAGCGAGTTTGAAATCATACACATATGCAAGAATAGAAGACTTAGACAATAATGAAATTGCTCAAATGAAATTTGAACAAGGATATTTGTATTTCAAAAATGGTAGTTGGGATAAGGCTACTAGCTTATTAAATACAGTTAGGCAGTTGCAAAATTCACCTTATTATACGGACGCAAACTATTATTCAGGTTTTATCGCATTAGAACAAAAAAAATTCACAGAGGCATTACAATATTTCCAAGTGGCTTCAACGAATAAGGCCTATTCGAGATTAACTCCTTTTTACATAAGTCAACTTTATTACTTCCTAGGTGATATTGATGCTGCTATGTCAAATTGCCAAAAAGCCTTGGAAACAAGTGGACAGTATTATGAATTATCCCTAAAACAGTTGATGGGCCATTTATGGTTTGAAAAGAAGGATTTCTCAAAAGCATTACCCTATTTGAAAGAATATGTCGACAAACAAAAAAAATCAGATCCACAGGATTTATATCAATTATCATTTTGTTATTTTCAGTCACAAAATTGGCAAAATGCAATTGAAGGATTTAAAGAATTAGCAAATATTGAAGATTCGCTTGGTCAAAATAGCATGTATTTATTAGCCACTTCCTATTTAAAATTAAATAACAAAACGGGTGCTAAGAATGCATTTTTAATTTGTTCAACAAAAAATTTGAATATTTCACAAAAAGAAATTTCATTATTCAACTACGGAAAATTATGTGCTGAATTAAAAGAGTATACAAATGCCATAATTGCTTTTGATAAATTCATGGAAACTTATCCAAATTCTATTTATGCTGATGAAGCTAAATCTTATTGGATAGCCGCCTTAACATTAAGTAATAATTACATTCAAGCTATTACAGCTTATGAATCAATCCAAAATCCTTCCATTGATTTGTTGAAGTTATATCCTAAAATGCTATATGGTAGAGCAACTATTTATATAAATGAAGGGCAAATTGAATTAGCCTTTAATTTATTAAATAAAATATTAAATACCCCTTATAATGCAAAAATATTACCACAAGCACAGTTTTGGTTAGGAGAATTATTATACAAAATGAGTAGGGTAGATGAATCCATTGAAATACTGGAAAAATTCGTCAAGGATCCCGTTGAATTACCTGAAGTAAATCAACGTCATGCAAAATATACATTAGGATATGGTTATTTAAAAAAAGGAAATTATCAAAAAGCTGCCGATTATTTTAATATGGTTTCAAAATATAATCATAGTAATATGTTTGAAGCTTATCAAAAAGATGCCTTTATAAGGATGGCTGATTGTCAAATGATGTTAAAACAATTTAAATTAGCATTAACCTCCTTTCAAAAAGCAATTGATGAAAACTGGGATTATAATGATTATGCTATGCTGCAAAAAGCAATGATTTTAGGGGGGATGGGACAAATAAATGAGAAAATTAAAATATTGACGAGTTTTGAAAATCAATTTCCAAAATCAGCCTACATTAATGATGCGAACATGGAATTAGCTGATACTTATTCTAATAAAGAAAATTTCCAAGAAGCGATTGCGCCATTAAATAAAATTCTATTAGATAAAAATGCAATTAATTATTATCCTCAAGCTTATTATAAATTAGGGATTGTCTATTTTAATTTGAATAAAAATCAAGTTGCCTTATCAACCTTTAAAGATTTGTTTAATGCATTTCCTAAGTGCACAGAAAGTGATAATTCGATTGAGTTTGTAAGAAACATTTATATTGAAGATCAAACACCAGATTTATTTGTTGAATTCATGAATACTTATGGAAGATCTTTATCATTAAATGAACAAGATTCACTTAATTATAGAGCGTCCATTATAAAATATGAACAAAAAAAGTATGCTGAAGCATTGCAAGGATTTTCGAAATACTTGTTAGAATTCCCTAATGGCAAATACCAATTAGAGGCGAATAATGTTGTGGCAGAAATTACATATGCACAACAAAATTATGATACAGCTAGTAAATATTTTGGAATGGTTGCCGATCAAGCACCAAATAAGTATGCTGAAAGAGCATCTTTAATTGCTGCTAGGTTAAATTACTTCAACTTCCAAAATTATACAAATGCAGAAAAATACTTTAGTACATTATTAAACATTACTACACAGCAAGAAAATAAATTAGAGGCATTAAAAGGATTATTAAGGTGTCATTATAAAAACGAAAATTGGGAGGCTTGTTCCATTATTGCTAAACAAATATTGCAGGATAAAAGTTCGGCAAGTGATGATATCATTATGTCAAATATGGCATTATATCATCAAAGTGTTATAACTGGAGATACCACAGGAGCTATCCAATTATTATCAAAAACAACAAACACAAATAGCTCAGTAGTAACTGCCGAGGCCCATTATTTATTGGCAAAAATTTATTTAGATCAAACTAAATTTTCAATTGCAGAAAAAACAGCCTTTGAAGTAATTAAAAAACAAGCTGCGTATGAATTTTGGGTTACCAAAACGTATATACTATTGGGAGATATTTATGCTGCTCAAAATGATAATTTTAATGCTATTGCAACCTATAAAAGTGTTGCTGAAAACGCCAACATAGATTCTTTAAAATTAGAAGCAAAAAACAAACTAACAATGTTAGTTGAAAAATCAAATATGAAGTAAATGACAAATATGAAAAAATTGCTAAAATATATTTTACTGATATTTATTTTGTCATATATGGTTACACCTATGTATGCTAAAAAAAGAAGTAAAAAAAGTACTCAAAAAACAACGCAAAAAAAGAGTAAGAAGAAAAACAATAAAAAATCGACAAAAAAACCTATTAAAAAAGGAAGACAACCGAAAAACAAGGGTAATAATACATACAAAATACCACAAATAATTTCAGAAGATATAAAAGAAGAGCCAAGAACTACCAAAATAGATACCATTCCAGAAAAAGTAGTGACTATCATGTCAGCCTTTAAGCCTCAATTAAAGAATGTAGCAAAAATTGGTTTTTTAAATGCAAGTGTTCAGATTGATACAACAAGCTTACAAGTTGAATATAATGTCCCAAGTCAAAATTTAAGCTTCCAATATAAACCCATTTCATTAATACCTAGAGTCTATAAAATTGATTCTTTGATATATTTAAATAATAACGGAAATATAAAAGCTGGATATGGAAATTATTTTCAACATTTATTAAGATTTACTTATAATATGATTGATTTGAATAAAAATATTCATTCCTTAAATGTATATAATGAAGCCATCAGCGGGTTACATCATTTACAAAATCAAAAAGTTTATGGAATTAATTACATTGGTGATATCAATTTTGATAAAAATAATAGACTGTCAACTCAGGTTTATTTTAAACAAAACAATAATTTTCGATATGGATTAGTTCCTGATTCAGTTGTTTATCCAAACTCAAATTACAAACAAAATTATACCCATTATGGTATTTCGTTAGCTTTCAATAATGATCAAGTCCAACAGACAAAATTAATTTACAAACCTTTCGTTAAATACGAGCATTTTGATGGAATAAATAATGCTAGTAGTAATTATTTTGATATATATAACACCATTTCATATGATTATAAAAATGGGATCACTTTTAATTTCAATATATACTATAATCATATTCAATATAACTCAGCATCAAATAATAGTATTTCAAATAGTATATTAAAATTTGACCCAACCATAAAATTGGATAAATTCAATAGTTTATTTAATATTGGTGTTAGCCCAACATTTGAAAACGGGAAATATCATATTTATCCAATCATTGAATTTAACAAAAAATTAAATGATACTAATTATGTTTTAATGGCTGGTTGGAAAACTGAAAATATTAATAATCAATATTCAAATTTAGCCATTACAAACCCTTGGATTGAAGCACCTAAGCAATTGGAATTGACTACTAAGGATAGGAAATTTATTGAAATAAAAATTAATGCTAATAAACATTTAAATTATGGGTTTTCATTATCTTTTAATAATTATAACAACTTGCCATTATTTAATAGAATAATTGATTCCAATTTTGTTAAAAAAGGTTTATTATATAAGACCCTATTTGAGCAAAAAGCATCAACTATTGAATTTGATGCAAATTTAAGGTATCAATTTAGTGATAAATTATTAGTTCAAAACACACTAAAATATATTCAATTTAATTCCTTACAGGATAATTCAAGCCCATGGGGTATTTTACCCTTTGAATTTGAAAGTAATTTAAATTGGAAGGTAAACGATAAGTTATCTATTGATGGTAATTTAAAATATTGGTCAGGTGCAACTATTTCAAATCAGCAAAACTTACCAACTAAATTAAGTAACCCGCTAGTATTAGGTACTGGTTTAAATTATAAATTATCGTCAAAATGGACTGCCTGGTTAAAAGGACAAAATTTATTAGATAAACCATATGAAAGATGGTCAGAATACCCTTCATTAGGTGTTCAATTAATGGGAGGAATCGTATATTCGTTTAGTAAATAATTATGATAAATTTATTAGTTCAGTACTTTATTAAAAATGGCCAAATTTCATTAAACGGAATTGGTACATTAAAGTTATCTAAAAATGAAGCTTTTTGGGATGAAGGTAAGTTGATTGCCCCCAATGAATATATCATATTAGAAAATAAAATAATTGAAAATGAAGATAAATTGTTACAATATATCTCAAATGAATTAGACATTTCTATCGAAGAAGCGAATACTCAATTTGCTATGCTTTTAGATCCAATGATTAAACAACAAGTTTATAGTTTAAATTTTGGAAGTTTAGGTACTTTCCATAAAAAAGGTTCTAAAATTACTTGGAATAGTTTATATAAATCAGATGTATATTATAAAAATGTTTCACCTGCCTTATTAAAGGAAGAACTAAATGCGAATTTTAAAACGCCTACAAGTACAAATGAAAATTGGATTATCTGGTCTATCATTATTTCGACTGTATCAATTTTGCTTATTTTGTATAAAAATATTTCACATTAGTATTCATGAATTCCATAATGCAAAATTATCCTTCTTGTCCAATTTGCAATAATACAAATATTGAATTTGTATTAAAAACAAATGATTTTTCCCTAACAAAGGAAGCTTTCGACATTATATTATGTTCAAATTGTTGTTTGCAATATACCTATCCTGTGCCAACCAAAGATAATATTGGGGTTTATTATAATTTCTCTGATTATATATCACACACGGATATAAAAAAGGGTTTAATGAATAAGGTTTATCATTTTGTAAGACAATTTACTTTAAAACAAAAAGCTAATTTTATCCAATCTTATTTCCCTAATAGATTAGGTAAAATATTAGATATTGGTTCTGGAACTGGTGCATTTGCAAATACCATGAAAATGAAAGGTTGGGATGTCCTTGCATTAGAACCTGATGAATCATCAAGAAAAAAAGCTTATGAGAATTATGGTTTAACAATAGAACCAATTGATCATTTTTTTCAATTACCACATAACAGTTTTGATGTTATAACACTATGGCATGTTTTGGAACATGTTCATGAACTAAATGATTATTTTATTCACTTCAATTCATTGTTAAATGAGGATGGTAAACTAATCATTGCTGTGCCGAATTATACCAGTTTTGATGCTAATTATTATAAGCATATGTGGGCAGCATATGATGTACCAAGACACTTATATCATTTTTCTCCTCAAGCAATGAAAGTGTTATGTGAACGACATAATATGCATATCATTAAATACAAGCCAATGTGGTTTGACAGTTTATACGTTTCATTGTTAACTGAAAAATATATTAAATGGGGAATTTTTGGAACTTTAAGGGCTTTAATAGTAGGGATAGTGTCAAATTTGGTTGCACTTATTGACACCAAAAAGACAAGTTCTGTTATATACGTAATTCAAAAAAATAGCCATTAAAAATTACTATTAGCTATTTGAATTTTAATTCAATAATGACTGGCCAGTCCTTTCCGGTAACAAAAAAGGTTCCTCTTTTTTTATGGTACGCAATACCATTTAATACATTGCCAGCATCCACCATTTTTGGATTATTATTGATACCCACCTTTGCTAACAAATTGGACATATCAGCAGTTGCAACTACTTGGCCTGTTTTAGGATCTATCTGAATAATATTATCAGTCAAATATACATTAGCGTATAACTTGCCATTTACATATTCTAATTCATTGATATTTGATACATACCCATAATTATTATAAACACCCAGCGTTTTTGTAACATTGAAATTTTCAGGGTTAACAAAATATATATTGCTACCTCCGGTGTTTATGATTATACTTGAATCATTGTTAGTCATTCCCCAACCTTCATAAGGCCAATATATTTCATTTATTTTTTTCAAAGTTTTTGGATCATATACAAATACTTTATGTTCCTTCCAAGTTAATTGATAAATTTTATTTTTAAATAGGGTAGTCCCTTCTCCAAAATATTGTTTATCTAAAATTACAGGATTCATAAGGTTTTTCATATTAGTATCTAATATGCGTAATTTACTTTCATTATAATTACCTGTGCTTTCAATTAAGTTATTTCCATTCCATTCTAGCCCTTCTGTATAGGAACTAGTATCATGAGGATAAACTTTTATCACTTCATAATTTAAATTAGATGGTGCAGGAATAGCAGTAGCTTCATTTTGTTCATTATTAATATTACTGTTATTTGAACAAGAAATAGCAAATAACATAACTATAAAAATGAATGAATTTAACTTTAACACAATCTATAAATTTTAAACATTAAATCTAAAATGCATTACATCACCATCTTTAACTATATATTCTTTACCCTCAATTCTTAATTTCCCATTTTCTCTACAAGCAGCTTCACTCTTGTATTTAATATAGTCTTCAAATGCAATTACTTCGGCCTTAATAAATCCCTTTTCAAAATCAGTATGAATAACACTTGCTGCTTGTGGAGCCTTCCATCCGTTTCCAATGGTCCATGCTCTTACTTCTTGCACACCTGCTGTAAAGTAGGTTTCTAAATTTAATAATTTATAAGCAGATTGTATTAAACGGTTTAAAGCGGGTTCTTTCATTTGATATTCTTCCATAAATAAAGCTTTATCATCGGGGTCTTCTAACTCCGTAATTTGAGCTTCGATATTATTACACATCACTATAACTTGAGCACCTTCTTCTTTAGCCATAGCGATTAACTTATCAGCATATTCATTCCCTGTATGCATCGATTTTTCATCCACATTAGCTACATACATCACCGGCTTTTCAGTTAACAAAAAGATATCCGCAATAGCTAAACTTTCCTCCTTGGTTAGACCAAGTGAACGGATGCTTTTTCCCTGCTCCAAATGAGCCAAGCATTTTTTCAAGACCTCAACTTCAACTTTTGCTTTAGGGTCAGTTTTAGCCATTTTTTCACTTCTTTGCATTTTCTTTTCTACACTTTCTAAATCCTTCAATTGCAATTCAGTTTCAATAATTTCTTTATCACCAATTGGGTTAATAGCCCCTTCCTCCCTTAAAACATTTTCGTCTTCAAAACAACGAATAACATGAATGATGGCACTTACTTCACGAATGTTAGCAAGAAATTTGTTACCTAAACCTTCACCTTTACTTGCACCTTTAACCAACCCAGCTATATCAACAATTTCTAATTGTGTAGGCACAATTCTTTGAGGTATAATTAAATCAGCTAATTGTTGTATTCTTTGATCTGGCACATCCACTAAACCAACATTTGGTTCGATGGTACAAAAACGATAATTACTCGCTTGTGCTTTTGCACTATTACTTACTGCATTAAATAAGGTTGATTTTCCAACATTTGGTAGTCCCACGATGCCTGCTTGTAATGCCATATTTGATTCTTTTTAAGTGTCGCAAAAATACAATTCTAATTGCAAAATGGGCTATATTAGTACCATAAACAATGGAACTATGGCGATGAATATTATTTGGATGGCCTTTTTCGTGATTGCTTTTATCATTGCACTCATTAAATTGCTATTTTTTGGTGACACCGAGGTATTTAAGCTATTGGCTGATGGTATTTTCGACTCCGCTAAATCTTCCATTTTAGATGTTGCTTTTCCCCTGGCAGGCACCATGGTTTTTTTCCTAGGATTGATGAATATTGCTGAAAAAGCAGGTGCCATTAATAAATTAGCCAAATGGATGAATCCATTATTAAGTAGACTATTCCCTGAAGTACCTGACAATCATCCAGCCATGGGACATATGGTGATGAATTTTAGTGCCAATATGTTAGGACTAGATAATGCTGCTACTCCTTTTGCTTTAAAAGCTATGGAAAGCTTACAAGGTTTAAATCAAGAAAAAGAAAAAGCGACCAATGCTCAAATCATGTTTTTGGTTTTACATACCAGTGGTTTAACCATCATCCCTTTAAGTATTATTTCCTATCGTTTAGCTGCAGGCTCTCAGGATGCAGCTAGCATATTTATTCCTTGTGTTTTAGCTACTATTGGTACTACTTTAGCAAGTATAATATTAGTAGGGTTGTATCAGAAAATAAAATGGGATAAAGTGCTTATTGGATGGTTAGTTGGCTTATTTGTTTTTATGTGTTTGATTTTATTTGGTGTGAATAGTT
This sequence comes from uncultured Bacteroidota bacterium, assembly GCA_903929425.1. Lineage (GTDB taxonomy): Bacteria > Bacteroidota > Bacteroidia > Chitinophagales > Chitinophagaceae > Sediminibacterium. The sequence continues at coordinate 10,599 of CAIYUO010000002.1, forward strand.
TAAGTCCACAACAAAAAGAAGTATTTTCAAAAATAGCAGGATCAAGTATTTTGTTATTCATTATTGTGACAATTATAGTTGGAGGAGCTTACAAAAAAGTACCCGTTTTTGATGCCTTTATTGATGGTGCTAAAAATGGTTTCGACGTAATTATTAAAATCATTCCTTATTTAGTAGCCATGTTAGTGGCAATAAGAGTATTTAGAGATAGTGGTGCGATGGGTTTTATTATTGACGGACTAACTAACCTAATTCATTTAACGGGTATTAATACTGATTTCGTAGGTGCTTTACCCGTAGCCATCATGAGGCCATTAAGTGGGAGTGGAGCCAGAGGATTGATGTTGGACATTTTTAAAACAAATGGCCCAGATTCCTTTTTAGGAAAATTGGCCTCTATATTTCAGGGTTCAGCGGACACAACATTTTACATCATTGCCTTATACTTTGGAAGTGTGGGAATTAAAAAAGTACGTTATGCAGTTTGGGCAGGCTTATTGGCTGATGTATTGGGCGTAATCATTGCCATTATGATTGGATACGTATTTTTTAAATAGCAAAACGTATTTATTAAATAGTATTTTTAATTTTTGCTTGAATTATAAACCTTCACTCATTTTCAAAATTTCTTTCCATTCATTCTCTTTAACGGTTTGAACAGATAGTCTTCCTAATCTAACTAAATCCATATTTGATAAATTGGTATTGGCTTTAATATCTGCGAGTTTAACAGGATTTTTTAATTTTTTATGAGGCGCAAAATCAACAGCTAACCATGCTGATTCTTCAGTTGTAGGATCCTGGTAAGCTTCTTTAACTACTTTAGCAATACCTACAATTTCCATTCCTTCATTACTATGGTACCAAAAGGCGTAATCACCTTTTTTCATAGATCTTAAATTATTCCTAGCTCCATAGTTTCGGACACCATCCCAAAAAGTTTTCTTGTCTTTTATAAACTGATCCCATGAATATTTGAAGGGTTCTGATTTGATTAACCAATATGCCATAAAAGATGTTTTGAAAAATTAATAACAAGTATCAAAGCATAAAGTTTGCTAAAGTAGGATACAATTAGTAACCACTTGCTAAAATGTCAGCTAAATGAATAATTTTTATAGCTTGGCCATTAAAATTAATACGACCTTCTAAATGCATTAAACAACTTGTATCAGTACTTACAATATATTCTGCTTCAGTAGCAATAGCATTGTCAATTTTCTGATCCGCCATCGCGACACTGATGTTGTCATATTTAACAGCAAAACTACCTCCAAACCCACAACAAGTAGTGGTGTCATTCATTTCAACTAATGTTAACCCTTTCACAGCTGCTAAGAGTTTTCTGGGTTCATCCTTGATTTTACATTCGCGCAATGCAGCACAACTATCATGATAAGTGATTTTAGCATTAAATTCAGCGCCAAAATCTGTTATGTTTAAAACCTTCACTAAAAATTCAGCTAATTCAAAAATTTGATTGGTTACTTTTTTAGCTGGACTTTGAAAGGCATTATTTTCAAAAAGTTTACCATAATTATTTCTAACAAATCCTGTACAACTTGCACTAGGGCTAACAATATAATCAGCTGTGTCGAAATCTTGAACAAATTTTGTACAAACGTCTTTTGACTCACCCCAAAAACCAGCGTTGAATGCCGGTTGTCCGCAACATGTTTGATTCGGATTATATTTAACTTCACAGCCCGCTTTTTCCAATACCTTGATAGTATTAAAAGCTACCTGTGGGTATAGTTGATCAATAAAACATGGTACAAATAATTGAACAGTCATATAATTAAGGCTGTACTTTCAATCGGTATATATATTTGTCAGCGTTGATTCCTTTTTCAGAACTTGGATATTTCATTTTAATATCTTGATAAATAGCAATAGCATCGTCAACTTTACCATTCATTTCAAGTAATGATGCGGCACGGTATAAATATTCTGATGAAATTCCAGCATCTTCAGGGAAATGTGCACCCGCTTTTTTGTAAGATTCTATTGCTTCCTCATTCTTTTTTAATTCTGCAAATGCATCACCAATTGTTCCATAAGCTACTGCTTGAACTTGTTTTGCATTCGTTGAAAAGTCTTTTAAATACTCAAGTGACTTATTGAAATCACCTAATCTAAAATAACTAATACCAGCATAATACTTTGCTAAATTGGCAGCTTCGGTACCACCAAATTCTTTAATTACATATAAAACACCTTTACCAATTCCATCACCGTTTAAAACTAAATTTGAAGAATCTTGTGCAAAGTATTTTTCAGCTAAAAACATAGCATCAGCTGCTTTAGCTTCACGTGGTTTTTGATATAATTCAGTATAACCTAAAATTGCACATGCTATAATCAAACCTCCTAAAACTAAAGAAATAATAAGTTGTTGATTCTTTTTGCTAATTGAAATGGGTGCTTGTTCTTGTTGTAAATCGCTCATTTTGTTATATTATAATTTTCTTTTAAAATGTATTAGTCAACGATAAAAGGGTAGGATTGATCAATGTAAACATCTTTCAATACTTCACTGTCGTCTGGCCAAGGACTTTCTTCAGCGAATTTAACAGAACCATCAACGATAGCGGTTATTTTATCATCAATAGCTTTTAATTCAGCCTCAGTAGCATATTTATTTTCTAAAATAGTTTTAGTTACTTTAGTGATTGGGTCTTGATCCTTGTATTCTTCTACTTCATCTTTTGAACGATATTTTTGTGGATCTGAAACCGAATGACCTTTGTAACGATAAGTTTTCATTTCTAATAATGTAGGGCCTTCGCCTGCTCGAGCTCGTTTAACTGCTCTTGCAACACCTTCATGTACTGCTTCTGCTGTCATACCGTCAATTTTATCAGAAGGCATTTCATAAGCATCAGCTAATTTATAAATATCAATAACATTACTTGTTCTTTCAATTGACGTACCCATTGCGTAATTGTTATTTTCACAAATAAACACTACTGGCAATTTCCAAAGCATTGCTAAATTGAAAACTTCATGTAACATACCTTGTCTTGCAGCACCATCGCCAAAAAAACAAAGTACCACATTTTTAGAGCCTCTGTATTGTTCAGCAAAAGCTAATCCAGCGCCGGTTCCAATTTGTGCACCTACAATACCATGACCACCAAAAAAGTAATTAGCCTTGTCAAAAAGGTGCATACTTCCACCTTTTCCTTTTGAACAACCAGTCGCTTTTCCATATAATTCAGCCATTGCTGAATTGGGAGTCATGCCTTTTGCTAACGCTAAACCGTGATCACGATAACCTGTAATAAATGGGTCTTCATGATTAGTAGCAGTCATACAACCAGCTGCAATAGCTTCTTGTCCATTATAAACGTGGAAAAATCCTCTGATTTTACCAGCCATTTTGTACATTTCTTCTGATTTGGATTCGAATTGACGAATAAGTTGCATCAATTCATACCAATACAGGTAAGTTTCTTTTGAAAAATTTTGGGCCACAGTCCTTTAATTTTGAGGAGCAAATATACTGTTTTCGCGTTAAAATAGAGCAAAAATCAGCCTTATGCTTCGTTTAAAAATGGGTATTTATAGTCAGCGGGTGGATTAAATGTCTCTTTAATGGTTCTAGCACTCAACCAACGGAATAAATTAAGCATACTACCTGCCTTATCGTTGGTTCCAGAACCCCTAGCTCCACCAAAAGGTTGTTGACCAACAACTGCACCTGTTGGTTTATCATTTATATAAAAATTACCTGCTGCATGACGCAACTTTTGAGTTGCTAATTCAATTGCTTGGCGATCTTGTGAAATGATAGCACCCGTCAAAGCATATTTTGAAGTACTGTTAACTAAGTCTAATGTTTTTTCAAATTTGGTTGCTGGGTAGGTGTAAATTGTTAATACAGGTCCAAATATTTCCTCACACATGGTCAAATATTTTGGATCCGATGTCTCTATAACAGTTGGTTCTACAAAATAACCAAGTTTTTTACTAAAGTTTCCGCCAACTAAAATTTTAGCTTTTTTATCTTTCTTAGCCTTATTAATATAACTAGCTATTTTATCAAATGATTTTTCTGAAATAACGGCATTGACAAAATTCGAAAAATCCTCAACTGATCCTACTTTCATAGATTGAACAGCTTTGACTAATTTTTCTTTAACACCAGCAGCAATATTACTTGGTAAATAAGCTCTGGATGCAGCTGAACATTTTTGACCTTGATATTCGAAAGCACCTCTAGCTAATGCAGCGACAACCGTATCAACATCTGCACTTGGGTGCACCATTACAAAATCTTTACCACCCGTTTCACCAACAATACGAGGATAGGATTTATAATTACCGATATTTTCGCCAATTTGTTTCCACATTTGATTAAACACTCCAGTTGATCCAGTAAAATGTACACCAGCAAAATCAGGATGCTTAAAACATATATCACCCAATAATGGTCCATCAACGTAAATCATGTTTATAACACCATCAGGGAGTCCTGCTTCTTTCAATATTTTCATAAATAATTGTGCAGAATATATTTGCGCATCGGACGGTTTCCAAACAACCACATTACCACACATGGCAGCCGAGCTTGGTAAATTCGCACCAATGGCTGTGAAGTTGAAGGGTGTAACTGCTAAAACAAATCCTTCCAAACCACGCCATTCCATTCGGTTATGAATACCTGGTGCAGATATTGGTTGTTGTTTATATATCTCACTTAAAAAATGCACATTGAATCTTAAAAAATCAATCAATTCACATGCAGCATCAATCTCAGCTTGAAAAGCATTTTTACTTTGTCCAAGCATGGTTGCCGCATTCATTTCAAAACGATATTTAGTC
>CAIYUO010000003.1 GCA_903929425.1 uncultured Bacteroidota bacterium
CTTTACTAATAATTGTGGTATTTGACTAATCCTGTTCCGGAAGGTTGAATTCCATATCGTCACTATCTAAAAGTTCGCGTTCAATTTCTTCCATTTGAACAATATCCCATGCCTCCGATTCAGTGGGTGTCATATTGAGTAGTTCGGCATAGTCTGTTTTGTCTAAAATGGCTGAAAGTTGGTCTGATAATGCACAAATGACAAAGGAGGTGTTTTTTTCATAAAACTGACCCTGTGATAAGGTAATTTGTTCAATCACCGCCTCGTCCCAATTTTCAAGGTTTTGCAGGTTTAAAACCAGGTTTTTTTGAGGCATATTTCCCCAATCTGTCATCAAATTGGCCAATTCTGGCACGAGATTTGAACTAAGGTCCTTATTGAGAATAGTAATAACGTTAAATTTTTCCTTAGTATCTATTTGGTATTGAATTAGGCTCATAATAAAAGGTTAATAACAAGTGATGCTTTAATATACTTTAGGTCAAAAATATTCGTTATTCTTGTAACAGCCCCAAATAAATTTATGGATAATAATTTTTCAACTCAAGTTAAGGAAATCATCTCTTATAGTCGTGAAGAGGCTTTGAGATTAGGGAATGATTTTATAGGTGCCGAGCATTTAATGTTAGGGCTAATCAGAGATCAGGAAAACACTGCAATCAAAGTTTTAAGACAGCTAAATGTGAATTTATCAGAACTCCGTAAGGAAATTGAATTAGCCGTTAAGGATAAGTCAGGTAAAAATGTTGCCAATATTAATAGCTTACCATTAACAAAGCAAGCTGAAAAGGTAATTAGGGTTACTGTTTTAGAGGCGAAGGCATTGAAAAGCCCAATGGTGGAAACCGAGCATTTATTATTAAGTATTTTAAAAAATAAGGAAAACATTGCTACACAAATTCTAAACCAATTTGATGTGGATTATGACTTATTCCGTAATGAATTGGGAATGGTAGGTTCATCGCCATCTGGCCTTGATGATACTGACCGACCAAGCAGGTCAGGTCGTTCGTCAGAATCAACAAGATCAGAATTTTCAGATGAGTCTGATGATGAATTTGATGATGATAAAAGAGGTCCATTTGGTCAAAGTACAAAACCTAAATCGGGAACACCCAATAAGTCAAAAACGCCAGTACTTGATAATTTTGGACGTGACATAACAAAGCTTGCTGAAATGGATTCGTTGGATCCCATTGTAGGACGTGAAGCAGAAATTGAAAGAGTAAGTCAAATATTAAGCCGTCGTAAAAAGAACAATCCTATTTTAATTGGTGAGCCAGGGGTGGGTAAGACTGCCATTGTGGAGGGATTAGCATTGAGAATTGTACAACGAAAAGTAAGTCGTGTTTTGTTTGATAAGCGGGTGATTTCATTGGATTTAGCAGCTTTAGTGGCAGGTACCAAATACCGTGGACAATTTGAGGAGCGAATGAAGGCCATCATGAATGAATTGGAGAAAAACCGAGACGTCATTTTATTTATTGACGAAATACATACAATTGTTGGAGCGGGAGGAGCGAGTGGTTCTTTAGATGCTTCCAATATATTTAAGCCAGCTTTAGCACGTGGTGAGTTGCAATGTATTGGTGCTTCAACCTTAGACGAATATAGAATGCATATTGAAAAAGACGGTGCATTGGATCGTCGTTTCCAAAAAGTGGTGATTGAACCACCTAGTGTGGAAGACACCATTACTATTTTAAACAATATCAAATCCAAATACGAGGATTATCATAGTGTAGTGTACGATCAAGAAGCCATTGAAGCTTGTGTGAAATTAAGCGACAGGTATATGACCGATCGTTTATTGCCTGACAAAGCGATTGATGTATTAGATGAGGTTGGTGCAAGAGTGCATTTAAAAAACATTAGTGTACCTAAGGATATTGTGGAGTTAGAAAAACAAATTGAAGAAGTTAAGGAAGAAAAAAATAAAGTGGTAAAAAGTCAGCGCTTTGAAGAAGCGGCTAGCTTAAGAGATACTGAAAAGAAATTAGGAGAAGCTTTAGAGAAAGCGAAATTAAATTGGGAGGAAGAAAGTAAAACGGCTCGTTTCCCAATTAACGAAGAAAATATTGCTGAGGTAATTAGTATGATGACCGGCATTCCTGTTAAGCGCATGGTGGAAGCGGAGACTACAAAGCTTCGTAAGATGGCTGATGATATGAAAGGAATGGTGATTGGACAGGACGACGCCATTAGTAAAGTGGTAAAAGCGATTCAACGAAATAGAGTAGGGTTAAAAGATCCTAAAAAACCAATTGGTACTTTTATTTTCCTAGGTCCAACAGGAGTTGGTAAAACTGAATTAGCACGTGCACTCGCAAGAAATATGTTTGACTCTGAGGAAGCGTTAATTCGCATTGACATGAGTGAATACATGGAAAAATTTGCAGTGTCTCGTTTAATTGGTGCACCTCCAGGATATGTAGGTTATGAGGAAGGGGGACAGCTAACTGAAAAAGTGCGTCGCAAACCATATTGTGTCATATTATTAGATGAAATTGAAAAAGCGCATCCAGACATTTATAATATTTTATTACAAGTATTAGATGATGGTATTTTGACCGATGGATTAGGACGTAAAATTGACTTCAAAAACACCATGATTATTATGACTTCTAATATTGGCGCACGTCAATTGAAAGAGTTTGGTGATGGCGTAGGATTTGCAACAGCAACAAGGGTGCAGCAAACTGAAGAAAACAATCGCTCCGTAATTGAAAAGGCATTGAAACGTACTTTTTCTCCAGAGTTTTTAAATAGAATTGATGATGTGATAGTTTTCAACTCATTGACTAAAGACAATATCTATTTGATAATTGATATTATCATGAAAAATGTGTTGGGTAGATTAGTGAATTTAGGATTGAACCTAGTGATTAGTGAGGCCGCAAAGGAGTTTATTGCAGACAAAGGATACGATGTTCAATTTGGTGCAAGACCATTACATAGGGCCATTCAAAAATACATTGAGGATCCATTGGCGGAAGAAATTTTAAATGCGAGTGTAAAGCAAGGCGATGTATTAATGGGTGACCTGAATGAAGAAAAAACGGGATTGACTTTTACTTTACAGAAAAAGGAAAAAGCAGAGAAGAGTGAAAAAGTAGCTAAGGAGCCTAAAGAACCTAAAACACCTAAAGAGCCCAAAGCGGAATAATTACTTATGCAAAAACGGAGAAAATTAATACAGTCTTTGTTTTTCATGCCTTTTATAAGTCATGCAGGCGTATCATATAATAAAATTGCATACTCAAAAGAGTCGTCCCTAAGTCATCGGTTTAAGTTAAGTTTAAATGCTTATTCATTTAATGGACCGTTAACTAAAAAAGAAATTACCATTCAAGAAGTAATTGATTTCTGTGGTGATTTAAATTTAGACGCTATTGACTTGACAGGCTATTATTTAGATAACTATCCTAATGTACCCTCCGATGAATATATAAATAGCATTAAGCAAAAAGTACATGAGGCAGTTTTGCCTTACATGTAATAATTGAAATTTATTTCAAATACCAATCCTTATAGCGTTTAAGTGCTTCCAGAAAATAATAATCTGCATAAATTAATGGAACATCAATTTCAGAATTTAAAGTAAGTGCACCTACACAATGTTTAATTAAGAAACCTCCATTTTCACCATACTTTGCACGGTAGGTATCGTTAGAAAGAGACTCCATCATTTTTACACTTGCATTAATGTATTTTTCTTTTTGATCACCAGTTGAATATTTTGCAAGTTCAAGTAAAGCTGAAGCGGTAATGGCTGCTGCAGAGGCATCTCGTTTTGCAATGGGTTGTTGTCCAGCGTCAAAATCCCAATATGGTACAAGGTCGGCAGGAAGGTTAGGGTGATTTAAATAAAACGCAGCTATGTTTTTTGCAAGTTTTAAATAAGCTTCATTTTTTGTATCCCTATACATTGTTATGAAACCATATAATCCCCAAGCTTGACCTCTTGACCAAGCCGAAGTATTAGCAGCACCCTGATGCGTTATTTTTCTTAAAACTTTACCCGATGTCAAATCGAAATCAACTACATGATAAGAACTATAATCAGGGCGATAAAACTCCTTCATTGAAGTATTGCTATGCGTAACAGCTATTTGTTTATATAAAGGACTGCCGCCATTTTGACTCACCCAATTCATCATTTCTAAGTTCATCATATTGTCAATAATTACCGGACAGTTGAAGTATTGATTTTTATTCCATGATTGAATAGCCTTCATGCTTGGGCGGTATCTTGTTGATAATGAGGCAGCCGAATTGAAAATAATTTGTTTATATTTTTCGTCTTTAAATAATCGGTAAGCATTTCCATAACTACAAAACATCATAAATCCTAAATCATGATTGCCAGTGTAGTTTTGATTTGGTTCAATTACTTTTAAAGCTCTTAATGCCTCTGTTTTAATCGACTCATTCTTAGTTTGTTCGTAAATATATAATAAGGAACCTGGATAAAATCCAGTGCACCACCAAGTGATGTCTCTTGTAAGTATCTTATTGTTTTTTTCATCAAAGGACTGGGGCATTTTGTCCGTAGGCAATAACTTCATCATGTATGTATATTGACTATCCGCTAATGCATAGTTCTCAGTAATTAACTTTTTCATTTTATCATTACGATAGCTATTAGTATTATTACTTTGTGCGTTTACTGTAAAGCTTGTAATGAATATACATCCAATTATTAATAAATTATTTTTCATATTTTTTTAAATTATTTTGTATTATTTAA
>CAIYUO010000004.1 GCA_903929425.1 uncultured Bacteroidota bacterium
ATCAAATGGTTTCTATTTTTAAAAGATTAGGATTTGCCGTAGCAGAAGGACCAGAGGTAGAAGATGATTGGCATAATTTTGGAGCAATGAATTTACCTGCCGATCATCCAGCACGCGATATGCAGGATACTTTTTATGTGCAAGAAGCCACAGATAATAATTCAGCTTGGTTATTAAGAACGCATACTTCAAGTGTACAAGCAAGAGTGATGGAAACGCAAAAGCCACCTATTCGAGTAATTTGTCCTGGCCGCGTTTACCGCAATGAAACCATTTCTGCAAGAGCACATTGTTTTTTCCATCAAGTGGAAGGATTGTATATTGATGAAAATGTAAGCTTCGCCGATTTAAAACAAACACTCTATTTTTTTGTACAAGAAATGTTTGGTAAGGATGTGAAAGTAAGATTCCGTCCAAGTTATTTTCCTTTTACCGAACCAAGTGCTGAGATGGATATTAGTTGTCAAATATGTGCAGGTAAGGGATGTAATATATGTAAGCACACAGGCTGGGTGGAGATTTTAGGTTCAGGAATGGTGCATCCAAAAGTGTTAGAAAATTTTGGCATTGACCCTGAGAAGTATACTGGCTTTGCGTTTGGAATGGGTGTTGAAAGAATTGCTCAATTAAAATACCAAGTAAACGACTTGCGTTTATACTCTCAAAATGATCTACGCTTTTTAGAACAGTTTAAAAGCGTTTAGTTAAGCTATTTGTTGCTTTTTTGCTTTGAATGGTTTTAATTTCAAACTTTTACTTAATTGTTCGGCTTCTCTCATATCAAATGAAAGTTGAAGTCTTAACCATATGTCAGCTGAGCCACCAAAAACTTTTGCAATTCTTGTAGCAAGTTCTGGTGTAATTGGAGACTTTCTATTTAATACAGTTGATAGTACTGTGCGCGAGATACCCAATAAACTAGCAGCATCAGTTATTGTAAGGGCATTTGCAAGAATTACCTCCTCTTTTAAAATTTCCCCCGGATGTGTATTATGTTTAATTTTTCTGTTCATTACAAATATTAATGATAGTCAACTAGGTTGATATCGTAAACCTTACCTTCCTCAAATCTAAAAATAATTCTCCAATTTTCTTTGACTATTATACTCCAATAGTCAATATAATTTCCCTTTAACTTATGAATCCCCCAATTTATAAATGGCATTAAGTCTTGAGGTACTTGATTTACCACATGAATAGTATCTAAAATGCGCCTTATTTTATCTATTTGATCTTGAGGTAGCAGTTTTGTATTACCCCTCTCCCAAAACAATTTTAGACCTTTATGTTTGAAAGTTTTGATCATAAGTAAATGTATCCTTTAGTAGTAGATAAATAAAATAAAACGATTTGAAGATTTTCTAAAAAACAAGGTTTATTTTTATTCAAGATGCTACACAACACAAAAGGAATTGTACTTCGCGTAACTAAGTATGGAGATACGAGTTTAATTATGACGGCGTATACCGAGCTTTTTGGTTTGCAACAATACATTATTAAAGGCGTCAGAACCACAAGTAAAAAGGGTGCTAACAAAGCGGTTTATTATCAACCTGCTGCTATTTTACAAATGGAAGTTTACCATAGTCCAATGAAAGCATTGCAAATGGTAAAGGATGTAAACTGGGATACCATTTATCAAACTATTTATTCCGATGTAGTCCGAAATGCAGTGGCCACTTATTTTGTAGAAATTTTACAACAAACCCTCCAACCCGAACCACATCCTGAATTGTTTTATTTAATTGAAGACACCTTCAAACAATTAGACAAAGGAGTTGCCGCGCTTGGATGTAATTTGCCGATATATTTTTTGATTCATTTAAGTGAAACATTAGGATTTGGATTACAAGGAAATTATTCAGATG
>CAIYUO010000005.1 GCA_903929425.1 uncultured Bacteroidota bacterium
GTGAAAAAACATTTAACTCCAGGTAAAGCATTATACTTCTCTCATGGATTTGGTATTACTTACAAAGAGCAAACAGGTATCATACCTCCAGCTGATGTAGATGTAATTTTAGTTGCACCAAAAGGTTCAGGTACTTCATTAAGAAGAATGTTTTTACAAGGACGTGGCTTGAATAGTAGCTTTGCTATTTTCCAAGACGCAACAGGAAAAGCATATGACAGAGTAATTGCATTAGGTATTGCAGTTGGTTCTGGTTACTTATTTGAAACCAATTTCCAAAAAGAAGTTTACTCTGACTTAACAGGGGAGCGTGGAACTTTAATGGGAGCCATCCAAGGTATTTTTGCTGCACAATATGAAGTGTTACGTAAAAACGGTCACTCTCCTTCTGAATCATTCAATGAAACAGTTGAAGAATTAACACAATCATTAATGCCATTGGTTGCTGAAAACGGAATGGACTGGATGTATGCAAACTGTTCAACAACAGCACAACGTGGTGCGTTGGATTGGTGGAAAAAATTCCGTGATGCAACATTACCAGTGTTCAATGACTTGTACAATAGCGTTGCAGCAGGAGCTGAAGCTGCTCGTTCAATTGATTTGAATAGTAAAGCGGATTACCGTGAAAAATTAGAAGTTGAGTTAGCTGAATTACATAATAGTGAAATGTGGCAAGCAGGTCGTACTGTAAGAAGTTTACGTCCTGAGAACCAACCAGGTAAATAATTAGATAGTAATTAAGATATGAGTGATGATCAAAAAGTAAATAAGCCTGCACTTGATATTCAGGGAGCGGTCATTAGATTAAAGCCAGTGGTTAACCATACCCCACTGCAGTATAATGCCAATTTATCTCGAAAGTATCAGTGCAGGGTTTATTTAAAAAGAGAGGATTTACAAATTGTACGTTCTTATAAATTAAGAGGCGCATACAACATGATGAGTCAAATGACAGCCGATCAATTGGCCAAGGGTGTAGTATGTGCTAGTGCTGGAAATCATGCACAAGGTTTTGCGTACAGCTGTAAAAAATTAAATGTTAAGGGGGTGGTATTTATGCCAATTCCTTCACCTCAACAAAAAGTAAATCAAACAAAAATGTTTGGTGAAAATTTTGTAGAGGTAATTTTAGTGGGGGATACATTTGATGATTGTGCGATTGCCGCGAAGGCATATACCATTGAACATGGCATGACTTTTATTCCTCCATTTGATCATATTTCCATTATTGAAGGGCAAGCAACCGTGGGTGTTGAAATTTTACATGATTACAACGAATTAGCAAATGAAAATGGAAATGCTCCAATTGATTATATGTTTATTCCCGTTGGTGGTGGCGGATTAAGTGCTGGTGTGGGAACCTATTTTAAACAACATTCTCCGCACACAAAAATTATTGGATTAGAACCCGAAGGTGCACCGAGTATGTTTTGGGCATTAAAATCAGGTGCTCCTATTGAGCTTGAAAATATTGACAAATTTGTGGATGGTGCAGCAGTGAAAAGAGTAGGCGATGTTACTTTTTCTTTTTGTAAGGACGCCATTGATGATATGCATTTGGTGGCAGAAGGAAAAATATGTACCACCATTTTACAAATGTATAATGAAGAAGCTATTGTAGTTGAGCCAGCAGGGGCATTAAGTATTGCAGCACTCGATGATTATACCGAACAAATAAAAGGAAAAACAATCGTATGTATTGTAAGTGGAAGCAATAATGATATTGCACGTATGCAAGAAATCAAAGAAAGGTCCTTGATATATGAAGGATTAAAGCATTATTTCTTAATCCGATTTGCACAAAGACCAGGTGCTTTAAAAGAATTTGTAAATAAAGTATTAGGACCTGATGATGACATTACTAGGTTTGAATACATACAAAAGCACAATAAGGAAGCTGGTCCAGCATTGGTAGGATTGGAATTAAAATCAAATAAAGATTATGAAGTGCTTATTGAAAACATGAAGCGCTATCAAATCAATTACAACGAAATTAATAAAGAAGATAATTTATACGGCTATTTAATATAGTCGACAACATTTAGTTTTATGCAAGTTTTAAAATTTGGAGGAAGTTCAGTTGGAAGTGCCGAAGCAATTGCTAAGGTGGTGGATATCGTATGCGAATCAATAAAAAAAGAGCCAACTATTGTAGTGGTATCGGCAATGAGCGGTGTAACGGATCAGTTATTGATGTTGGCGCAAAGTGCATCACAGGGAAATGAAGCTTACAAGACCATTATTCAAAATATTGAGCAAAAACATTTGGATGCAGTACGTGCTTTGTTGCCTATACAAGCGCAGTCGGCA
>CAIYUO010000006.1 GCA_903929425.1 uncultured Bacteroidota bacterium
GGTGAACAATGGATGAAAATGGATCTTTCAAAAGCTGCAGAAAATGCAAAATGGTCTTTGACTATTATTCGAAATAAAAACTATGACCACAAGTCAAAGTATACTATAAAGGTAGCACCCTCTCCGAATTTACCTGATATGAATTCCATTTTATGGTATCCAACTACTTGTTTAGTAGAAGGTACTATTATGAGTGAAGGTAGAGGAACTGCACATGCGTTTGCTTATATTGGTCATCCAAGTATTAGGAACCAAAAGTTTAGTTTCACACCCAATCCAAGAGTTGGCGCCATGTCCTCTAAATTATATGGACAAACCTGCTATGGATGGGATCTCACAAAAGTCAATCCTCCAAAAGATAAAATAGACTTAGCATTGATTATAGAAATGTACAAAAGCTTTCCACAGAAAGATAGCTTTTTCTTAAGTCCTAAAAACTTGGAACCCACCGCTTATTTTTTTAATAAGTTAGCAGGAAATGCCAGTTTAATGCGACAATTAAAAGAAGGCAAAAGTGAGACTGATATTAGAAGAAACTGGGAATCTGAATTAATTGCTTTCAAGAAAATTCGTAAAAAATATTTACTCTACAAAGATTTCGAATAGTTCAAAAATTAAAAGAGCCTCCGTTGGGAGGCTCTTTTGCTATGTTAATTCCCAATAATTGGAATGGATAATTGATGTACTTTATCATTCAACGCTTTCACATTTTCTTTTTTAATAGTCTCATATTTTTTCAACTGCCCATCTACTTGTTGCTTTAATTCCAAATAAGTTTCTTTTACTTGCTTGGTTGGCGCTACATATCCAGAAGCAGCTGATTCAAATACACCTGCCATTTTATCATCAAGGCGTATTGGGAAATTTAACACGTCTTGTCCACTCTTCGCTTTTGTTTGATGTAAAGCCTCTTCCATTTTAGTTAATGAATCAGTAACTGCTTTTGCAGCAGCTATAAAGTTGGAATCCTTTGTCTTTTTTTGAATAGCCGCTATTTGTGCTTTTATTTCTTTAGCTCCTTTTAAGGCATTCATGATTTCTTTGAAACTTCCAGCTACTTGTAATAAAAATTGCTCCTGCTCTTTCAAGTCAGCATTGGAGACTTTATAATTTGGATCTGCAATAATTTCAAAGGGATAGCTTACCACTTGTTTATCAATAGTAATACTAGCGGTATATTTTCCAGGTGCAGCTAATATTGGACTTGTAGATCCATTCCATAAAATAAATCCAGCATCAGGTTGTTCCAATTCCTTATGGTATAAATTCCAAGCAAATTGGTTGAACCCTTTTTCAGTTGATGGACCTTCTTTGTCTTTTGAACTATAAGATTTGATTTCTTTATTTTGATCGTCTAAAATTTTAATGTCAACCTTAGTGCTATCATCAACATTTGCTAAATAATACTTAATAACAGCTCCTTTCGTTGGATTTAAACCAACACTTGCAGGAATAGCTGTAGCAGCACGTCGACGTCTTCCTCCAGTTTGTGGTGGCACTCTATAGGTGTTTGCAACAGGAAATACTTTATTTGCATTAACGGACTGAAACTTTTCCACTAAACTTATGTCATCTAAAATATATAAACTTCTTCCTTGTGTACCTACTAATAAATTATTGTCTCTAATTAATAAATCTACAATAGGTGTTAATGGTAAGTTTAATTGAAATGGTTCCCATGATTTACCATCATTCATTGATAAATATAAACCATACTCCGTTCCAGCAAATAATACGCCTGCCTTTTTGTTACTTGCTACAATACATCTTGTAAAGTGCATTGGATCAATACCATTGGTGATTTTCTCCCATGTTTCACCATAATCACTTGTTTTATAAATATAGGGTGCAAAGTCATCTAATTTATATCTGGTGCCGGCGAAATAAGCAGTTCCTTTTCGTAAAGGGTCAACCTCAACCCTATTCCACATCATCCATTTTGGTGCATCCTTAGGTGTTACATTTTTCCAATTGGCACCACCGTCTTTACTAATACTTATGATTCCATCATCACTACCCGTCCACAATAAATCTTTTTCAAGAGGAGATTCCGCTGCAGTGAAAATGGTACAATAGTATTCAACACTTGTATTGTCTTGTGTAATAGGACCTCCTGAGCTTTTTTGTTTTGATTTATCATCAGTGGTCAAGTCTGGAGATAATTTAGTCCAACTTGCTCCTTCATTTTCAGTTGCAAATAAATGATTGCCTGCAGTGTATAGTTTTTTAGGATTATGAGGTGAAAAGAAAATAGGGTGATTCCATTGGAAACGGTATTTCATGGCTTCTGCCCCAGCACCCATTGGATTATCTGGCCAAACATTAATGACTCTATTTTCTCCTGTTTTGTGGTCAAACCTGGTAATTAAGCCCCCATAAGATCCACCATATACAATATCAGGATTGGTAGGATCTGCAACAATATAACCACTTTCGCCTCCAGCTGTTACTTCAAAATCGGATTCCCCAATATATGAACCGTAGGAACTGGATTTGATTCTGAATGCAGAATTATCTTGTTGAGCTGCTAAGATTCTATAAGGAAAACTATTATCAGTGCTTAGTCGATATACCTGAACAGTTGGTTGATTCATCACTGTACTCCAAGATTTTGCGCCATCCAAACTTACCTGAGCGCCACCATCATCGCAAACAATCATACGTTTTGGATTTTTTGGATCTATCCATAAATCATGATGATCACCATGAGGTGTTGGTCCAGCTTTAAAAGTTTTTCCACCATCTAATGAAACCATAAAATTCACATTAGGACAGTATACTTTATTTTCATCTGAAGGATCCACAAATACTTTGGTATAGTACCATGCTCTTTGTCGAATATTATTATCACTACATACTAATTCCCATGATTTTCCAGCATCCTCTGACATATATAATCCGCCGTCTTTATTTTCAATTAATGCATATAATTTGTCTGTATTTGATTTTGCAACTGCAACACCTACAATACCCCAAACACCTTTTGGCAAACCTTTTGCCTTTTTAATATCTGTCCAGGTTTCACCACCATCGGTACTTTTATACATTCCTGAACCTTCTCCTCCACTTTCTAAACTGTACGGTGTTCTCATTAATTGCCATGTGCCTGCATATAAAACTTCAGGATTACTTGGGTCAATTATTAAATCGCTTGCACCTGTTTGTGGATTTACATATAATACTTTTTTCCAAGTAGCGCCACCATCTATGCTTTTATAAACACCTCTGTTCTCATTAGGTCCAAACAAATGACCCATCACTGCAGCCCATACAATATCTGGGTTTTTAGGATGTACAATTAACCTTACAATATGACGAGCTTCTTTCAATCCAATATTTTTCCATGTTTTTCCTTCATCTGTTGATTTCCATGCACCCCCTAAACCTTCACTCACATTTCCACGCATTGAATTTTCACCTTCTCCAACATACAGAATTGATTCATTTGATGGCGCAATAGCTATCGCACCAATCGTACCACCAAAATATCCATCAGAAATATTTTTCCAATTGCCGCCCGCGTCCGTTGTCTTCCAAACACCACCACCCGTTGATCCCATAAAAAAAGTATTTGGATCACTATATGAACCAACTCCTGCATCTGCCCTGCCTCCTCTAAAAGGACCAACCAATCTAAAGTTTTGAGCCTTGATTATAGGATCTTGTGTTATACTAGTTGCTTCAACTAGCGTATTAACTTTTTTCTTTTGCGCCATTACTCCAGTTGCAGTTGCTACAACCATAAGTAAGACCATTGCAATCGTCTTTTTCATACTTTTAATTTTTAAAAAAATGAGTCTCCGAAGAGACTCATTTTAACTTATTTAATTAATTCAACCTCTTTGAATTTTTTAATTGGAGTCGCTTCAACCAATTTTCTAAAGTCAGCCCAATCCTTTTCAATGAATGCATTTACTTTAATTGCTACTTCACCAGCAGCAGTAATAGCAGCTTCAATTGCCGCTTGCTCTTGCTCAGCCGGAACCGAATTCTTTCCACTAATTAACATGCTAGCATTTCGAATAGTGCCAATGGGTGTAATAACTGGAACTGTTCCATAACCTTGCTTTTCTTGTTTCTTGCCCATCATAAAAGCTCTTAAATCTTTTAATTTTTCAGAAACAATTTTATGCGCTTTGTTTAAGGTATCAACTCCTTTATCTTTTTTATCTTTCCATTCTGCTTTCAATCCTGTCAATACTAATTCTGCATCATCAATTAAATCCAACGCAGCATTGTATTTATCATTTGCAGGTTGCAGTTTTGCTAACGCAGCATCTTGAGCAAGTACCACTTCATTTTTACTTGGTAATCTTGGATCATCTTTTACCTCAACCCAAACAGAATCTTTTTGATTCCCAACTGTTACAACTACTTTGTATTTACCCGCTAATACATCTCTACCTGTAAATTCTTTGTCATCATCATTAGCAGCAGCTGCTCCACCTTCATCATCCATCATTCTTCTTCCTCCGCCTCCACCAGTTTTTGGAGCGCCTGCACCTCGTTTGCCTTTTTGTTCAAAACCCCAATAGTTTCTATTAAATCCAGTGTCAATTTTAAAAGTTAAGCTTCGAATTAAGGTATCATTTATATCCTTGATTTGAACCTTTGCTTTTTTATTACTATCCGTTGTGTAAACTGTAATTGGTAAACCTGTAGGCTTATTTGGCGCATCCCACATTCCCCAAGTACTCCACTCGTATGGTGAATTTTTAATTGACAAATTATAACTTGCTGTTGGTGCACTCACAAAAAACTTATTTACTTCTCCTTTTGTTGCAGCCAATTTTCTTAATGGTTTTATATCATCTAAAACCCATAAGCTTCTACCAAAAGTAGCAATCGCTAAATCAGCTTCTCTGTCTTGAATAGCAAAATCATATGTAGAAACTGATGGATATCCATTTTTCCATTGTTGATAACTAACACCATTATCTAAGCTTACATAAAAACCTTGCTCAGTTCCTACAAAAACTAAATTAGGTTCAACAGGATCTTGTAAAACAGTTAATGCATAACCAGTTACTTTTTTCTCATCCACCATGCGGGTCCAAGTTTTACCTAAATCAGTTGATCTAAAAATATAAGGGGCAAAATCACCTTGTCTATAGTTATTTGCTACTACAAAAACCTCATTTGCATTATAGGATGATGTTCTAATTTGTGGAATCCAAGAACCTTTAGGTAAGCCAACAATATTATTAGTAAGGTCGCTCCATGTTTGTCCACCATTTTCAGTCACCTGAATTTTACCATCATCTGTTCCAATAAATATTAAATCCTTTTTAATGGCACTTGGTGTTATCGTGATGATCGTGCAATAATTTTCGGCCCCTGTAATATCAACGCTTAATCCGCCATTATTTGATTGATTGATTTTAGCGGTATCATTGGTTGTCAAATCAGGCGAAATAATTTTCCATCCAGCTCCTTTATTAGCACTCTTATGTAAAAATTGAGATCCAAAATAAATTGTTTTTTTATCAAAAGGATCTTGTGCGATGGCAGCATTCCAGTTAAATCTTAATAAAGTTTTTGCATCCGGTGCTGGAGGTTTAATATAGGATGATTGTCCAGTTTGTGTATTATATCGACCTACTGAACCACCCTGGCTCATTGCATATACCCAATTTGCATCTTCAGGATCTGGCATTACATCAAATCCATCTCCACCCCATAAATTATCCCAATCAAAATTACGAATACCACCTTGCGTAGCTGTATAAGCTGGGCCTCTCCATGAACCATTGTCTTGCATTCCACCCATTACATGATATGGAATTTCATTGTCAACATTGATATGATAAAATTGTCCAACTGGAATTTTTTCATCAAACATCCATGTTTTACCGCCATCGCGAGTAATACCAATACCACCATCATTCCCATCCACCATGAATTTATTGTCTGTAGGGTGTATCCAAAATGCATGATGATCTGGATGTATACCACTATATGGAATAATCGTTTCAAAACTTTTTCCACCGTCAATACTTTTTTGTACAGTTTGACTGATGTACCATAAAGTATTTTCATTTAAAGGATCACAAATAATATCTTGGAAATAGAAAGGACGATTGTCAACAATTGATTTTTGACCATTCACTAATTTCCATGAATAGCCACCATCATCACTTTTGTATAAACCACTTTTTGTAGACTCTACTAAAGCATATACTCTGTTTGGATTTGATCTACTAATAGCAATACCTACTCTTCCTAAATTTCCATCAGGTAATCCATGCTCTTTTCCTAATTTGATGAAATTTTTTCCACCATCAATAGTCATATAAATTCCACTTCCTTTTCCCCCACTTTCTAAATGATAAGGGTTACGATAATGGTGCCACATAGCAACAAATAATTTGTTGGGGTTGGTAGGATCCATAATCATATCACCAGGGCCTGATGTATCATTGGTATATAAAATTTGATTCCAAGTTTCACCGCCGTCGGTAGTTTTAAATACACCTCTATTTTTACTTTGACCATAAGGATTACCAATAGCACCTGCATAAACTGTATTTGCATTGGTTGGATCAATAATAACGCGATGAATATTTCTTGTTTGTTCTAATCCAACTTTTTTCCAAGTTCTACCAGCATCCATTGTTTTATACATGCCTTCGCCAATACTAATTGAATTTCTTGGATTTCCTTCTCCCGTTCCTACCCATACCACACTAGGATTTGATTGTTGAATCGCTAACGCACCTATGTTCATGATAGGTTGCTCTTCAAATACAGGGGTCCAACTAACACCACTGTTATTGGTTTTCCATACACCACCTGATGCAGCGCCAATCCAAATATTATTTGGACTACCTACTTGCACATCAATGGTGGTCACACGACCACTCATACTTGCTGGTCCAATATTTCTTGGCTTCCAATTTTTAAAAACTTTATTAATGTCAACTTTCTCAGTACTCACTTCAGGAGTCGCTGTTTTTTTTGACTTTTGAGCATTCGCATCAACTATACTTAAAGTTGAAGCCAATAAAAGAGTAGATAATAAAATAACTCGCATGTGATGTGCTTATTTACTATGAAAAAATAATGAGTAACTAAGCTACTTAATTTTCTGCCAAAAAAGGGCGAAAAATGACGAACGATTAAAACTTATAATTTTTCAATGATTCCAGCAATGCCTTGACCACCTCCAACACAAGCCGTTACAATGCCATATTTTTTATTAAGTCGTTCTAAGTCATTGATTATCTGTACAGTTAGCTTCGACCCTGTACAACCCAAAGGATGTCCCAAGGCTATCGCACCGCCATTTATATTTACTTTGTTGGTATCTAAATTTAAGGCACGAATTACCGCTAATGATTGAGATGCAAATGCTTCATTTAATTCGATCAAATCAATTTGATCCAAGCTCATGCCCGCTTGCTTCAAAACTTTAGGTACAGCAGCAACAGGTCCAATTCCCATAATTCTTGGATGCACCCCTGCTGAAGCACAATTCACCAGGCGACCAATAGGCTTTAACCCTAAGGAATTAATCATTTTTTCACTCATCACAATTACAAAACTAGCCCCATCACTAGTTTGTGATGAGTTACCAGCTGTAACGGAACCCTTCATTGCAAAAGCAGGTTTTAACTTTGCTAAAGCTTCTAAAGTTGTATCGGCGCGAACCCCATCATCAGTATCAACGATGTATGAACGAGTAGCTTTTTTATTTTTTTCATTTACGTAAGTCTCAGATACTTCAATAGGTAAAATACCTTTTTTAAAATACCCATTATCAATAGCAGCTTTTGCTTTTTGATGAGATGACAGAGCAAATGCATCCTGATCCTCTCTATTAATTTTATATTCATTCGCAACCGCCTCAGCAGTTAAACCCATGGATAAATAATAATCAGGCTCCTCTACAGCAATGGAATAAGCTGGCACTGTTTTCCAACCTGCAGTAGGCACTAAGCTCATAGACTCAGTACCGCCAGCTATAATACAATCAGCCATTCCCGTTCTAATTTTTGCAGTTGCCATGGCAATACTTTCTAAACCACTTGCACAATATCTATTAATGGTAATTCCTGGCACTTCAATCCCTAATGCTTTCGCTGAAATCATTCGACCAAATTGCAAACCCTGTTCAGCTTCAGGAACGGCATTTCCAACAATTACATCGTCCACCAATTTTGGATCTAAGGCCGGTAAACTTTTCATTAAACCTTGAATCACTTGAATAGCTAATTCATCGGAGCGCATAAAACGAAATCCTCCTTTTTTACTCTTGGTCACTGCTGTTCTAAAGCCAGCTACGATATAAGCTTCTTGCATATAATTAGATTTACGAGGTCAATTCTCAAATTCCCCCTAAATGTAGTGAATTTTATAAACAGTTGTTTATGCAACTAAATATTTCAATGTAATTTTGTGCTATGTTATACCCAATTATTAGAAACGCACTGTTTACCCTTCCACCAGAAACTGCTCATAAGGTTTCAATGAAGGGCTTACATTTTGCCGCAGCCCTTCCCTATGGCAAGGAATTATTAGCCAACCAGTTTCAATATAAACACAAGGATCTTTCAAGGAGCTTGTTTGGTTTAAATTTTCCAAATCCTGTTGGTTTAGGTGCAGGTTTTGATAAAAATGCCGAACATTTAGAGGTGTTGGAATTATTGGGTTTTGGATTTGTAGAAATTGGAACCGTTACACCAAAAGCACAGGCAGGTAATCCATCACCTAGGTTATTTAGACTGCCAAGTCAAAAAGCATTGATCAATAGAATGGGTTTTAACAATGATGGTGTAGATGTCATTGCAAAAAGGTTATCATTTAGAAAAGAAAAAACAAATTCTTCTTTAATTATAGGTGGAAATATTGGTAAAAATAAAATCACTGAAAACAGTGATGCATGGAAAGATTATTGTACGAATTTTAAAGGATTGGAAAATGTGGTAGACTATTTTGTAGTCAATGTAAGTTCTCCAAATACACCGGGGCTTCGTGCATTACAAGAAAAGGAATCTTTGCGAAAAATATTTAGCGAGCTTCAAGATATCAACAAAAATAATAAACCCATCCTATTAAAAATAGCTCCTGATTTGGAAAACTCAGCATTAGATGATATTATTTCCTTAACACAAGAAGTAAAAATTGAAGGTCTCGTTTCAAGTAATACCACATTGGATCGACAATTACTGAATGCTGTAAATTTAGAAAAAGCTAATGCTTTTGGTGCAGGCGGATTAAGTGGTCAACCTTTATTTGAAAAGTCAAACCAAGTTTTAACATATTTATACAAAGGAGTGGGTAGTCGTATTCCAATTATTGCAAGTGGAGGAATTTTTACAGGCAATGATGCGCAACTTAAAATAAATGATGGGGCAAGTCTTGTACAAATTTGGACCGGATTTATTTATGAAGGCCCCGGTATGGTAAAAAATATTTGCCAACATTTAGCTGCGCACAAAAAAAATTAATAATCCATTAAATCGTTAAACTTCATGTTTACAATACATTCATTTTGTTTTAATGCCTTTCAGGAAAACACCTATGTTTTATTTAATGAACAAAAAGATGCCATTATTGTAGACCCAGGTTGTTATTTAAAAAATGAACAAGCTATTTTGTCTGAATATATCGCTGACAATGCTTTAACACCTAAGCTTTTGTTAAACACGCATTGTCATTTAGATCATGTTTTTGGAAATAATTTTGTGAGTGAAAAGTATCATTTAACCGCTCACTTTCATAAAAATGAACAACCTGTAATCGATAGACTACCCGAAGGGGGAGCCAGGTGGGGTGTGCCTTGCGAACCATATAAAGGATTGGTAAAATATTTGGAACATGGTGAAATAATCAATTTTGGAAAGGATCAATTTAAAGTATTACTAACTCCTGGACATTCTCCTGGTAGTATATGCTTTTATCATGAACAACAAGATTTTTTAATAGGTGGAGATTTAATATTTAAAGACGGTGTAGGACGAACCGATTTGCCAGGTTGTAATCCATTGGATTTAATTAATAGTATCAGTTCGCAAATTTTACCATTACCAGATACTTTGACTATATACTCAGGACATGGTCCTGAAACGACATTAGGACGAGAAAAAAAATCAAATCCTTATATTATCCATATTATTAAAGAAGCATAAAAAAAGCATATATAGTTAACAATTTGATAACTTGTAACAAATGAAAGGTTATGCCTATTTAGACTTACTTTTGGCTATACAAATGCTATGGAAACCAATCCGATTAAAATATTAATTGCCGACGACGAGCCAGATATTATTGAAATAATAAGTTTCCATTTAACAAAAGCTGGATTTGAGGTTTACACAGCTAAAGACGGTAGCGAAGCAATCGAGCAAGCTCAATTACATATTCCTGATTGTATCATTTTGGACATTATGATGCCAAAAAGAAATGGATTTGAAGTATGTGAATATTTAAGAAGCCAAAAGCAGTTTGATAAAACCTTAATTGTATTATTAACCGCATTAAATGACGAAGCATCTCATATTAAAGGATTAGAACTAGGTGGAGACGACTTTGTGAATAAGCCCATTAGTCCTAAAGTTTTATTGAGTCGTATATCGGCTTTATTCAGAAGAATTCTTCCTTCAACGAATGATAATAAAACCATACAAATACGTGATTTAATCATTGATCCAGTTCAATACAAAACTGTTTTAAATGGTGAAGTATTTACACTCGCAAAAAAAGAATTCGAATTACTTTTTTTATTAGCAGAACAACCAGGACGTGTTTTTTTAAGGAACGAAATATTATCTCAAGTTTGGGGGAACGATGTTATTGTTGGAGACAGAACAATTGATGTTCATGTTCGAAAAATACGTGCAAAATTAGGAGTAGATTGTATTACTACTGTAAAAGGCGTAGGCTATAAATTTGATTATTAGACCTTTCATTGTTATTACTGAATGTGTTAACTTCGTTTTAAACACCCAGTATTTATAACTTTTATGTTTAAAGATAAAAACTTATCACCTAGGCAGTTAGCTGCATTAACTGCATTATTATTATCTAGCATTATTGGCCTAAGTGTTTTTGTTTTGTTTGTTGATTGGAAAATTCTAATAGCCTACTTTATTGCTTGTTTCACGGTTATATATTTTTTACTATACCAAATTTTAGAATTTTTTATTTATCGAAAAATCAAATTGATTTATAAATTAATTTCAGAAACCAAAGCAAGTAAAAGAGAAGAAGCATATCAAAAGTATATCCTACCCCGAAAAGGAATTGATGAAGTTAGGGAAGATGTGGAATTATGGGCATCAAGAAAAAAAGAACAAATTCAACAACTTCAATCTAATGAAGCTTTCAGAAAAGAATTTTTACAAAATCTTTCTCATGAAATCAAAACTCCCATTTTTGCGATACAAGGTTATTTAGAATTAATTGCCGATGGTGCTATGGATGATGTTAAAGTAGGACAAAAATTTATCAATCAGGCACAAGCCAATGTGCAAAGACTAGTGGGCTTATTAAATGACGTTGATGTTATCACAAACTTAGAAATTAACAAAGAACCCATTTTAAAAACATCTTTTATTATTCAGGATCTAATTCAGGAAGTTGTACATAATTTGAGTGTCAAATGGTTGAAAAAAAATATTCAATTTAGTTTTAAAAAAGCAAGTGAGTCCCCCGTTCACGTTTTTGCAGATAAAAATAAAATTTATCAGGTTTTAGTCAATGTCATTTCTAACGCGGCTAAATATGGAAAAATAGATGGGCAAATTTTAGCAAGTGTCTATAAGATTGAAGATGATAAAATATTAATTGAAATAAGCGATGATGGAATTGGCATTGCGGAAGAACATATCCCACGCTTATTTGAACGTTTTTATCGAACCGATGATGCAAGAAGTAGGGACATTGGAGGAACAGGACTAGGCTTAGCCATATGCAAACATATTATTGAAGCACACAAGGAAACCTTGCATATCCGAAGCAAAATGAATGTAGGTACTACCATAGGATTTACCTTGTCTGCTAAGCCTTAATGTTATTTGTTATCATTTTTTCGTTTCTTTGTATCCAAAATAATTTTAATGCAAACTATTTTAGTAACTGGAGGCTGTGGATATATTGGTGCACATACCCTTGTAGATTTAATGGAGAACGGATTTGACGTTATTTCAGCTGATAATTTATCAAGGGCTTCCGAAAGTTCATTACTAGGTGTTGAAAAAATTACGGGTAAAAAGGTTAAAAACTATACCGTTGATTTAACACATAAAAAAGAGACCGAAATTATTTTCAAAGAAAATCCAAGCATTATTGGTATTATACATTTCGCAGCCTATAAAGCAGTGGGAGAATCAGTTGAAAAACCATTAGATTACTACGATAACAATATTGGCTCTTTGGTAACTTTATTACAAATGGCTGTTGAATACAATGTAAAACATTTTATTTTTTCTTCCTCTTGTACTGTGTATGGTAACCCCGACGTAATTCCTGTTACCGAAAATACACCTTTTCAAATGGCAGCATCTCCTTATGGCGCCACAAAACAAATGGGAGAGACAATTGTAAGAGATGCTTCAATTGCGTATCCGCTATCCACTATTCTTTTAAGATATTTTAATCCAGTTGGTGCACATCCATCAACAGCTATTGGTGAATTACCAATAGGACGTCCACAAAATTTAGTACCTGCAATTACACAAACTGCCATTGGCAAATTACCTAAGATGCAGGTGCATGGTGACGATTACGACACTAGAGACGGCAGTTGCATTAGAGACTATATACATGTTTGCGATATTGCACATGCACATACTTTAGCATTGCAATTTTCAATAAAGCAAAACACTTACAAATCTTGTGAGGTATTTAACCTTGGAACAGGCAATGGTATTTCGGTATTGGAAGCTATCCATGCATTTGAAAAAGTAAGTGGCATTAAATTAAATTATGAGGTTGGTCCACGACGCGCTGGCGACATTGTTTCTATTTATGCAAATAATGATAAAGCTGTCAAACAATTAGGATGGAATTGCCAATACGGGTTGGATGAAATGATGCAAACAGCATGGCAATGGGAACAAAGTCTTGCTAAATAATATTTAAATTAATGCTGTACCAACATTTTTTCAGCGTTCTCGGCCATTTGTAATGCCTCAATAAATTCTTCGATTTCTCCATTAACAACCGCGTCTAAATTATAAGAAGTTACATTCACACGATGGTCTGTAACCCTACCCTGTGGCCAGTTGTAAGTTCTGATTTTTGCACTTCTATCTCCCGTACTTACCAAAGTTTTACGATGTCTTGAAATTTCATCTTCTTGTTTACGCACCTGCTCTTCAAATAATTTGGTACGCAACATACCCATTGCTTTTTCACGATTACCTAATTGAGAACGTTCAGTTTGACAAATAATTACTGTTCCAGTAGGAATATGCGTTAACATTACTTTTGTTTCTACCTTATTTACGTTTTGACCCCCTGCTCCACCACTTCGTGCTGTTTCCATTTTGACATCAGCAGGATTCAACACAAAGTCCACTTCCTCAGCTTCTGGCATTACTGCAACTGTTGCAGCCGATGTATGTACGCGCCCTTGTGTTTCCGTACTTGGCACTCGTTGAACGCGATGGACTCCACTTTCAAATTTCATGGTACCATATACGTCTTCACCTGTAACTTCTAAAATAACTTCCTTGTATCCACCTACCGATCCTTCACTTTCACTTGCAATGGCAACTTTCCATCCTTTCTTTTGACAATATCTTGTGTACATACCTAATAAATCACCAACAAATAAACTTGCTTCATCACCACCTGTTCCTGCACGTAATTCTATAATTGCATTTTTATCATCTTGAGGATCCTTAGGAATTAATAATTTAGTTAGCTCTTTTTCAAGACTTTCTTTTTCTTCCTCTAATGCCGGCATTTCCATTTTAGCCAATTCACGCATATCAGCATCATCACCATTCAAGGATTCTTTTGCAAACTTATGCTCATCCAACACCTTCACATATCTCAAATAAGGCTGTACAATTTTTTCCAAGGAACGATATTCCTTACTGTACTTACCAAATTCGGATTGGTTATTGATAATCTCTGGATTGGTCAAAGCCACCCCTACTTGGTCAAATCTGGCTTTTATGGCTTCTAATTTATCTAACATAGTCGGTTTTCTGTGCGCAAAAATAGCTATTTTAGTTGTCAATTAAAACATTCCCATATCATGAAATACCTGTTACCTCTTTTTCTTGCATTTTCAGTGGGGACGCAAGCCCAATCCATTCATTTTAAATCCATTTTGGTAGACACGCATAATGACGCAGTTAGCGCTTGTATAGAGAAAAAAGTGAGCCTCGATCAAGATTTAACTGGGATCAATCATTCGGATTTAAAAAGATTTAAAAAAGGCGGTGTTGATTATCAACTATTCTCCATTTTTTGTGATGGTGAAATGAAAAATCCATATGCTTTTGCCATGCGTGAAATGGATACCATTGATGCAGTAGCTGCTAGAAATCCTGATAAAATTGTAGTTGCAAAAACTTGGAAGCAAATAGAAAGCGCCTTAAAACAAGGAAAACTAGTAGCTCAATATGGGGTTGAAGGAGGACATATGATTGAAGATGACATTAATAAGTTAGATACTTTTTATAAAAGAGGCGCGAGATATATGACCCTCACCTGGAATAATTCTCCAAGTTGGGCTAGTTCACATGCTGATGAAAAAGATCCAAAATATAAAGGACCTAAAGGCTTAACGTCTTTTGGAAAACAAATCATAGCGCGCATGAACAAGCTGGGAATGATTGTAGATATTTCACATGTAGGTCAAGCTACTTTTTGGGACGCTATCAAAACAACTACTAAACCTGTGATTGCATCTCACAGCAATGCTTATTCAATTTGTCCTGTAACAAGAAATTTAAATGACGATCAAATTAAAGCTGTAGGAAAAAATGGCGGCGTCATTCATTTGAATTTTTACTCCGCTTTTGTAGATAGTAATTATGGAAAAAAAGCAGCTGCATTTTACAAGGTACATGCTAAAGAAATAGACTCATTAGAAGCTACTGGATTAAATAAAGCATATTCCCAAGAAATGATTACTCGTAAATATAAAAAAGAATCAGATGCTATAAAGCCGGACATTGAAGTATTAATGCACCACTTTGATCATATCGTTAAATTGATTGGTATAGACCATGTAGGATTAGGTTCTGATTTTGATGGTATTGACTCAGCACCTTTGCAATTAAAAACAGTTTTAGACTATCCTGAATTCACGAAGGCTTTAATAAAGCGTGGCTATAAGGATGCAGATATTGCAAAAGTATTAGGAGGGAATTTCTTACGCGTGTACCGCATTAATAATCCTAATTAATTTTTCAATAAAAAGCCTCTTAATAAAATTTAAGAGGCTTTTTATTTCTCCTTTAAACATTTTCCCATTCATCAGACGCAGTCGCGTCTTCTCCCCATAAACGGGTAGGCTTGTTTACTTATACTCACTAATAAAATTTAAGAGGCTTTTTATTTAAAACGATAATAGCTTTTGCATTGTTTCCTGCAACCTACTATTCGCTAAGTATTGTTTTTCTAAAATAATATTAAAAGGGATAGGTGTGTCTAATGATGCGCATCGCATGATAGGTGCGTCTAATTGTGTAAAGCAATGTTCACTAATCCATGCACTTATTTCACCGCCAATGCCTCCTGTTAAGTTGTCTTCATGCAGTATTAATACTTTACCTGTTGTGGCAACAGCTTCACTAATGGATTCATAATCTAAGGGTGCCAAACTTCTCATGTCTAAGATGGTTAAAGATATAGATGCGTTGTCAGCTTGATATTTTTTCGCCCAATGCACACCCATACCATAAGTGATAATCGTTGCGTCAGTTCCTTTACTTATAAAATTTGCTTGGCCAATAGGAATTTGATAATACGCATCAGGCACATCTCCTTCAACACTTCGATACATAGCTTTATGTTCAAAATATAAAATTGGATTAGGGTCAGCTAATGCAGCAATCATTAAACCTTTTGCATCAGCAGGATTAGAAGGATACACCACTTTTAAGCCAGGAACATGAGTAAACCATGCTTCATTGGACTGGGAATGAAAAGGACCCGCACCAACACCAGCACCCGTTGGCATTCTTATAACCACATCAGCGTTTTGTCCCCACCTATAATGTATTTTCGCTAAGTTATTTACAATTTGATTAAATCCAACGGTTACAAAATCAGCAAACTGCATTTCCATAACCGACTTAATTCCTTCCAAACTCAAACCTAACGCTGCTCCCACAATAGCACTTTCACAAATGGGTGTATTTCTAATTCTTTCCTTTCCGAATTCATTCACAAAACCTTCCGTTAATTTAAAAGCACCACCATACGCTGCAATATCCTGTCCCATAATAATCATTTCAGGATAACGTTGCATAGCAGCACGCATAGCATCACTGATGGATTCAATAAATCGTTTGTGTTGCAACACAGGTTGTACTAATTCGTTAAGTGTAGGAATATCATTCGCTTCCACTGGCGCAAATAAATCAGCTAACTCATTTTCAATGGAGGGTGTAAATTCGGTCGTTTCCATGACCTGTTTTAAATCCTGTTCAATTTTATCTTTAATGGTTCCTTTAATTTGAATGACA
>CAIYUO010000007.1 GCA_903929425.1 uncultured Bacteroidota bacterium
CTCTTCGATTAAATCTTCGATACGCATTTCATCGGCTAAATATTGGATTTCGGTTTTACGTTCATCGCCGAATTTTTCTTTAACTTCTAATAATTCAGTTTTGATTAATTCGAAACGTAAATGTTCACTTCCTAATAATTCTTTTAAAGAAGCAATTAATTTCATTAATTGATCAAATTCTTCTTTAATTTTTTCACGCTCCATTCCGGTTAAACGTTGCAATCTTAATTCTAAAATTGCTTTCGCTTGAATTTCTGAAATACCCCATCCTGCAGTGATTAAAGCTTCTTTAGCAGCTTCTGGATTCGCAGAATTTCTGATCAAGCGAATGACTTCATCTAAATGATCTAGGGCTATTAAATAGCCTTCTAAAATATGAGCACGTTCTTCCGCTTTTCTTAATTCAAACTTAGCGCGGCGTATTACCACTTCCATTCTAAACTCAATAAACTCAGAAATTAAATCTCTCAAGTTCATGATTTTTGGACGGCCTTTTGTTAAAGCAACATTATTAATACCATAGCTAGTTTGTAACTCGGTATACTTATATAATTGGTTAATGATAACCTGTGCTACAGCGTCTTTCTTTAATTCAATAACAATACGAGTTCCTTCACGTTTGTTACTTTCATTGTTCACATGTGAAATACCTTCAATGGTTTTATCAACTACCAATTGCCCAATTCTGTCTGTTAAATTATCACGATTTACTTGGTATGGAATTTCATTAATGACAATCATTTCACGTCCGCTAGCCTTGGTTTCAACATTACATTTACCGCGTAACACAACACGACCACGACCAGTCATTAACCCTTGTTTAACCCCTTCCATTCCATAAATAACACCTCCTGTTGGGAAATCGGGTGCTTTTACAAAATTGATGAGTTCTTCAATAGTAATGTCTTTGTTTTCGATATAAGCAATACAACCATCCACAACTTCACCCAAATTATGAGGAAGCATATTGGTGGCCATACCCACGGCTATTCCTGATGAACCATTTACCAATAATTGTGGAATACGCGTTGGAAGAACACTCGGCTCCTGTAAGCTATCATCAAAGTTCAGTTGGAAGTCAACTGTGTCTTTTTCTAAATCGTCCAGCATAGCTTCAGAAATTCGCATTAAACGCGCTTCTGTATAACGCATTGCAGCTGGCGGGTCACCATCTTGGTTACCAAAATTACCTTGACCATCAACCAATTTATAACGCATGGTCCACTCCTGAGCCATACGAACCAAGGTGTCATAAATAGCCGTGTCGCCGTGCGGGTGGAATTTACCCATTACTTCACCGACTATACGGGCAGATTTTTTATATGCTTTATTGCTGTTATTGCCTAATTCATGCATGGCAAATAATACACGACGGTGAACGGGTTTAAAACCGTCTCTTACATCAGGTAAAGCACGACCTACAATTACTGACATTGAATAGTCAATGTAGGAGGTTTTCATTTGTTCTTCAATGTTAACCCTTATCACACGGTCATTATCCTGGGTCTGTTCAGGGCCTAAATTTTCATTCAAATTTTCTTCCATAATGGTTACTTTCTTTCAGTCAAATTTGGTGTGCAAAAATTGCACAAATAGACTAGTAACGAAGATACCTTTTAACGCCCTTTTTTTGCTATTTTATAGTTATATTTTAACACCCATTTATCCACAATTTTATGCCATTTGTGGGTAATAAAAACTAACTTTAAATAACCTTTTTCAAGGCCACTAAAACATGAATAAACAAGCTCGTATTTTGATACTTGGTGCGGGAAAATCTGCAACCGTTTTGATACAATATTTGCAGCAACAAGCTGTAAAAAATGATTGGTATATCATACTAGCAGATGGTGATATTAAGGTTGCTGAAAAAAAATGGAATGATGCCAAAAATGGCCATGCGATTGGATTTGATATTGAAAATGATGTTGAAAGAACAAAGCATATTCAAGATGCAACTGTAGTTATATCCATGTTACCCGCATTCCTTCATATACTTGTCGCTAAAGATTGTGTACAACAAAATAAATCCTTATTCACAGCTTCCTATGTTGATGAAAACATGAAGGTTTTAGCATCAGCAATCAAGGCAAAAAATTTATTGTTTTTATGTGAGATGGGGTTAGACCCAGGCATTGACCATATGAGTGCTATGGAATTAATTCATCGCATTCAAAATAAAGGTGGCAAAATAACCCATTTTAAGTCACATTGTGGAGGATTAATTGCTCACGAAAGTGATACTAATCCATGGCATTATAAAATTAGTTGGAATCCTAGGAATATCATTTTAGCAGGTAAGGCAGGTGCCATTTTTTTAGAAGATGGAAAAACTAAGGAAATTCATTATGATACATTATTTAGCAATGCTCCGATTATTGATATTCCCGGTTATGGACAGCTCTCCTATTATCCAAATAGAAATTCCTTAAGTTATATTGATACCTATCAATTACAAGGGGTAACTAATTTTGTGCGTACTACACTCAGAAATACGCAGTTTTGTAACGGTTGGGATGCCATCATTCAACTTGGTTTAACAAGTGAAAATGTTTTAGTATTTGACGCTCCAATTTCCATTCAAAAATGGTTTCATCAACATTTACAAAACAACAATCTAGAAAAAGTATATACTTCCATGTTGTTAAATGAACCCTTAAACCAACAACTACAATATTTAGGATTTGATGATGACACCTTAATACCAAATGCTTTTAAAACAAATGCGGAAGTCCTTCAATGGATACTTGAAAATAAATGGAAGTTAGCTACAACTGACAAGGATTTGGTAGTGATGATGCATGAAATAACCTATTCACTTGATGATAAAGTTCATCATGTACAAAGTAGTTTAGTGGTAAAAGGAAAAAATGATTCTCAAACAGCCATGGCCACAACCGTAGGATTACCTTTAGCAATGGGTGTTTGCGCCTATTTAAAAGGCGAAATAAATATTACTGGACTTCATATACCTATTGATCCCATAATTTATAAACCCATTTTAAAAGCCCTGGATGCTGAAGGAATTAGTTTTGTTGAGGTTGGGTTTTAGCCGGTTCCCACTCATAGTCTAATTGTCGTTTTTCTAAATTTGCAGCAACCACCTTGACCATTATTTTATCGCCCATACTGAATTTGCGACCGGATCTAAGTCCAACTAATGAATAGCTTGATTCAACTAATCTGAAATCATCTATTCTTGATAAGGTAGTAATACTAACTAAGCCCTCGCATTTGTGTTCCACGGTTTCTACCCAAAATCCAAAAGTAGATACCCCACTAATTACCCCTTCAAAGCTGTGTCCAAGAAATTGACTCATAAACTCAACCTGCTTGTATTTATTGGAAGCCCTTTCAGCTTCCATAGCTGCTCTTTCGCGTTCACTACAATGTGCACATTTTTCTTCCATCGCAGCATCATTCATTGGATTGCCTAACAACACGGATTGAACGACACGATGCACTAACACATCAGGATAACGGCGAATAGGTGAAGTAAAATGACAATAATGTTCGAAACCTAACCCATAGTGACCGATATTGTTTGTTGTATACACCGCTTTGGCCATTGTTCGAATACCTAGTTGTTCTAAAACATGTTGTTCAGGTTTACCATGAGCTGATAACATAAGTGCGTTAAAGCTATGAGCGATATTATCAGGAGTGCTTAAATCAAATGGATATCCATGCGATTTAGCAAAAGCAACAAAAGGAGCTAATTTATCTTCGTTTGGCTGATCATGTACACGATAAGGAAAAGGAATAGCCTCTTTCTTTATTTTAACTTGACCCATTTTCTCCGCAATTAATTGATTCGCTTTTAACATAAGCTCTTCAATTAATTGATGTGATTCTTTGCTTTCTTTTACGGTGATACCTGTTGGCTTACCTTTTTCATCTAAAGTAAATCGTACTTCTTGTGACGAAAAATTGATAGCGCCATGATCGAATCTAGCCTTTCTTAATTTTTGTGTAAAATCCAATAACCATAATATTTCCGAACTATGGTCTCCCACTTTAGTTTCAATTATTTCCTGAACCTGCTCATATGTAAATCGGCGATCGGAATAAATGATTGTTTTACCATACCAAGTGCTAACCACCTTCCCCTGTTCATTGATTTCAAAGGTTGCTGAGAAAGTTAATTTCTCTTCATGTGGTCTTAATGAACATAACTCATTTGAAATTTTCTCAGGAAGCATTGGATAAACTCTGTCTGGTAAATAAACCGAGGTTGCTCGTTCATATGCTTCCTTATCAATTACAGTATCGGGTTGAACATAATGACTCACGTCAGCAATGTGCACACCTATTTCAATATTTCCATTTTCTAATTTTTGAAAAGATATGGCGTCATCAAAATCTTTTGCATCCACCGGGTCAATGGTAAAAGTCAATACTTTTCGATAATCTTTTCGTTTAGCAATTTCTAGGTCTGAAATTTTATCATTTAAACTTCTTGCAAAAGCTAAAGTTTCTTCACTAAATTCTAAATTAAATCCAGCTTCTGCAACAATTGATTTCATGGCTAAATCATTCTCCTGTTCAGGTGTAAATACATTGACTACTTCACCTTCAGGTTTACGATTTGAATTTTCCCATTTCGTTAATTTAACAATCACCCTGTCTTTATCCTTAGCACCATTCAATTTGCCTAAAGGAACATATATATCTGGCATGGGGAACAGCGTACTTGGAATAAAAAAGGCTGTCTTTTCCATTACCTGCATGGTACCTGCAAAAGAAACTTGTTTACGTTTTAGTACCTCCAAAACCTTTCCCTCTTTTTTTCCTGAACCCTGTCTGATTTTTGTGATTTTAACTGACACCTCATCCCCTTTTAAGGCTGTATTAAAATCAGTCGGGAAAACGAGAATATCATTTTCCATATTGGGCACAATTACAAAACCCATGCCTGATTTCGCGATATCTAAAACGCCTCTATAAGTTGTTATCAAATGAGTTTGTTTGGTCGTTTGGTGTGTCTTTTTAGCCGATTTTTTATTCAACTTTTGGCTTGAATTTTTATTATTTCTCATTTGAGTTTTTATAAAATTGGTCAATATAATTATTTACCAACTGATTAAATACGGGTTCTTCATTAAATAAGAAATGTGGCGTTATTGGTAAAACATATAAAGGAATGTCAACTAATTCGTTGGCATATTTTACTAATCTAACAGCATCCTTTTCAGTGGTGATGATTAGTTTTCGTTTAGCTTTTATTTGCTCAAATTTCTCTTTTATTTCATTTAAATCTTCGATTGAAAATATATGGTGATCACTATAACTTATTTGATAATAAGTATGGGTATGTTCATGTAAATATGCTTTCAAAGGCAAGGGATTTGCAATACCACAAAACAACAATACCTCATCATTCCCATTTAATATCCACTGATCATTGGGGTTATAAATATGATAAGGCGTTTCATAAGCTATGGCGGTAAAAAATAGATGCTGATGCGGTAAAGGTTTTATTTTTTCTTCAATCTCCAACTTTTCTTCCTCGGTTAAATGGGTTGGACATTTGGTAATAACAATAATATCGGCACGTTTAGCAGATTTTTTTTCATCTCTCAAATCACCCGTTGGAAAAAAAATATCGTCAGTATATAAATTATTAAAATCAGTTAACAGTATATTAAAGCCAGCTATTATTTCACGATGTTGAAACGCATCGTCTAAAATAATGGCTTGCAAATTAGGTACATCCTGAATAAGCTGAGGTATTGCCTCAATCCTTCTTTCCCCTACCGCCACAGATACATGCGGATATTTAATATGAAATTGCATTGGCTCATCTCCAATTTCTAATGCAGTTGTACTAATATTAGCCAACGCATATCCTTTTGATTTTCGTTTATATCCTCTACTTAAAGTGGCTATTTTATATTGTTCTGATATGATGGATAATAGGTGTTCAACCATGGGAGATTTCCCAGTACCGCCCAAGGAAAGATTACCAACACAAATAATAGGTAAATTAAAATCAATAGATTTAAAATATTTTATGTTGTATAGCCAATTTCTGATGGCTACGATCCATCCATAAATAATAGCAAAAGGCAAGAGTAAAACTCTAAACGATTTTAAAAAAATAGTATTAAAATTCATAAATTTTCCAAGGAGTAATGCACTTTGTTAAAGGTACATCAAAATGGTTGGTATCTTCAATTTTTGGGATGGGTTCGAAATAGGAAATTCCTATTTTTTGAACAAAATTCGGATGTTTGCTAAAATATTGGTCATAATACCCTTTACCAAACCCCACTCTATGTCCCAATAAATCAAAACACAATAATGGGACTAAATAAGCATCCACATTTTTAGGGTAAATTATGTTTGTGGGCATGGGTTCCTGAATCCCCCATTTATTTTGAACTAAATCATTTGTTGCTGCATAATAATCCATGCTGTTGTCATCATTTATTTTGGGGTAAGCAATGATAACAGATGGAAACATAGCATTCAAGTATTTAGTCAGCAACAATGAATTAGGTTCATTTTTAGACTCCAATGGGTAAAAACTACCTAAACAATTTATTCCACTCCAATCCAAGCGTTGAAATTGAATTAAAAGTAAGTCATCCAACTTAGTGCATTCTGAATTGGATAAGGCGCTCCTTTTAGATAACATCAATTGTCGGCACTCGCTTTTAAGCATAAAAAGTTTTATTCAAAAAAACTAAAAATGGTAGACCCGTAATTTCTTTCAAAACTGTATCCAGCAAAATTTTTATAATTGTTTCTAGGGGTATGTTCTAAAATAAAATATCCTGTTGGACTTATCAATTTTCGTTCAACAATTATTTTAGGTAAATCGTCAATGGTATTTAAAGCATATGGTGGGCCAGCAAAAATAACATCGTATTGTTGACTACAAGTATTGATAAATTGAAATACATCCATATTTAAAACTTGGACGTTTTCAATTTTAAGCAATTCAACGTTGCTCTTAATGAATTGTAACATTTGACTGTCCTTTTCTACTATGGTTAATTGTTCGGCTCCTCTTGAAGCTAATTCATAGGATATACACCCTGTGCCACCAAACAAATCCAAAGTGCTAGCACCTTCAATTTGAATTCTGTTTTGTAAAATATTAAATAACCCTTCTTTGGCTATATCGGTAGTAGGCCTAGTATAAGGCATATTATGTGGAGGATTTATTTTCCTTCCTCCATATTTACCTGAAATAATTCTCATTAATAAATAAAATAAGTAGTGTAAATATTATTAGGGCAATTTTTATTGTCATCATTATCCCAATATTCAACTGATTCAACCAGTTTCCCGGACTTGAAATAGTTAGCCAATGTATTTACGAATTCATTTTTATCCTCCTCAAATCCAAATACATTAACAGAGGAAATATTTGTTTCAACAGCACTATGATGACAAGCATTTAGAATTTGATAGGTATTTTGATTAGCGCCTTCTAACTTATAATAATTGGATAATTGCGTGATTCCATTCCCATTAATATTCAAACAAAATACTTGATCAAATAAAAATATCGAAACACAATTATCCATCCCTTGTTTCATTACAAACTCCATGTAATGATGCCAAACACCATTGGGAAATAACTTTGACAATAAAACAATTAATGGATCCGGGATACTATATGCCAATATTAAGTCATCTCCAATTGGATTAAAATAAACGTCGTCGTTATGGTTCATTCCATGGACTAAATTTAATTCCTGTTGATAGTATAGGACATCTTGTTTTAAAGCATGTTTAGTAATAATAAATCGCGGATTATTCCAAACGAAAAAAACATTTGAATATATTAGATTTATCAGCTTTGATTTTTTTTGGGCTAATGATATAAGCTGATCCCAACCTGCTTCATCCATATCACTCATGAAGTGTTCTAAAGCTAAGAATTGACTATTTATTGAATTCTTTACGGAGAAAAATAGGTTGTTGTTATCAATTGTTA
Organism: uncultured Bacteroidota bacterium; assembly: GCA_903929425.1. Lineage (GTDB taxonomy): Bacteria > Bacteroidota > Bacteroidia > Chitinophagales > Chitinophagaceae > Sediminibacterium. Next base: position 7,952 of record CAIYUO010000007.1, read on the forward strand.
TGTATAAATCATTTGATTTATTTTCAGTAAAACTTATATTTTTTGAATAAACGTCAATTATCTTTTTTGCCATAACATAAAATCTTATGCAATGATATTAAAAAAGGCGCAGTTCTTTGCTAAAACTAATTGTAGATTTGTAAAATATGAGTGAAAGTAGCACACATCCTTCCCTTCAAGTTAATGTTTCAAGCAAACAAATATTAGCTATATCCTTGCCTATTGCATTGGCCATTTTAGTACCTCAAATTAATTTTGTCATAAACAATATTTTTTTGGGTGCCTTAAGCTCACAGGCCTTAGCAATAGGAGGTATAACTGGCGTATTTTATTTGATTTTTGGAGTAATGGGACAGGGGTTGACGAATGGATTACAAGCCCTTATATCTCGTCGAGCAGGTGAAAATCGTATTGACGAAATAGGCATTTTATTTTCACAAGGTGTAATCATTTCAATTGGATTATCCATATTAGGTATTTGCTTTACCTATTTTGTAGTTCCCTCTATTTTTCAATCACTTTTACATGATACTACAAGGGCAAATACCGTCATTGAATTTCTTAAAATTAGAATTTGGGGGCTCCCCTTTTTGTGTATTTACCAAATACGTAATGCCTTATTAGTTGGCACTAATCAAAGTAAATTTTTAATTATTGGAACAGCTACTGAAGCAATTGTCAATATATTTTTTGATTACAGTTTAATATTCGGTCATTTTGGCTTTCCCTCAATGGGATTAAATGGTGCAGCTTATGCCTCCATTATTGCTGAGGTAATGGGCTTATTTGTAATTTATTTGGTGATCCATTATCAAAAAATTGGTGCTAGGTTTCAGTTGTTTAAACATTTTAATTTTAAATGGGATTATATCCAATTAATATTGGTTCAATCTGCACCTATTATGATGCAGTATATGATTAGTATTATCAGCTGGGAGTTTTTTTATATTTTGATTGAACACCGCGGCGAGCAAGCATTAGCCGTATCCAATGCCATGCGCAATATATTTGGATTTTTTGGCAGTTTTACATGGGCTTTCGCTGCAACCTCTAATACCATGGTAAGTAATATTATTGGACAGGATTTAGAACATGAAGTGATTCCATTGATCAATAGAATTGTAAAGTGGAGCTTAAGTTTTGCTTTGATGGTATGTATATTGTTGAATATTTTTGCAACTCCCTTTTTATCGATTTATGGACAAGGGGAAGATTTTATGCAAGAAGCAATACCAGTACTCCGAGTTGTTTCAATAGCATTATTATTTATGTCGATTGCTGCCATTTGGTTAAATGGTGTAACTGGAACGGGGCAATCAAAAATCAACTTAGGGATTGAATTTGTTGCTATTATTATATACTTAGCATATGCCTACTTGACGATTGAATATTTCCAATTTCCAATTACCATTGGATGGATGTGTGAAATTATTTATTGGATTACACTACTCATCCCTTCGTATTGGTATATTAAATCAAAAAAGTGGGTAGGGAAAAGGATTTAAAAAAAGTAAAAGTTCCTAACGCGATTTTGTTAGAGAAACGGACATATTTCCATTTAACGTATTTATAAAAACCTTCGTTTTAGTAATTTCTATTTCTACTTTCTGAGCAATCGGAAATTTTTCGAAAATGCTTGTTGCTATATCTTCAACAATCGTCTCTAATAATGTCGTGGGTTTTTGCATCCTTTCTTTCAAAATACCATATACTTCAACGTAATCAATGGTTTCAGCAATTGCATTGATTTTATTAACGATAGGAATAAAATCAACTTTTAAGTTAATAATAAAGGTATTTCCTAAAATAGTTTCCTCCTTATATAATCCATGATATCCATACAATTCTATATTATTTAATCGTATGGTCATGATATTGGATGGCATATTAATGACCTTTTGCAGTTAAATATCTTTCTGCATCTAATGCTGCCATACATCCACTTCCTGCAGCAGTAACTGCTTGACGATAATTTTTATCTTGAACATCACCAGCAGCAAAAACACCTTCCATATTTGTTTTTGTGGTACCAGGCTCCGTTAAAATATAACCTGTCTCATCCATATTTAAAAAGTCTTTAAAAATATCGCTATTAGGTTTATGGCCAATGGCAACAAAAAATGCACTTACAGGAATTTCTTGAAATTCATGAGTGACATTATTTTTAACACGAACTGCTTGCACATTTTTTTCTCCTAAAATTTCATCAGTTTCAGTATTAAAATACACTTTAATATTGGGTGTATTTAATACCCTGTCTTGCATTACTTTACTTGCACGCATTTGTTCCTTACGTACAATCATATGAACCGTAGTACACATTTTAGACAAATAATGAGCCTCTTCTGCTGCTGTATCTCCAGCACCTACAATAGCCACTTCTTTTCCTTTGAAAAAGAAACCATCACAAACCGCACAAGCACTTACACCAAAACCATTTAAGCGTTCCTCACTTGGAATGCCTAACCATTTTGCACTTGCACCTGTTGATATAATTACAGCATCGGCTTCAATGATTTTTTCATCATCAATCCACACTTTTTTAACGTCTCCGCTAAAGTCCACTTTAGTAGCCAATCCATAACGGATATCTGTACCCATGCGAGCTGCTTGCTTTTCAAAATTTACCATCATATCAGGTCCTTGAATACCATCTGGGAAACCGGGATAGTTTTCAACTTCAGTAGTGATGGTTAATTGACCACCTGGCTGAATACCTTGATATAATAATGGTTTCATGTTTGCACGTGCTGCATAAATTGCTGCAGTATAACCAGCTGGGCCTGATCCAATAATTAATATGCTTACTTTTTCTGTTTCCATGATATCTTTTTTATGACTACTATATAACTATTATTAACTTCAAAATTATGTAAAAAAAGCCCCGACAAATCATTCCGATCGTAGGGGCTTTTATGATATTGTTATTAATTAGCCCAGACGAGGGGCTAAAGAAAAATTAGCCCAAATAAGCTTTTAACGCATTACTATATCTTGCTTTTTGCAAACGTTTAATAGCTCGTTCTTTAATTTGTCTAATTCTTTCTTTTGTTAAATCGTATTTAATTCCAATTTGCTCAATAGTAACTCCATTTTCACCATCTAATCCAAAATAAGCATTTACAATTTCTGCTTCGCGAGGACTTAAAGATTTAAGAACCCTGCGAATTTCTTCACGCAAAGAATCCTTCATAACATCCTCATCTGTATCATCTCCACCTTCCAATAAATCACCCATTGCAACATCCTCAGCTTCATGAACTGGAGCATCTAATGAAGTATGTCTAGTATTTGATTGGAAAATATTGTTAATTTCAGTTTCAGACATTTCCAAAATACCTGCAAGCTCCTCAGTAGAAGGTTCACGCTCATGCTCTTGTTCAAATGCCATGTAAGCTTTATTGGCTTTATTATAAGTACCAATTTTATTTTGAGGTAAACGAACCAAACGCCCTTGTTCAGCTAAAGCTTGTAAAATTGATTGACGAATCCACCATACGGCATACGAAATGAATTTAAAACCCTTTGTTTCATCAAAACGTTGAGCAGCTTTAATCAAACCAAGGTTTCCTTCATTAATTAAATCACTCAAGGATAAACCTTGATGTTGATATTGTTTTGCAACAGAAACAACGAAACGTAAATTTGCTTGAACCAATTCATCCAACGCACGTTGGTCACCCATTTTGATTTGTTGTGCCAAGGTGGTTTCCCTTTCAGGGTTAATCATCGAAATTTTAGAAATCTCTTGTAAGTATTTTTCAACCGCTTGAGAGTCTCTGTTGGTGATTTGGGTTGCAATTTTAAGCTGCCTCATGCAATGAATTTATTTAAGTATATAACGTCAGAAACACTAAAATAGTATAGTGGTATCAGTCTGCAAAGGTACATTTTTGTAATTAAATTTACAAATATTGATTGTTAAGGACTTAAACCACATTTTAACCACTTTTTTTAAGGTAAATCCCCCCTCTCCAATTATCTTCGTAGTATGATTGACTACCGTTCCGATACCGTCACCAGACCAACCCCTGGTATGCTAGCTTTTATGCAATCTGCTCCAGTTGGGGATGATGTATTTGGCGAAGATCCTAGTATTATTTCATTAGAACGTATCACAGCCGCTAAATTTGGGATGGAAGCAGGTTTATTTTGCCCAAGTGGCACCATGACCAACCAATTGGCTATAAAAACCCATACACAGGCTGGAGACGAGGTAATTTGTGATGAATTATCCCATATTTACCAATATGAAGGTGGTGGAATCGCCTTTAATTCAGGATGTTCCGTAAAGCTGCTTCATGGTGATCGTGGTCGAGTAACAGCTGATCAAGTTTTAGCCGGAATTAATGCCGAGGATGTACACAAGCCCATTACACGTTTGGTAAGCTTGGAAAATACCAGTAATCGAGGTGGTGGAGCCTGTTATGATTTTAACGAATTTAAAAATATCAAAAAAGTTACCGAACAGCATGGTTTAGCATTGCATTTAGACGGTGCAAGGTTGTTTAATGCTTTAGTATATAAACAAGAAGCTGCCATTGAATATGGCAATATATTTGATTCAATTTCTATATGTTTAAGCAAGGGATTGGGCGCTCCAGTTGGAAGTGTTTTAATTGGCTCCCATTCCTTTATAACAAAAGCAAGACGTTGGAGAAAAGTATTTGGTGGTGGTATGAGACAAGCTGGCTATTTGGCAGCTGCAGGTATTTATGCAATGGATTATCATATTGAACGTTTAGCCGATGACCATAAAAATTCAAAAATATTAAGTGATGTATTGTTAACTAAGGAATTTGTCACATCTATTTTAGACGTTGAAACCAATATTGTTATTGCAACAATCGGTGGAAAATATTCAGCTGCACAACTAGTTGCTACCTTAAAAGAAAAAGGTGTTTTAGCTATCGCCATGACCCCTACTCAAGTAAGATTTGTATTTCATTTAGATATCACAGAAAACGATTTAGCTAAAACCGTTGATATTATAAATGCATTATAATTTAAAAAAATAAAAAAAGCGATCAAAAATAATAAGTAAAAATGTTACAAAGAACTAATCCAACAACGACACAGGCCTGGTTTGTATTGAAAAAACATCATGAGGAAGAGATGAATCGCAAACACATGAAGGATTTATTTGCTGCTGATCCAAAACGATTTGAAAATTACTCAATAGCTACCGATCAAATACTTTTTGATTATTCAAAAAATATTATCACAGAAAAAACAATGCAATTATTATTGCAATTAGCAAATGAATGTTCCTTAAAAGAAGCTATTAAATCACAATTTGTTGGAGAAGCCATTAATGAAACTGAAAATAGAGCTGTATTACACACTGCATTAAGAAATTTTTCAGATGAACCATTATTGCATGATGGAAAAGATATCATGCCTGAAATTAAGCGCGTGTTGAAACAAATGAAAACATTTTGCGATTCAGTTCATAGTGGATCGCATAAAGGATACACAGGAAAAAAAATAAAATCAATTGTAAACATCGGAATTGGTGGTAGTGACTTAGGCCCCGTAATGGTAACAGAAGCATTAAAGCCATATTGGATGGATGGCATTCAAGTATATTTTGTGAGTAATGTTGACGGAACACATATTGCTGAAACTTTGAAAAAAGTAAACGCTGAGGAAACATTATTTTTAGTGGCCTCTAAAACATTCACTACACAGGAAACGATGACCAATGCTCACACTGCTAGGACTTGGTTTTTACAACATGCAAATGACGAATCGCATATTGCAACTCACTTTGTTGCTTTAAGTACGAATGAGAAAACGGTAAATGAATTTGGTATTAGTAGTAAAAATATGTTTGAGTTTTGGGATTGGGTTGGTGGCAGGTATTCATTATGGAGTGCTATTGGATTATCGATTGCATTAACTATTGGTTATGAAAACTTCGAGTCCTTATTAAAAGGTGCACATGATGCTGACCTTCATTTTAAACAAACTTCATTTGATAAAAACATACCAGTTATCATGGCATTATTAGGTATTTGGTATACTAATTTTTTTGGTGCACAAAGTGAGGCTATCCTACCCTATGATCAATACATGCATCGATTTGCTGCCTATTTCCAACAAGGCAATATGGAAAGTAACGGAAAATATATTGATCGAAAAGGCACAGCCGTTAATTATGCAACAGGTCCCGTTATTTGGGGCGAACCAGGAACGAATGGACAACATGCTTTTTATCAATTAATTCATCAAGGCACCTTAATGATTCCATGTGATTTTATTGCACCAGCACAATCTCATAATCCTATTGGTGATCATCATGATAAATTACTGAGCAATTACTTCGCACAAACGGAAGCTTTGTTGAATGGGAAAACGCAAAATGAAGTAACGAATGAATTAAAAGAGGCTAAGAAATTATCAGCAAAACAAATTGATTTCTTAACACCATTCAAAGTATTTGCAGGCAACAAACCAACGAATTCTTTTTTAATTAAGAAGATAACCCCTAATTCATTAGGATTTTTAATTGCTTGTTATGAGCATAAAATATTTACACAAGGCGTTATTTGGAATATATTTAGTTACGATCAATGGGGTGTTGAATTAGGAAAACAATTAGCGAATATGATTCTTCCTGAATTGGGTGACAATGAATTAGTAAAAGGTCATGACAGTTCAACAAATGGACTAATTAACCAATACAAACATTGGAAAAAAGCATAATTGATAAAATATGGAGGATCAAATTTTAATACGTCCAATTGAGCCTAATGATAATGTGGCACTTGCTAAAGTCATTAGGGATACCTTAACTGAATTTGGAGCTAATAAACCTGGGACTGTGTATTTTGATCCTACGACTGATGCACTTTATGAATTATTCAGAACTCCAGGATCATTTTATTTTGTAGCAACAATCAATGATGTACTTGTTGGTGGTTGTGGCATTTACCCAACCCTGAACCTACCTGATCGAACCTGTGAATTGGTTAAATTATATTTAGATAGCTCAGCAAGAGGAACTGGTTTAGGAAAAAGATTATTATTACATGCTATGCAATGGGCTGAACAAAATGGATATCATCAAGTATACTTAGAGTCCATGCCTGAACTTTCAAAGGCAGTTTCAATATATGAAAAAGTAGGTTTTGTAAGAATCAACCAACCGTTAGGGAATAGTGGCCACTGCGGATGTGATATATGGATGACTAAAAAGTTGTCATAAAATAATAAGACCTACAATCTCCTATTTCAATTACCACTTATCCACTTCTTCGTCACTCAAATTATCCCCTTGACTAGCGTTTGAATCACGTGCTTCCAACGGTTTCTTTTCAGTAATAGTTGAAGGATCTATATCATGTTCTGATTCCGATACTTGTTCTTGTTTTGATACTGTTGCAGTTACTAATGTATCAGCGGTTGTATTTTCAGTGATATTTTCAGTGTTTACATTAACATTATTTGACAAATCATCATTAGGATTTTGAACAAACTTAGGCCTATTTCCATTTTCATCAGGCACATAGGTGCCTTCTTCTTCATCATGATTAAAAGCATCAAAGTCAAAATCAGGCATCAACTCCGTTTTTACAAAATCAAGCGCTTCGGTTATTGCCTTTAAAAATTTATTGAAATCTTCCTTATATAAGAAAATTTTATGTCGATCATAACCATTGTTATCAAATCGTTTTCTGCTTTCTGTAATCGTTAGGAAATAGTCATTTGCTCGAGTTGCCCTTACATCAAAGAAATAGGTTCTTCTCTTCCCTGCTCTGATTCTTGTGCTATAAACACTTTCTATTCTTTTGTCGTTCTGCTCAAATTGCTCGTTGTCCATATGATGAAATTTCAATTATTAGTCTAAAATATATAAATTGATTGGAATTTTGAAATTATTTATTTATGAATTTTCTTGGGTTTGTTGAAGGCTATAAAGCTCAGCATAAAGGCCTTTATGGGCTAACAAACTTTCGTGTGTGCCAATTTCAGCAATTTGTCCAGCATCCAAATAGATAATCAAATCAAATTTGTAATTAAAAAATATTCGATGTGTAATAAAAATAGCTGTTTTATGATCAATATAAGCAGCTAAATTATTTAGGATAGATTGCTCAGTTTTAGTGTCAACTGCACTTAAGCAATCATCAAATACAAATATAGAAGGGTCCTTTATAATTGACCTAGCTATAGATATTCTTTGTTTTTGCCCCCCACTTAATGTGGTCCCCCTTTCTCCCACCAAAGTCTCAAATTTATTTGGAAGCTGATTTATTTCATTATCAATGTTAGCTGCTTTAGTAGCTTCAGCATAAGATGATTTTTCATCAGTTAAATCTGTCAATCCAAATTGTATATTATTAACAATTGAATCACTAAATAAAAACACATCCTGTTGCACATATCCAATTGATTTTCTGAATGCTTGCAAAGGCAATGATTTAATATTTTGACCGTCAATTGTGATTTTACCATTTGACGGATCATACATTCTAGTAATGAGTTGCGCAATGGAAGATTTTCCTGATCCCGTTTTACCAAGAATTAATACTTTTTGTCCAGCTTTAATTTGTAAGTTAAAATTAGAAATTGCTTTAATTTTAGAATGAGGATACACTAAATCAACATTTTCAAATACAATATTTCCAACTAATTTTTCTTTCAATTCATTTTGTCCTGAATATATAGTTGGTTGAATGGCTAGGAATTCATTTAATCTTTTTTGCGACGCGGCAGCACGTTGAATCATACTAGCAGTTAAACCAATAGCACTCACCGGAAAAGTTAACATATTTATATAAAAGACAAATTCAATGATGATCCCCACTTTACTTGGATCATGATATGCTTGAATACCTCCAAGGTAAATAGTTAACAAAGTACTTATACCAATCATCAATGACATGGTAGGTGTATAAAAAGCCTCTACACTCGCCAACCCAACTGCACTTTTTCGATATAGCTCACTGTTTTTCTTAAAAAAGCCAAGCATGGCTGACTCCTGAACAAATGACTTTATTACTCTAATTCCGGAATAAGATTCTTGTGCATTAGTTGTTAAGTCAGATAACTGAGATTGTATTTGTTCACTTTTCTTATTAATAACAGTATTCACAATATAAATTGTAATTGCTAAAACAGGTAATGGCGCTAATACATATAAACTTAACTGCAAGTCCTTACTAAACATGTTGAAAAGACAAAATCCAATAATGGAAATTAGGTTTATTAAATACATAATGGAAGGCCCTGTATACATTCTTACCCTACTAACGTCTTCAGACATTCTGTTCATTAAATCACCCGTACTATGCGTTTTATAAAACTCAGGATCTAATTGCTGATAATGAGCAAACACTTGATTTTTTTGATCATATTCAATATGTCTACTCATGACAATAATAGTTTGTCTCATGAAAAACATAAATACCCCACGAAATAAAGCTAAGACCAAAATAATAATTCCACAAAAGGCAATTAATGCTGGGAAACTAAATTGGAACTGATTACTAAATTGAGCAATTAGTGTGATTATAAAATCATGGTTCACATTTTGACTCCCTTTACCCTGTAATAATTTTTCTTGAACAAGATTCACAACATAGCCTGTAATTTGGGGTGACAAAACAGCTAAATAGTTTGTTGCAATAACAAGTATTATTCCAGAAAAAAACCGAAATCTATATTTCCAAAAAAATGCATTTAATGCAAATAATTCTTTCACTTATACCATTTTTGTAAAGATACATGGTAGTCAATGAATTAGGTCGTTCATTTAACCACAATTATTATATGTTTTTTTTGCATAATTGGGATTCAGTTACTACATTTGCCGCGGAGAGTTGGCAGAGCGGTCGATTGCGGCAGTCTTGAAAACTGTTGACTGTAACAGGTCCTGGGGTTCGAATCCCTAACTCTCCGCCAATAGGCTCAAAAACCACGATTTATCGTGGTTTTTTTGTTTTCAAAAGTCACGAAGTGAATACACATTTCGAAAAATGAGGCATAAAGCTTGCTTTTATGCAAAATTTTGAAGAAAAGTGTTAAAAGGGCAAAGCCCTTTGGAAACAAAAAAAATAGTGGCGAAGCCACTGGTTTTTGAGCCTATTGAAGCCCACCCACTCAAGGATCAGCGACCAACGGGAGCTAATCCTTAGATTTAAAATGTTTATATATACAGGATCAGCGACCAACGGGAGCTAATCCTGTAAAATTTTAGCAGCAAACAAATGCAAAAGAAAAAATGGCCATCCAACGGATGACCTTTTTTAAAATATATTGAAATCTCCTATTGAGGTACCCCCTCACCATGGAAACTTACCTGTTTAGTTAAATTACCACTAAAAAAAATTGTAGCAACTTTAGAAAAGGCACCACTTGCACTACCATTAAAGCCTAATACCACTGAAGCATGTCCACCTGGAGCAATTACTTGACCTTTAGTATATCTTGGAGTGGTACAACCACAACCTACCATTACATTATCCAAATTTACTGGAGCATTACTGATATTTTCAACATCAACAGTAAACTCAGTTTGTTTACCTGTTACAATTTTACCCATATCATAATTGTCGTTCGTAAATTTTAATACTTTAGTAATATCTGACTGGGCTGGTGTCGTTTGAGCATTTACTACAAAAGCACCTAAAATCAATAATGTTGCTAAAAAAACTTGTTTCATATAAAATATTTAGAAAACAAAATTAATCAAATATGTTTAATTTAAATAGTTATTTCCCAGATTGAACATAGTTTAAAATCACCTTTCTTAGGGTATTGACACTGATTTTTTTTCCTACAAACCTCCCCTGTTTGTTTATTAAATAAAAAAGTGGATTCGTATATGCATCATAAGCCTTTCTAATTTCATTATTGGCACCTAAACTAACGTGAATATAATCATTAAATAATCTATTTTCTTTAATGAATGCCTTCCATACTTCAGGCTGCGTTCCCATATCATTACAAACCGTAAACTTCCCAATTTTACGTACAAATTGTTGTTCCAATAAAATTACAACACTGTCCATTTTTGGTAACTCAACTTTACAATGTTCACAGGTAGGATCAAAAAAAGTAATTAAAGTTAAATCATGAAGTTTTGCATAATTATGCAAATTTTGTTCGACTCCAGAAGTGTCCTTTAATATAATATTTAAACTAGTATCCTGTGAAGACAAGATGGACAATTTATCTAATTCCTCCAATAATAGTTTCTCAAATTTCGGATCCAAAAATTTACATTTATTTAGCTTCACGTACTTATTGATAAAATAGGTGTAAGCAACTGTATTATTTTGAATTTCTCGATTCTTTAAAATTTTGGTAAGCTGGTCAAATATATAAGGATACGCTTTTCCTTTACAATCTAAGTTTTGCATTATCGTGTCAACTCCTTTAATGATAGAATCTGCTTGAAAAGGATAGTAAGATAAATATTCAGTTAGCACTTGCTTAATGACTGGGGTAAACAATAATTTAGGTGCATTCAAATCGAAGGAATGAAAAAACTTTGTTCGCATCTCAAATTGTTTACGATTGGGTATCGAAGCATCCAATTTATTTAAAGCATCAAAGTACAAATACAATGACGACGAAGCCTTTAATGTTTTCATGATTGCATTTCTACAAGAAGTTAACTGCCTATTCTTATATTCAAAAAAAGCTGCCTTCTGAGAAAGGTTAAATTTTTTACCTTGTTTTATTTGCAAATCATAGGAACTGTCAACATTAGAAAAAGTTTTTTCAAATCTTTGATAAGCAAAAAAACTATCGTTTTTTACGCTATTGGTAGTAACTGATTTGAGGTAATTAGAATCGATAATCAACAAACTAATTTTGTCATTATTCTCCAATGTCAAAAAAAGCTTTTGCTTGCTTTTGGGAAAATACAAAAAGTAGATACCTCCAACTATCGATTTATTAAATTTTACGGTATGTAACCCTTTTAATAGCTCAATGGTGTCTTTAGGAATATAATTTTTATCATCAAAAACAACTCCTCTTAAGTAAGCAATACTATCATAGGTATTGGTTGATTTAATTTTAATTTCAAATTGTGCAACAACTGTTTTAGAAAAAATTAAAATTAAAAGGAACAATAAAACAAAACGAAAATTTTTCATAGTTATCAAAATTTTAAGTCAAATCTAATCAACTAATTCTCCAAATTTTCCATTTTCATAATCCTCAAATGCCTGCATAATTTCTTGTCGTGTATTCATCACAAATGGTCCGTGCGCTGCAATGGGTTCTTTAATGGGTTCTCCAGATAAAATTAATACGATACTATTTTCAGTTGCTTTTATCGTAAAGGATTCACCAATATTTGTAAACAAAGCGAAATGATCTAATGGTACATCCTCCGTGCCATTTATGATAACACTACCCTCAATCACCAATAAACCAGTATTGAAATGTGCTGGGAAATTGAAACTAGCTTCTCCACCTTCATTTAACTTTGCGTTTAACAAATGAACCGGCGAAAAGGTACTAGCAGCACCAATATTTCCTTCATAAGCACCTGCAATCACTTCCACTAAACCTCCATTTTGAGTAACAGGAATTTTAGGTATTTGAGCATTGGTTATTGCTTGGTATTTAGGTGTGCTCATTTTATCCTTAGCAGGAAGATTTACCCATAATTGAACCATTTGAAAATCTCCTCCTGTTTTGCTGAATTCATCGCTATGATATTCTTTATGCAATACCCCACTTGCTGCCGTCATCCATTGAACATCACCTTCGGCGATTACACCACCGCCGCCACTACTATCATGATGAGCTACACTTCCTTTATAAGCGACGGTAACAGTTTCAAATCCTCTATGTGGGTGAACACCTACTCCTCTTGCCTTACTGGTACTTGGCGGAAAATAAAACTTCGCTCCATAATCCAACATAATAAAGGGATCCATTCGCTGCATAGTTAATCCATATGCACTTGGTATAAAATTATGAACTTTAAAACCATCACCTACATAATGCGGTTCTCTTGGAGCCAATACCATCTCAACTTGTTTCACTGACATAAAATGTATTTATGAATATTGATTGTATCTAATTAACACGGATTTTCATCACCACTTTTCTAATTTTACCCTCACCAATCATAGGTGCATGAACATCATCCGGAAAATATATTCCAAATTGACCAGGATATAATTTAAAAAAGAAATCAGGTGCATCTTCATAAAATAATACATCCTTTTTTTCATCATATTCACCTCTTTGTTCCACACAAGTTAATCGGGATTTGTAACCAACAGTTTCTAATCCGCCAAATACATACTGAATATCAATGTAAGTATTATGGCATTCGAAAGCCGAGGTTGATTCCAACATTGGAACTCCATCATCGTTCACCACCATGGCGTAAACATGATCTCCGTCAATTTGATATTTGCCAGGCTTTATCGACTCAAAGTCAGTAGCTAATAAATAGGCAAATGCTTTTTCAAATCTTGGATGTATCGCTACATACTTATTAATGTTATTTAAATCGTCAAGTATCATAAGTTTATTATTTATTTTTTAACTTAATATTTGTTTCCGGAATTTTTTCAACCACCATTAAATCCACTAAATCAATATTCATTGGCAACTGTCCAACTTTAACAATAGCACGTTTGCCTTTAATTTCTAACACCTCACCTACTTGATAATTCTTTTTTAATTTCACCGTTGCGCCTACCAAAATTGGTGCATTGGTCTCTTTGAAGTTTTTATCAACCTTTTTCGCTAATTTATTAATTACAATTGCGTCGTTCTTTTTAAATAATAAATTATACAAGTTCTTCATCACCTCCTCCTTCTTCTCCGATTTTTTCCAATCCAAAGCAATTTGCTTTAATTGTCTTTCCATGTCCTTATTATAACTAAATTTTTCCTCCGCTACTCTATTCTGTTCCTTTAATAGACTAATTTGTTGATGGTGCTTTTCCTTGTCTAACATTTGTTGCAGGGAATTTTTTAAGACATCATTTTCTTTTAATTTTTTATGTAGCTCCTTACGTTCTTGTTGCACCAATTGTAAATCCTGTTCGGTTCTATTCAATAATTTATCTAATTCAAAATGGTGTGTGTCAACCAATTTACGCGCACGATTTATCAAATTTTTAGGAAGGCCAATTCTTTCAGCAATAGCAAAAGTATAGGAGCTTCCGGGCTTACCAATTACCAATTGATACAAGGGTTCCAACTTTACTTCATCAAATTGCATGGCACCATTTACAATTCCTTTATTATGATTAGCCATTACTTTTAAATTCAAATAGTGTGTTGTCACTATCCCCTGGGCATGACGGTGTGACAATTCTTCCAATATCACTTCCGCAAAAGCGCCTCCTAAATGTGGATCTGATCCACTACCTAATTCGTCAATAAAAAATAATGTTTTACCATTTGCATTTTCTATAAAATGCTTCATATGCATTAAATGACTTGAATATGTACTTAATTCAAATGCTAAATTTTGCGTATCACCTAGTTGAATGTATAGTTGTTTATAAATGCCCATTTGTGAAGTTGGATTCATAGGCACTAACAATCCACTTTGTAACATCACTTGGTTCAATCCTAAGGTTTTCATGGAAACGGTTTTACCACCTGCATTGGGTCCGCTAATGATTAAAATTCTGGCCTCATCATCCAAGTGTAAATTAACAGGTATTGTTTTTTTACCAGATACTTTATTATACAAATACAAAAGTGGATGATATGCATCAATTAATTGAGAAGTAGCATTGTTTTGCACCATGGGCATGCTTGCATTCATATCAATTGCCAATATTGCTTTAGCACGAATGAAATCAAAAATTCCCACCATTTGTAAATAGTTTAACAACAGCGAAGAATATGGGGAAAGTATGGCCGTTAATTGTCTTAACACCCTTTGCACTTCCTTTTGTTCTTCCTGCTCTAAACTATATAATTCATTATTTAGCTCAATAGTTTCTTCTGGTTCAATGAAAGCCGTTTTACGACTATCACTTTCACCATGTAAAAAACCTTTTACTTGTCGTTTATATTCCGAAAAAACTGCCACTACTCTACGTCCATTACTAAAGCTTTCATCGATATCAGCTGTGTATCCAGCCTTCGCTAATCGATGAATCACTTTTTCAAAAATGCGTCTTAACTCTTGACGCTTTTTATACAATTGCATTCTGATTTTAGCCAAATCATCCGATGCATTATCCTTAACATTTCCTCTTTCATCAATGATCCCATCAATACTTTCAATAATCGCTTTTTCATAATAACTGTCTCCAATTACTTCATATAAACTTGCATATGATTGTTTACGTTCTGCATCAAACCATTTGTATAAATTGCCTGAATGGTCCGCTAAACGTCTAACTAATAACCATTGGTCACCGGCTAACTGCGCACCGGGAATGCCTAATAGTTTTAAGTCCTTTCTAATATCCAAAACAAAATCAGTAGGAAAATATTGATTAGCTAGTTTAATATATTTAAATTCTTCCGTTTGTTTTAAAGCGGTTTGAATATATTTTAAATGAGTATGTATACGCATATCCTCCACTAATTCTTTTCCGATATTAGTTTGACAATGGCCTAATAAAATGGCAATGATTTTGTCAAATTCTAATTGGGTTAGTGCATTTTCGGGATAAACTCTCATATTTATAAATAGGACGCAAATTTACTTAAATAAACATTAACAGCATTTGAACAATTATAGAGGCAGATTGTTTTAAATTACACCCTCATACCAACTTATGAAACCAATTATTTCAGGATTTTTACTGTTTACTGCATTTTTGGGCTTTCAAGCCTGTGCACAGTCCAACAAAAACAATACAAAAGTCAAAACAAACAAAACGATAAATATGACAAATACTGAAACCATTACCCTAGGATCCGGCTGTTTTTGGTGTACAGAAGCCATTTATCAAAGACTAGAAGGCGTTGTTAAAGTGACTAGCGGCTATAGCGGTGGTCATATTGAAAACCCTACCTATGAGCAAGTTTGTGATAAAACAACTGGACACGCTGAAGTTTGTCAAATTGTATATGATACCACTAAAATTAGCTTAGATGATATTTTAGCAGTTTTTTGGAAAACACATGATCCAACCACTCCAAATCAACAGGGGAATGATGTTGGTCCACAATACCGCAGTGCAGTATTCTATCATAATGAGCACCAAAAACTAGTTGCAGAAAAATATAAAGCTGAATTGACCGAAGCCAAAGCTTGGGACAAACCCATTATTACTGAAATAACGGCTTTTAGCAAATTCTATTCAGCTGAAAGTTATCATCAAAACTATTATAATGACAATACCAATCAAGGTTATTGCCGCTATGTAATTGGTCCAAAATTGGAGAAATTCGAAAAAGTGTTTAAGAACAAATTGAAAAAGGATTAATGATAAGTTTGAAAAAAAATTATCTATTACTATTATTATGGAGTGTAAGCATTTCAGTAAATGCACAACCACTTTCTACAAAAGCCGACTCCTTACGAGGAAGTTTAAATGAAAATAGAGATTGGTTTGATATTCTAAAATATGATATTGATGTAAGTCCAAATATTGAAACTAAATCAATTAGTGGATATGTGGTTTGGCGAGCAAAAGCCATTAAACAAACAAAACAAATTCAAATTGATTTACAACAACCCTTGATTATTGATAGTATTTTAATCAACAATATTGAAGTTGGGAAAAATCAAAAATTATTAAATGATTGGGTAAAAATACCATTTACAAGAGCTAATAATATTGCTATCGCCACACCCAATCAATCCTTTAAAATAAATAGCGAGTTTACTGTTTGTATTTATTATCATGGAAAACCTCGTGAGGCAGTTCGTCCACCTTGGGATGGAGGTTGGATTTGGACTAAAGATATAAATGGCAAACCTTGGATTTCGGTTGCCTGCCAAGGATTGGGTGCATCCGTTTGGTATCCTTGTAAAGATATTCAATCCGATGAACCAGACCAAGGTGCTAGTGTCCGCATGTTTGTACCCGAGGGCACTAAATTAATTTCCAATGGCAGACCAACAAATACCGACCTTCCAAATTATTATGGTTGGAAAGTTACAAACCCAATAAACAATTATAATATCATCCCTTATATAGGTGATTATGTGGGTTGGAATGAAAAGTATAAAGGACTAAAAGGCGACTTAGATATTCACTATTGGGTTTTAAGAGAAGATTCCGCAAAAGCAAGACAACAATTTGTTCAGGTACCAAAAATGTTAAAAGCATTTGAGTATTGGTTTGGCCCCTACCCGTTTTATGAAGACGGTTTTCAAATGGTACAAAGCCCCCATTTAGGAATGGAACATCAGTCTGCTATTGCCTATGGAAACAAGTTTTCAAATGGTTATTTAGGAAGTGATTTATCTCAATCAGGATGGGGAATGAAATGGGATTATATAATTGTACATGAAAGTGGTCATGAATGGTTTGCAAATAATATCACCACCAAGGATATTGCTGATATGTGGGTTCATGAAGGGTTTACAAGTTATTCAGAAACCTTATTCACCGATTATTATTACGGCAAAAAAGCAGGCGACGAATACACTTTTGGGTTAAGAGATCGAATTGAAAATGATATCCCCATTATTGGAAAATACGGGGTAAATAAGGAAGGCAGTAATGATATGTATGCAAAAGGCGCAGTGATGTTGCATAGTATAAGATCCGCTATACACAATGATAGTATATTTAGAAGTATTTTAATTGGCCTGAACCAGGATTTTTATCATCAAACTATAACAACAGGGCAAATTGAAAATTATATCTCAACAAAATCAGGCATTAATTTTAGTAAAGTATTTGATCAATATTTAAGAACCGTTCAAATCCCCATATTGAGTTTAAGTTATGATGAACGTGAGAAAATACTAACCTATCAATATAAAAATTGCATCAATGGTTTTAATTTGCCTTTGCATTTTACCTATCAAAACCAACCATTCGACTTTTTACCTTTAGATTATACCCCACAAAAAAGACTAATAAAGTTGGATAAATTTGATAAGGTTGCATTTGGAAAAGCTATTGAACAACTGTATTATGTTCAAATAAAAATAAATTAATTTACTACTTTTCTAAATCAGGAAGTCTACCCATACTAAATAAAGTTCGCTGATAATAGGGCTCTGATAAATCACTAATCGTAACTCCTTTTTTCACAGAGGAATGAACAAACTTATTATTAGTCAGATAAATACCAACATGTGATATTTTGTTGGGTCCTTCGGTTTTGAAAAAGATTAAATCTCCTTCCTTAAGGTCCTCCCAATTGATTCTTGTTGTTTGTTGGTATTGTTCAGCAGCAGTTCGATTAATACTAATATTATAAACACCTTTCATAACGTCAAAGGTAAAATAAGAACAGTCAACACCCGACTTTGAAGAACCTCCGTAATTGTAGGGTGTCCCATACCACTCGTCAATTTTTTGCAAAAGCGGAATATTATTAATGGACTCAACAGCCACATCCATTTTGATGGAGTATTTTAATTGAAGCCAGTTTGCTTTTTCAACATCCGACATGTTAGCTGGCATTAACTCATTATTTGCATTTGAAGTGGGGTTCGTTTCTTCACCAATACCTAATGATGATTTTTTGATAAAAACTTTACCAGGTGTAACGGACAAATTATCTAAAAACTCAATCTCTTCCCCATCATTGGTTGTATTACTGCCCCATGTTTGAACAACATTTTTCGAACCTTTATATTGCTGAATTGAAGCTTGTGCTTTACTTGAAACTGATTGTATTGATTTACAACTAGTCAAAAAAGCAATGACAGAAACTAAAAATAAATATTTATTCAAATTTTTTAAATACATCATATGCAAGTTAAGTCAAGAAGCCCATAATCAGGTTGAATAAACTCAATTTTCATTGTTTTTGTGGAAAATTTTACAAATTTTAAACCTTTAATTAAACGATATTTGCCTACTTAGTCCTACCCAATTATGCCCACATTTTCACATTTACATGTTCATACACAATATTCTTTATTGGATGGAGCAGCATCCATAAATGGCTTATATGAAAAAGCTATCGCGGATAACATGCCTGCTTTAGCAATTACAGATCATGGCAATATGTTTGGTGCCTTTAATTTTGTAAGTCAAGCATGGAAAAAAACCAAAGTAATTGGTAAGGATAAAAACGGAAATGACATTTTAGCACCAATGGTAAAACCAATTGTCGGATGTGAATTTTACATGGTGAAAGACAGGCATCAAAAACAATTTACAAAAGAAAATAAAGACAACCGATTTCATCAAGTTTTATTAGCTAAAAATGCAATAGGCTATCAAAATTTAATAAAACTTACCTCCTTAGGATACATTGAAGGCATGTATAGTAAGTATCCAAGAATTGATAAGGAATTAATATTAAAATATCATGAAGGAATCATTGCTACAACCTGTTGCATAGGCGCCCATGTTCCACAATATATTTTAAAACATGGCGAAGAAGATGCTGAAAAAGAATTTAAATGGTGGTTAGACATATTTGGTGAAGATTATTACATAGAACTACAAAGACATCGTATTCCAGAACAGGAAACCATCAATGCAACTTTATTGAAATTTGCAAAAAAATATAAAGTGCCCGTTATTGCTACCAACGACAGTCATTATATAAATGAAGACGACGCCAATGCGCATGATATTTTGTTATGTGTGAACACAGGTGAGAAACAATCGACTCCAGGTTTTGATGACTTCGTAAATGATGAACTTCAAATTAAAAATCGAAGATTCAAGTTTCCGAACAACGAATTTTATTTTAAGACGCAAAGTGAAATGATTGAGTTGTTCAGTGATATTCCAGAAGCGATTGATAATACCAATGCGATTGTTGACAAAGTGGATGTTTTAAATTTAAAGAAGGACATCCTCCTACCCGCTTTTCCAATTCCTAAGGAATTTCAAATTCATAAGGATGCAAATATGAATCAATGGGAATTTCTAAAACATATTTCTTGGGAAGGTGCCATTAAACGTTATCCTGAAATCACCGCTGAAATTCAAGAAAGAATCGATTTTGAATTATTCACAATACAAACAATGGGATTTGCTGGATACTTTTTAATTGTGAGTGATTTTATTAAAGCAGGTCGAGAAATGGATGTATTTGTAGGTCCAGGTCGTGGATCGGCAGCAGGAAGTGTGGTTGCCTATTGTATTGGCATTACGAACATTGATCCCATTAAATATCAATTACTATTTGAGCGTTTCTTAAATCCGGATAGAAAGTCCATGCCCGATATTGATACGGACTTTGATGATGAAGGTCGACAAAAAGTAATTGATTATGTCGTTGAAAAATATGGCAAGGAACAAGTAGCCCAAATTATCACCTATGGCACGATGGCTGCTAAAAGTAGTATCAAGGATGTAGCTCGTGTTATGGATTTACCTTTATCAGAATCAAATTTATTAGCAAAATTAGTACCTGATAAACCAGGCACAGAATTATACCGTTGTTTACACGCACCATTTACGGTAAAAGAAGGCGAAAAATCATTAGCTGAAAAGGAAGGTTATCAATCAGAGGATATAGATAATATCAAAAAATTAAGAGAAATATATAATGGAACCGATTTAAGAGCAATGGTTTTACATGAAGCTGAAAAATTAGAAGGTTCCATACGAAATACAGGTATTCATGCAGCGGGAATCATTATTGCCCCTAAGGATTTGACCGAAATCATGCCGGTGGCAACAGCGAAGGATTCTGATTTATGGGTTACGCAAATTGAAGGCTCGGTGATTGAAGAAGCCGGTGTCATTAAAATGGATTTTTTGGGATTAAAAACCTTATCTATTTTAAAAACAGCACTTGAACTCATTAAGCAAAATCACGGTATTAAAATTGATTTGGATAATATACCATTGGATGATGAAAAAACTTTCCAATTATATCAAAAAGGCGAAACCAATGCTACTTTCCAATTTGAATCGGTAGGAATGCAAAAGCATTTACGTGATTTAAAGCCCGATAAATTTGCTGACTTGATAGCCATGAATGCCTTGTATCGTCCTGGTCCAATGGCTTACATCCCCAACTTTATTGAACGTAAACATGGCCGAGAAATTATTGCCTATGATTTACCTGAAGTAGAAGAATTTTTAGCAGACACTTATGGTATTACAGTTTATCAAGAGCAGGTAATGTTATTGAGTCAAAAAATTAGTGGATTTACAAAAGGTGATGCTGATGTGCTTAGAAAAGCAATGGGTAAAAAGCAAAAATCGGTGCTTGACAAAATGAAAGCCCAATTTATTGCGGGTGCTGTAAAAAATGGGCATCCAGAAAAAATATTAGATAAAATTTGGACTGACTGGGAGGCTTTTGCGCAGTATGCATTTAATAAATCACACTCAACATGCTATGCATTTGTTGCTTATCAAACTGCATACTTAAAAGCACATTACCCTGGTGAATATATGTCGGCAGTATTAAATCATGCAGGCAGTATTGATAAAATCACCTTCTTCATGGAAGAGTGTAAGCGAATGGGTATAAAAGTTTTGGGGCCAGATATAAATGAATCCTTAAAAGGATTTTCAGTAAACAAACTAGGCCAAATACGTTTTGGATTAGGCGGTTTAAAAGGTGTTGGTGAATCCGCCATTGAAGCCATCATTACTGAACGTAATAAAAACGGCCATTTTAAAGACATGGTAGATTATATTAAACGTGTATTATCTCGTGCGGTTAATAAAAAATCATTAGAAAGTTTGGCCTATTCCGGCACTTTTGATTGTTTCCCTGAATATCATCGAGCTCAATATTTTAATGTGGCCGACGGAGATCGTTCCAATGGTTTAGAAAAATTAATTCAGTATGCCCAAGCATCACAAGCAATGGACACTGGAACAACCAATACTTTATTCGGGGACTTGCCATCAGCTATGCATGTTCCACTTCCAAAATTAGCTACCTGTGAAGTTTGGACTTTAACAGAAACCTTGGAGCATGAAAAAGAAGTGACAGGCATGTTTATGAGTGGTCACCCATTAGATCATTTTAATTTTGAAATGCGTCATTATAATTTCACAAATATTACAGACTTTAATGAGGTAAGGGATAATTTATCGACCCATCCAAATCAATTGGGTAAACCGTTTAAGTTAGCTGGCCTAGTTATTGATGTGCAACACCGAGTTACTAAAACAGGAAAGAATTTTGGATCATTTGTAATAGAAGATTTTACTAGTAAAACTGATTTTATTTTATGGAGTGAGGATTATGTTAAGTTTCAAAATTATCTTGAGGTTGGACAAAAAATATATATAAATGGTGCATTTAGGAATCGTTACAACCAACCTAATAGTTTTGAATTTAAAATTCAAAGCATGTCTTTATTGGAAACTGTAAAACAAAATCAAACAAGGTCCATTGAAATTTCATTGCACCCAGCTCACTTAAATGATAACATAATTGCTTTTTTTGAAAAAAATTTAAAACAAAACCCTGGCAAATCATCCTTTAAAGTAACCTTTATTGAACCTAGGGAGCAAATGGTAGCAAGTTTATTGACAATTGAAAAAGGATTTTTAATGAATGATGACTTAGTAGCCTTTTTAGATAATACCCCTGAATTAGGCGTCAAAGTGAATTTGGTATAAATAAAGTGCCCCATTGGCAGATTAATTGTCCCCAATGACATATAATTTTAGTGGAAAAGTCAAATGGTCAGGTATTAAAGATTGGAACTATTTTTGAGACCTACTAAATATATAATAACAAATTAAAATTAAAAATATGGCACAAGAATTTACAGACGCAAATTTTCAGCAAGTAGTAATAGAAAGTGATAAGCTTTCCGTAATTGATTTTTGGGCAGAATGGTGTGGTCCTTGTCGTGCCATTGGGCCAGTTATTGAAGAATTAGCAGTTCAATATGAAGGAAAAGTAAACATCGGAAAAGTAAATGTAGATGTGAATCCAAACTTGAGCATGAACTTTGGAATTACTTCCATCCCTGCAATCTTATTTGTAAAAGGCGGACAAGTTGTTGACAAGCAAATTGGAGCAGTACCTAAAGCTGTTTTGGACAAAAAAATCCAAGCGCATTTATAATTGAATAACATTTCAATATTGATAAAAAATCCTGCTTCTAAGCGGGATTTTTTTTATCTTTCTACCATAATTTTTAACCATGGACAAATTTCAAGGGCTTATTGGGGTACTTTTAATTTTAGGTATTGCATTCCTTTTTTCTAATAATAAAAAGAACATAAATTATAGATTGGTTGCTAGTGGTTTAGCCTTGCAGTTAGTCATTGGGATTTTAGTATTAAAAATTCCTGTAGTGACTAATTTTTTTCAAATTTTAGGAAGAGGTATGGGTAAAATTGAGCAGTTTTCACGTCAGGGTGCTGCTTTTGTTTATGGAGGAATATCGGCAACTACTCCAAATGGTGTAGCTGATTTTGCAAATGGTGGTTTCGTATTTGCCTTTAATGTAACAGCAACCATTATTTTAGTATGTGTTTTAGTGGCCTTATTATATCACTTTGGCATCATGCAAAGAATTGTAGCAGTTATTGCTAAAGCCATGAATTTTATAATGCGCGTTAGTGGAGCCGAAGCATTGAGTAATGTAGCAAGTGCTTTTGTAGGTCAAGTTGAAGCTCAAGTTATGATACGCCCCTATTTGCCATCTATGACAAAGAGTGAGTTATTGGCTAGCATGAGTGGAAGTCTAGCTTGTATAGCTGGCGGAATTTTAATTGTTTATGCCAATATGGGAGCGCAAGCAGGTATTGACTTGGCACCCAAATTAATTACAGCAAGTTTAATGGCCGCACCTGGAGCATTGGTGATAGCAAAAATTTTGTTCCCAGAAACCGAGGAATCTCAAACCCTGGGAAAAGTTAAACTTGAAGTAAAGAGTCAATATAGTAATACCATTGATGCAATCACCCATGGCGCTGGCGAAGGTTTCAAAATTGCCATGAACGTAATCGCGATGTTAATTGGTTTTATCGCATTAATTGCGCTTATTGATTGGAGCTTGTTAAAAGTTGGACATATGTTTAATGCACATTTAGATTTGAGCTTAAACTATTTATTTGGAAAATTATTTTATCCAATGGCATGGGCAATGGGTATTCCAAATGTTGATATACAAAATGCAGCAACCTTACTAGGTCAAAAATTAACAATCAATGAATTTGTGGCATTTAAAAGTCTTACTAGTAAAGTGGTGCCTATTATAACTGAAAAGGGTTTATTTATTGTTAGTATTGCAATTTGTGGGTTTGCCAATTTTAGTAGTGTAGGAATGTTAATTGGCGGAATTGGTGAATTAGTCCCAAGTAGACGTAAAGACTTAGCAGAATTGGGATTAAAAGCTTTATTAGCAGGTACCCTTGCCTCCTATTTATCAGCAAGTATCGCTGGTATTTTGATAGGTTAATTTTCAAGCATTGTCTTGTGATAATTCGTAACTTTGTAGTCAAAATAAGCAGGTATGAACACGAAAGGAATTGAAGTTATTATAGGTGCAGAGCAAAATACACGTTTACAAGAAATTGGTTATAAAATAATTAAAAATGAGCGCCTTTTATTTGACGAAGGAGTATATTTATTTGAACATGCATCACTACCCTATGTTGGTGCATTAGCCAATTGGAAAAGAGAATCTTTACACGGCAATAAAACCTATTTTAACAAGAATTTTCACATTGAACCAACCAACGTTTGTGTATTCTCTTGTAAGTTTTGTTCCTACTCAAAGTTGTATGCGCATAAGGAAGAAGGATGGGAATTAACCATTGATCAAATGTTGAACATTGTTAAGTCTTACGATGGTAAACCAGTAACCGAAGTTCATATAGTAGGTGGTGTTCATCCGAAATTAACCTTGACATTTTTTCTGGAATTGATGCGCGCGATAAAAGCACATCGTCCTACTTTGCATATCAAAGCTTTTACCCCCGTTGAGTTGGAATACATGTTTCGAAAAGCGAATGTAACAACTAAAGAAGGTATGCGATTAGCGCATGAAGCAGGACTTGATTCATTACCTGGTGGTGGTGCTGAAATATTTCACCCTGAAATTCGTGAACAAATTTGTGCTGATAAAGCAACTGCTGATCAATGGTTGGAAATACACCAAACTGCTCATGAATTAGGCATGCATAGCAATGCAACATTACTTTATGGACATATTGAAAAATATGAGCATCGAATTGATCATATGGAACGTCTGCGCCAACTTCAAGATAAAACAAAAGGCTTCAACACTTTTATACCTTTGAAATTTAGAAACGATGGCAATGACATGAGTCATGTACCAGAATCTACAATGGTCAATGATTTAAAAATGTATGCTATATCACGTTTGTATCTTGACAACTTCCCACACGTAAAAGCATATTGGCCAATGCTTGGTCGTGATACAGCTCAATTAACATTGAGTTATGGTGTTAATGATATTGATGGCACAATTGATGATACCACGAAAATATATTCTATGGCAGGTAGTGAGGAGCAAAATCCTGCTATGACTACTGAACAATTAGTTGCACTCATTAAACAAGTGAAACGACAACCTATTGAAAGAGGTACTTTATATGATGTCATTAAAGACTATTCAAATCACGAATTTGTAGCAGGAGAATTATAAGTTGCCTCTAAAAATGATACTTAATAATGCTACTAAATAATTAAACTAGCACTCTGCTAATGCGATAGGAATTTGAACTGCTAATCCACCGTCGGCCGTTTCCTTGTATTTAACATTCATATCCAGAGCCGTATTCCACATGGTTTTAATTACTTTATCTAAACTAACCACTGCGAAATCAGGTTTACTTTGTAAAGCTAATTGTGCAGCAGTAATTGCTTTAATAGCACCCATCGTATTACGTTCGATACATGGAATTTGAACCAAGCCACCAACTGGATCACAGGTTAACCCTAAATGATGTTCCATTGCAATTTCTGCGGCCATTAAACATTGTTTTTGATTACCTCCTAATAATTCAGTTAATGCAGCAGCTGCCATGGCAGATGATACACCTATCTCAGCTTGACAACCACCCATCGCCGCCGATATGGTAGCACCACTTTTAAATAAAACGCCTATAGCACTGGCAGTCATTATAAATTGTCTTATTTCCGATGGTTTATTTTTGTTGCAAAATAATTGAGCGTATAATAAAACAGCAGGAATAACGCCTGCTGCACCATTAGTAGGTGCAGTAACTACCCTTCCGAAACTTGCGTTTTCCTCATTAACAGCCAATGCAAAACAACTCACACAATCAAGAATATAGCTGAAATCATGTCCCCCTTTAACAAGTAAATTTTTCCATTCATCCATATTATTATAGGATGCATGTTGAATTAACTGATTATTTAAATCATACGCACGACGTCTAACTTGTAAGCCTCCTGGTAAAACTCCTTCCGTTTTACAACCTTTGTAAATGCAGGATAACATGGTGTTCCAAATTGCATCCAATTTTTCATTTAAAATTGCCTCTTCTAAATTCGTCTTTTCATTTTCTCTAACAATGTCACTAATATTCATTCCAGTTTTCATACACCAATGTAATAATTCATTGGTAGTATAAAAATCAAATGGAACTTCTAAGTTTAGTTTACTCCCTGCATCAGAAGCTGTCGCTTCTTCTGCTTCGAACTCAATAAAACCACCTCCTATTGAAAAATAAGTAAATACTTTTTCAACTCCATTAATGGTAATTAAAAATTTTAATCCATTAGGATGATGAGGTAAGGATTGATCTTTCAAAAAAACAATATCTACATCATAATTAAATGGAATCTGCTTTTTATATTTTAAACTTATTGATTGCTGCTTTTTAACATCATCCATCAAATTACTAATCAAATCAGTCTTGATTGTTGTTGGATCTGCTCCAAGTATACCCATGACAACAGCAATGTCCGTTCCATGCCCTTTGCCTGTTTTGGCTAAAGAACCGTATAATTTAATTTGTATTTTTTCAACCTTTTGTAAATCATTCAAATCATCGATGTGATTTAAACAATGTAATGCCGCAAGCCAAGGCCCAAGGGTATGGGAACTTGATGGTCCAACCCCAATTTTAAACATATCAAATACGGATATAAATTTTTCCATAATCTTAGACAAATGTATGTTAGTTTTTAATACATTTGATTATGAAATTTTGGACAGTCACCTTATTTTTAATACTCACTACTTTGTGCAGTAAGGCACAAGTAAACACGACGTTTTTGGAAAACCTGATGCGTCAAAAACCTGAACAATTTGGAGACATATTAAATAACCCAAATGATTACAGAGTTCAATTGTTTTATACTCAAATTGATAGAGATAAAAATAATGTACCTCATTTTAAAGAGTTCAGTTATCGATTAAACCCTTCGGAATACTTTTACCCTGCTAGTACGGTAAAAATGCCATTGGCTATTTTAGCTTTAGACAAACTAAATACATTAAATATACCAGGTGTAAATAAATCCACCATGATGTATTATGATAGTGTTGGTGCAAGACAAGAAATTATTTACAATAATCCATATAGTATTAATGGAAAACAAAGTATTGAACAAGCAATCAAAGAAATATTTTTAGTCAGTGATAATAATGCTGCAAATAGATTGTTTGAATTTATGGGTCAGGAAAGCATTCATTCAAAACTGGCTGAAAAAGGATACAATGACGCTTACATTCGCAATAGGCTTGAATTAGGAAGGACACAAGAAGAGAGCAGACAAACCCAAGCCATAGACTTTTTTAATGAAGATGGTAAAAAAATATATCATCAGGATGCTCAATATAATAAACAACAACTCCCTTATTACAACGCATTTTTAGGAAACGGATATTATAATGGTGATGATTCATTAGTGATGAAACCTTTAGATTTTTCAGTTAAAAATCGAATTTATTTAAACGACTTACATCATATTTTACAATCGGTTATTTTTTATGATGAAACACCCCATAAAAATAGGTTTAACCTTACTAAGGATGATCGTCAATTTCTATTAAAATGGATGCACACCCTTCCTACTGAATCACAATACCCTACTTATGACTCAGTTGATTATTGGCCAGCCTATTGCAAGTTTATGTTTATGGGTGCAGAGAAATCG
Organism: uncultured Bacteroidota bacterium; assembly: GCA_903929425.1. Classification (GTDB taxonomy): domain Bacteria; phylum Bacteroidota; class Bacteroidia; order Chitinophagales; family Chitinophagaceae; genus Sediminibacterium. The sequence goes on from CAIYUO010000007.1 coordinate 36,080, forward strand.
CCTATCCCTTCCAATATTAAAATTTTTAATAAAGTTGGAGACGCCTATGGTTTTTTATTAGACATCACCTACATCGTAGATACGGTTAATAAAGTTGAGTTCATGTTAAGTGGTGTTATATACTGTAATAAAGATGGTATCATAAACGATAGCAAATATGATTATGATGCCGTTGGTTACCCATTTTACAAAAATATGGGTCGTTTAATTTATGATTACGAGCTAAAAAGGAAAAAAACATTCTTGCCTAATTTCAACGACATATTGCCGTAATTGACCTTCCCTATTGACTTTCCATAGATATTCACAAAGCATGCTAAAAAGACTGAATAATTAAATGTATTCAAATACCTAAAACTTACAGGCGTTTGCGAATAATTTGCGAAATTTGTGCTACCAAATTAAATACCATGATATTATCTTCTTTATTGAATCGTTTTAGTGAGCCAGAAACTTTGAAAATGGCTAAGTTAGGTCGTGAATTGAGAGCGCAAGGAATTGATGTTATTGACCTAAGTTTAGGTGAGCCCGACTTTGATACACCTCAACATATTAAGGACGCTGCTATTAAAGCAATTAATGACAACTGGTCACATTATACACCTGTTGCAGGATTTTTAGATTTAAGAGAAGCAGTATGTTCAAAATTAAAAAGAGACAATGACCTTGACTATAAACCAGAACAAATTGTTACTTCAACAGGAGCAAAACAAAGTTTAGCAAATGCGATATTAGCATTGGTTGATGATGGTGATGAGGTAATTATCCCTACTCCATATTGGGTAACTTATTCAGAGTTAGTGAAAATTGCACGTGGTAAAGTGGTTGAAATCAGAACAAGCACAGAAGCAAGTTTTAAAGCAACACCTGCTCAAATTGAAGCCGCCATTACGCCTAAGACAAAAGTATTTATGTTCTCAAGCCCTTGTAATCCAAGTGGTGCAGTGTATAGCAAAGAAGAATTAAAAGCTATTGCTGATTTATTTAAAAAATATCCTCAAATCACTATTTTATCAGACGAGATTTATGAGTATATCAACTTTGTAGGTAAACATGAAAGCATTGCTCAATTTGATGAAATTAAAGATCAAATAGTTGTGATCAATGGATTAAGTAAAGGTTTCGCGATGACTGGTTGGAGACTTGGATACACAGCATCAAGTGTTGAAATTGCAAAAGCAATGGAAAAATTGCAAGGTCAATTTACATCAGGAACTTGCTCCATCACTCAAAAAGCTGCAGTAACTGCATTAGTCGGTGATTTAAAACCATCCTTAGAAATGACGGAGGAGTTTACACGTCGTCGTACAACTACTTTAAAATTAGTAGGTGAGATGCCAGGATTTAAGTGCTATGCTCCTGAAGGTGCTTTTTACGTTTTCCCTGATGTTAGTAGCTATTATGGGAAATCTGATGGCACACAAACAATTGCCAACGCTGCTGATTTTAGCATGTACCTTTTAAATACTGCACACGTTTCATCGGTAATGGGCGATGCATTTGGAGAACCAAATTGTGTTCGTTTTTCTTTTGCCAATAGTATGACAAATATTGAAAGAGCATGGGCTAGAATTAAGGAAGCTTTGGCTAAATTAAAATAGTGACTCCAGAGAAATTTCAAATGTTTGAAAATAGGTTGCTTAAAAATTATAAGCATCGCCTTAAACAAGCAAAGCGTTTAAGCTTAACTTGTTGGAGACTTTATGACCATGACTTACCTGAATTTCCTATTTGTATCGAGTTTTATGAGGAGTACATATATATAGCTGAATACAATAGACGTCATGCCTTAACGGATGATGAACATGCTGCTTGGTTTGAAACTACCAAAGCGATTATATCCACTATGACAGGCGTTCCTATTGATCACATGTATGTGAAGTTGCGAAAAAGAATGTCCCATAGAGAAGGTCAATATGAAAAGGAAGATGTCACTGAGTCAAAAATTATTACGGTAGAGGAAAACGGTCATAAATTTTTAGTAAACCTTACTGACTATTTAGACACTGGTTTATTTTTAGACCATAGAATGACAAGACAAATGGTGGCGTCAGAAGCAAAGGATAACCACTTTTTAAACTTGTTTAGCTATACCAGTTCCTTTTCGGTATATGCTGCAGCGGCAGGTGCTAAATCAGTAACATCAGTTGACTTATCCAAAACTTATTTAGCATGGAGTGAAGAAAATTTTGCGATTAACTTATTAAAAAATACAGTTGCTTACCAATTCATTCACGCCGATGTAAAACAATATTTAAAAACGTTGCCTTCCAATTATTATGATTTAGTAGTCATGGATCCTCCCACCTTTAGCAATAGTAAAAGAATGAAGGATATTTTAGACATTCAACGCGATCATGTGGAATTGATAAATGATGTAATTCGCTCGATGAAACCTAGTGGTATTTTATACTTTAGTACCAACTATACCCAGTTCATTATTGATCTTGAAAATATCAATAGCACACAAGTAAAAGATATCACAAAAGCTACTACCCCATTTGATTTTGAAGGAAGATTAAAGCGCTGGTGTTATAAGATTATAAAGGAATAAAAAACATTTATAACTATCTATAAACTTGAAAGTATTTTTTCATTCAGAGCCACTATCTGTGGCAACAATAATTGTTGATCATCATTCACAATTACCCAATCACATAATTTCATTTTAAGCGATTCGTCAATTTGATTCAACATTCTTTTTTCAACTTCCTCTTTTAAACATTGATCTCTTTTCATAACCCTATGAATTCTTAATGATTTAGGTGCACTTACTCCAATTATTTTATGTATGCCCTGTGAGGATCCTGATTCAAAAAACAAGGCGGCTTCCTTAATAACATATGGTGTGGTTTGCATATTTGCCCAATCCATCGCTGCCTTTATCGTAACTGGATGAACGATTGAATTAAGTATGGCTAATTGGTGCGAATCTGAAAACACTATATTAGACAAATAAGCTTTGTTTAAAATGAATTGCTTGCCTGCAGAAGCAATGTCATTATTTTCAGATGCACTTTCAATGCTTGGAGTATAAACGTTCTCCCCAAATGCCGCAATCAATTTTTCCTTAATTTCTTCACTCGTATTCATAATTTGTTTAGCTGAGGCATCAGCATCAAATACAGGAACACCCATATTCGCAAATACTTTTGCAACTATGGACTTACCTGAACCGATCCCTCCTGTTAAACCAATTATTTTAGACATACTGAAACGAAATTGACGTACTTAAAGTTACAAGAAAATGGGACAAAAAAAATCCGAAACAGGTTTCATATTACTATAAACCTATTTCGGATATCAAATTATTTAGCAGTAAACTATTTGTTAATTGCTTGAGACCATTCTAAGCTAATTGAAGAACGCTCAATTTTTAAATAAGTGCCAGGACTTACTTCTAACTGAACCGTATTGTCTTCATTTACTTTATTAATGGTACCATGAATACCTGCAATGGTAACTACTTTGTCACCTTTTTGCATGTTATCAATGAACTTTTTTTGCTCCTTCGCTTTTTTAGCTTGAGGGCGAATCATGAAAAACCAAAATACTACGATGATACCACCTAAAAATACCAATTGAAATGTTCCTCCACCTTGTGGTGCTTGTAATAAAATTGCTGTCATTTTTATTTGTTTAATTATTTGAAATTTGAATTATCTTATTCTTGAATCAATGTTATGTACAAATATAAGGTATACTATTTACCCTTAAAACTTACTTTTTGAATTTTTCCGTTACCAACTAATTCTTTGTGAATGCTATCTAATATACCATTTACAAAATGACCACTTTGCTCGGTACTATATTCCTTTGCTAAATCAATATATTCATTGATGGTAACCTTTGTTGGAATGGTATCAAAATAAACTAGTTCACAAACACCTAATCGAAGCAATATCATATCAATCATGGCAATACGTTCAGGATCCCAGTTGTTTAATTTTGGTTTGATAATTTCTTCAGAAATGGATTTTTTATCAATGGCTGTTTGCAATAAATCATTTGCAAATTTCATTTTCTCATCTCCTACTAAATCATGAAAATCAATAGCAGCCGGCTTTTGAATATAATTTAATACAAAGCCAATCATCATATCACCTTCATCCTCCCAATTGGTGAAATGTTCATCGATATAATCAACCGCATTTTCAGAACCTAGTATGATGGTCCCAAAAATGAATTTTAAAATTTCCTTCTCTTTTGATTTGTCTCGACTTTCCTCAAGGATATATGTCTTGTATTCATTTGATTCCGACAATTGTCTAAATAAATTTTTTACATAATCCTCTTCAATCCATTGCTGTGGTTTTACTAATTCAACTACCTTTTTAAAGGATTCACTTTCTAGCGTTTGCCAAACAATTAAATTACCGGCAATTTTAATATTAACTGATAAATCAGCACTATTGGGGAGGTTTTTTGAAGCCCTTTGTTGGGACTCCACTTCGGCATATAAAGCAACCTGGTGAATTAGATGAACTAGGAAAACAAATAAATTGCGCGTTTTATCAAATTCTTTGTTAAGCAAAGAGGTGGAACTGCCTTGAATTTTAGACTCAAGCATATATAAAACCTGCATTACTTTAATTCGGATATTTCGTCTGTTCATCATAATATTAAGAGCTATAAGGGCTGCAAATCTATTCAAATAATTCCAAAAAAACTGACATTTTTTACATAAATAAACCTTGAATAGTCAATTTAAAGCATAGATTTGTCTCCCTTGTCTATAATGTGGACATTATACTGCTATTTTGACTTGTTTTACGCGTAAAAAAGTCATTGGCAAGATTGTTGAACAACCATAGATGAATCAATTAATTTATAAAACCAAAACTAATAAAGTATGGCAAAGAGTACGGCTAAAAAGTTAAACATTACGCCTTTACACGACAGAGTAATTGTTATGCCTGCCGCTGCTGAAGAGAAAACAGCTGGAGGAATTATTATCCCAGACACCGCTAAAGAAAAACCACAACGTGGTGTGATTTTAGCAGCTGGTCCTGGTAAAAAAGACGAACCAGTAACTGTTAAAGTGGGTGATACCGTTTTATATGGTAAATACGCAGGTACTGAGATTCAAATTGAAGGTCAAGATTTATTGATCATGCGTGAAAGTGATATTTTGGCAATTGTATAATTGCAATATCTAATAATTAAATTTTAAAGAATTAAAAATAACTTGATATGTCAAAAATGATTTTTTTCGACTTAGAAGCGAGAAATAAAATGAAAAAAGGTGTTGACACATTAGCCAACGCTGTGAAAGTAACTTTAGGGCCAAAAGGTCGTAACGTTGTAATTGAGAAAAAATTTGGATCACCTTCAGTAACTAAGGATGGTGTATCAGTTGCTAAGGAAATTGATTTAGAAGATCCAATTGAAAATATTGGTGCTCAAATGGTTAAAGAAGTTGCTTCAAAAACAGCTGACCAAGCTGGTGATGGTACAACTACTGCTACTGTTTTAGCGCAAGCTATTGTTAGCGAAGGTTTAAGAAACGTTACAGCAGGTGCCAATCCAATGGATTTAAAGCGCGGTATTGACAAGGCTGTTGAAAAAGTAGTAGCAAGCTTAAAAGCGCAATCTCAAACAATCGGAAACGATGCTAAAAAGATTGAACAAGTAGCTTCTATTTCTGCAAATAACGATAATGAAATTGGAAAGTTAATTGCAATGGCAATGTCTAAGGTAGGTAAAGAAGGTGTTATCACTGTAGAAGAAGCTAAAGGAACTGATACTACAGTTGATGTGGTGGAAGGAATGCAATTTGATCGTGGTTATGTATCGCCTTATTTCGTTACCAATAGCGAAAAGATGGAGGCAGAAATGCAAAATCCATATATCTTAATTTATGATAAGAAAATTTCAGCAATGAAAGACATCTTACATATTTTAGAAAAAGTAGCACAAACTAGTCGTCCATTAGTGATCATTGCTGAGGATTTAGAAGGCGAAGCAATGGCAACATTGGTAGTGAACAAATTACGTGGCACTATTAAAGTAGCTGCAGTGAAAGCACCAGGATTTGGTGACAGAAGAAAAGAAATGTTAAACGACATTGCAATTTTAACAGCAGGTACTGTAATTAGTGAAGAGCAAGGATTTAAATTAGAAAATGC
>CAIYUO010000008.1 GCA_903929425.1 uncultured Bacteroidota bacterium
CAATTGAAATTATAGTCAATATTGTAACTCTTTTTAATGTTATAGAATCTTTCGATCTATTTTTAATTAAATAGTAAGTGATTCCGAAAAGAAATAATAATGTAATAAATAGTTTCATAAAATTTTAATTTCTTTAATGACTTGAGATATATTCTATTTGGGAAATTGAAAGAATTTTATCGTAAACCCTAACATCATCTAATGCACCAGTATAAAATGAATAATAATTGCGTGTCGCAAAAAATGCACCAAAACCAAATTGTGAAAGTTCAATACCAGCCGATTTACTTGAAGTGAAAGTGTTATACAACTTGCCATCTATATAGAAATCCCAAGTATTAGGTTTTGAAGAATTTGTTAAATTGCTTGAAAAGTTAATAACCAAATTATACCATTTTTGACTTATAATTGTAAAATCAATGAACTGATCAGTAGCTATGGACCATGGCCCATTAGTACTAATACCATTCCCTAAAAAATAGACTAGTTTATTTGGCTTACCTGAAAGATAATTCAAATTGACACCTAGTTTTTGATGTGGAATTGTATTAAATAAGGCTCCTGGTTGTGAAGAATTGGATTTAAACCAGATTGATATTGAATAATCGTTACTTGAATTTAGAAAACTATTATTTGATAATGTGTAATTATTTCCATTAAAATATATTGCAGAATTTTTATTCAATTTTCTATCTTCTACATATGTTGGATTCGAGTATTCAATTTGATCATTATGATTTAATGTAGAATCTTTTGAATTACCATTAAATGTATAATAAGCGACTAAACCAGAACTCAAATCTATATATTTTGTAACAACCTCAATCTGATTACCATAAGATGTACCTAAGCTATTTGTTGCAAAAGATCTTATAAAATATTTTGTATTAGCATCAAGGCCGGTAATTTTAGTAGTAAACGTAATTGAGTTTGTGCTGTCAATAATTTTATTTGCATTTATAATTGTAGGGTATGAAGTTGTACTATAAACAACCCCTCTTTGCATAATTAAACTACCACCATCATTAGTCACATTACCTCCTGTAATTAAATTAGATGCTCCAGTGTCAGAAATTGCTTTAGTAGAGATTACAGGAAGTCCAATAGCAGTTATTGAAGCTTCATTTGTATAACTTAATGAACTACCGGTTTGATTATAAGAATATATTCGATAAGTATATAAGGTAGAGAAAACTACACTTGAATCTAAAAAATTAGTTACGTCTTTTGTCACAGTACCTAATAAATTATAATTTGTAGAAGATGATTTCCGTTCAATTTTAAATCCTGTCTCATTTGTAGAATTATCTGTCCAATTCAATGTAATTGTTGAATTTGAATTAATTGATGTAGTAAGATTTGAAGGCGCCAGTGGTACAACAATATTTTGAGTTGCATTGACAGTAGAATTTGTGCTACTAGTTTTTGAACAAGAAACAAATAAAGCCACCAACGTAAAAAAAAATAAAAATCCATACATTATTTTATTTTTATTAAACATAAATTATTTTTTTAAAAAATTATTAATTAAATCTTCAGGAAATACATCTAAAACTAATTTAGCCACATATGGACAATATTGGGTATTGGGACATTTTTCCCATTTTGTAATTGTATAAAAACTACTTGTTTTATAGTGTTCGATATCATTTTCTTTAAGATAATGAACTCTATTAATTACACTTATAATTAGGGAGTTTTGAATTAATACAGTCTTTTGTTCATCTAAAGTAAACCCATAGGTAATTAACAATTCATTATTCACTAGGCTAAATTCAAAATATGTTTCTTCACCTAGAGTCTTACATTTTTCCATGAGCTTTCTATTAATTTTTTATAAAATTCAGGTGTTTCTTAAAAGAATTAAACATATCGGTTTTCTAATAGTAGATAATTTATAATAATTTAAAATCATTTACTATAAATATCAATTCAATCACTTACATATACGGTTTAATTTTAATAACCGATAATATTTCTTTAAATTCAACCAAAGCACCAATTCATTACTCCAACATGACTACTTTTAACTTATGAAAATAATTTCAACTACGTTTTTAGTTCTGTTTCTAACCTTATCTGCAAAAACGCAATCGTATACAATTCAATCTACCCCTTTACTGACTTACCTATACAATACTAAAAATGAGATAAGCATTATCAATAAAACCAGGAAATTGGAGTTGTTCCCAATCAAACTAGGTAATGTAAATGCGACTTTTACGCTTATAAAAAATAAAACTGGGTTATTCGCACTTGTTGACGGTACTGGTAAAATATTTAAAGCCACCAACTTAAATCAATCTAAAATCACCTTTACCCGAATAGACTCGACCTATTTTTCAGGTAATAATTTCAATGCTATAAATTTTTCATACAATGGACTAATATACTCATTTGGGGGTTACGGCTACTGGAACAAAAACGGCCAATTAACCCATTTTACAGATGGAGCAGAATGGTCTATTGATAAGATTAATGTGAAGTTTAGAACCGAAAATTGGCTTTTTAATTATCTACCTAAAAAATCCATAATATACTATATCGAATTTCCATGGATTGATGAATCAACAAATATCAATAATGTTGAAACATCAGTTATAGCGTTCGATATATTGAACAAAAAAAATGTTAAAATCGGAAAACTAAATGATAAATTAAAACTTCAATACAATTATTTCAACATTAATACCCCATCATTAAATGCCAATATAGCGGGAGGAGCTAATGAATTGTTACTGCTTAATTTTTCAACTAATAAAGTTTATAGACTGATTAATATTAAAATAAAAGGTGAATTATTAAGCCGATCCACCTCAGAAATTCAAACCCTATTTGAAGATGAGGGTAAAGTATTTTACACCTTTGTAAATGATACTACACTTAGGTCATTCAAACTTTCAATGAATGATTTTAAAGAAGAACCCTACCCGTTATATATTTCACATAGTGATGAATTATTCCCATGGCTAATAATCATAACTATTGCAATATTAGCTTTAGTATTATTAACAATATATTTATTAAAAAGAAAGAAAAAAAATACTCCAATTATTCCTGAACAGGAAGAATCTTATAACATAGATTTAAACAGCAATGAATTCAATTCAATTGAAATAAACTTAATATCAAAACTAATTGAAAAGTCGGATATAGATTCTTACTTAACATTAGATGAACTCAATACCTACTTAGGCATTAAAAGGAAAGCTATTGAAATTCAAAAGCGTGTAAGAGCGGAGGCCATCAATCGAATTAATCATAAGTTCAACGTAAACTTCAATGTTGATGCCACCTTTATTGAAAGGACTAGATCGGCAGAAGATAGGCGTTACTTTAACTATATTATAAACAAGGAGAATGCTAAAGTATATCTTAACAAGGTAAAATAAGGTTTAAAAATTAATCCTTAACACAACGTATAGTATATCCTATTTTTTTGGAAAGCCCACTATATGTGTTCAGGTTCGCATTGCCAGAATTCAAGTAGCGAAACAATGCGTCAGTAGTGCTGCTACTAGTGGCGCTCCAATAGTACCCATCTGTTAATATATTATAGAAATTACCATCACTATTGCGGAAGCCACCACCTAGACCACCAAATCCAGCTTGATTGGTAGCTCCAGTATTTGGACTAGCCCAATAGGTTGTACCAGTTGCTTTCATTTTACCACCTGCAACACTATTCCCACCCAAACTAGTGCCAACAGTTGCCCATTCCGCATCAGTAGGTATATGCCAACCTGCAGGAGCTAAACCTCTGGAATCATTTACAGCATACCAGTTATATAGTTTACCATAAATGGCTCCGTTAGCAGCATCATTATTGTAATAACACCAAGCCCCTGTTGTTAAATTGGCCCATTGGGTAGGATCGGTTACCTGAGGTATTACATCCCCATTTCGATAGGTGGTTACCTCTAAATTTTTACTTGTCCATACTTGAGAACCAATAGTAAGGTCATCATACCTAGCTTTACTAACATTATAGTTAGTAGTCACCTCAGCAGCTGATAATGCACGATTGTAAATTGATGCATAACCTATATTACCTTTTAAAAAGTATAGTGGACTTTGTCCGTCAGCACTACCATAAGAACCTACATAAAACTTATCCGTTGAAATTAGATTAATAGCACTTGAGCTACTCACATCAATGGGTGTCCCAACTGAAATTCCATCAATATAAAAATACATCATGGATGAACGACTAATTGTCATCACTAAATAATGAAATTTATTATCTAAGTATGGCGCAATAGGAGTAGAAATAATATTATTAATAGATGGTTGAAAAAAAGCATTAATATTATTATTCTCAATGTAAAAAGAATATCTACCATCATATGCTCTATAGGATGTTTTACCCATAATACCCATTATGCCTGTTCCTCCATCAAATTTTACCCAACATGACATTGTCCAACTATTTAATCCTATGCTTAAAATGTTGCCGAAACCAACTACGTCGTCTACACCATCAAAAACAATACTACCTCCATTTCCAGCATTGAATATTGGCCCATTAGTTAGTGTGCCATTAGTTCCAGAGCCAGTCAAATCTGTCCATGTTGTACCTGACCCTATATAACTTGAAGTATTGCCCGCATCCAAGTTTAACACTAAACCGTTGGTAACCATTGAAGGCGGTAATGGTTGGGTTATAATATAATTATTAGCATGAAACATCTTTAGCTGCGCACTGCACACAAATGCTAGAAACAAGAGGAATATGGTGAACAGTTTTTTCATTATTTGGAAAGCTATTAAGAAATTTGTTTATGCCCAAATTCCTACAACCCAAAAAAGGATTTAAGTGCGTTGTAATTTTGTTGTATTTGCGTAACATTGAGTGCTGTATTATAGGCCCTAAATACAGCAATTTTCCCATTAAAAAATCGATCATAAGCACCTGCTCCATTCGTATCCCAAGCACCAATGGTAAAAGGATTCTGCGTTATTGAAGAAGCGCTGCCATAGCTTTCAGTATTTGTTAAAGCCCCATTTACATAAAACGAAGTTGTTTTATTTACTTTGGAATAAACAACAACAACCTGGTACCATGTATTCAAGTTAAATGAGAATGTGCTAACTCTATCATTGTCGCCATTATTGTTTATTGCATATTGTAAACTATTCCCACCAAATTGCCAATGAACATATCCAGCATTCCAACTATTTATATTTGCAATAACACCACTCCCAGCCAATCGATAAATCCAAGCCTCATAAGTAAGATTATCACCAGCAGTAATACCATTAGAAAAACTTATTCTTGAAGAAGACCCATTAAAAACAAAAGTTTTGGGATTACTCTCAAAAGTCACATTGCTCAATGTGCCATTATTAGTTCCACTTAAGTCATTCCAACTATTACCAGCACCTGCATAACTTGCAGGGTTAGCAGCATCCAGGTTTAACACTAAACCATTCGTAAATATTAAAGGCGCTTGGTAAGGTATTGTCGCACTTAAATAATAACCATTAATATGAAAGGTCGATCGCTGGGCATTACCAACAAATGCAAAAAGCAGGAATAATATTGTGATGAGTTTATTCATATTTTGGGATGCAAAGCAAAAATATGTATTATTTATTTAAAAATTTTACTTGTGTTTAAACCAGCAAGCATTGTCCAATTCATAACCTTTAAACAAGGTATTTACAGGTTTTCCGTGTTTAACTAAATGATTATACTTTGTTCGTATTAAATAATTAAAGGCGCCCATATCTCCAGTATAAGCTGTTGTATTTGCTGCATTATATTGTTCATGAATGGCACTTAACTCATTTATAAATTTATGCATTATGTTAACCGACCCTCCCATTATTCCGCAATTTAATAAAGTATGATTTTTAAAATCAAACTCATATTGGGCATAATCTGCAATTTGATCCCTTAAATGTTTTGCATGCTGTTGCATCCATTCATTATCTAATTGGGTAGGCTCGTCCCCGCAAAATATAAAAGAGGGATTGTCTATAAAAATAGAATCTAAAAAAGGATTCTTTAAAACAACAACGTCTGAAACATCTGTGAAAAAAATATTTTTTACTTGATGCGCATATTTTTTAAAAAACTGAGCGTACAAAATATACCTAAACACATTTGGATTGAATTTTTTATTATAATCAATTTTCACAAATTGTATTTGATCACTTTGATGCAATTGGCATGTTTTTTCACTAAAATTATTATGAAATAATATACCATGAAGTCCCATTTGCGTGATTGAATTAGCCCAATCAGTTACTAAAGAAAAATCATCGTCTGTTAAAGTGTTGCTTCTATTTACATCATATACCCCAGTGATGTGACTTGCTACTATTAAATTTGGGGAAATCTTAAAATTAAGCTCCAATTTGGTTTTTAGATTTAATGGTTTCAGTTATACTCTGTTTATTATCTCTATAATAGATATAAGTCCTCAGGTCAACCTTTTTTACATCATAATTTTGTTGGACTCTATCAAAAAAATCGGCATCAGATGCATACATATTCTTAAATTGAATCTGGCTAAACACCTCTTTTTTACCAAACATGGTAGCAAATAAAACACATTCATCTACATGAATTAATTTATTATAGTCAAAACGGTCTGGTACAAAATAATCATTGGAATTATTGACAACCGTATGGGTGGTTGTATTAATCAAATCATGTGTCCCAATTTCAGCCAAACAGCTGCTTAAGTGATTGGGTTTATATTCATCGTCGGCATCAATAACAGTAATATATTTGCTATTACTTAGTTGTACTCCTCTATTGATGGTATCGGATTGGCTTCTGTTTTTATGGCGTAAATAAGTGATTTTATCTTCATGTTGAATAGCATAACTTATGAGTTTATGCTGAATATCCAAATCACTTCCATCATCTAATATAATTAACTCGAAATCATTAAAATCTTGATTCAAAACTGAATCAACCGCTCTTTTGATGAATGTAAATGGTGTATTATAAACAGCCATTAAAACGGTGATGGTGTATTTGAAAGCTGTAGATTCCATGAAATTAATTGTAAGCAAATATAACCACTTTGGTCTTAAATGCTGAAATCATATATTTTACGAATATGTTATTTTTTATCGTAAAAATGCCAAGAAGTTTTAAAATCTCTTGTCACTGCTTGTTTTGTCAATAAAGCTCTTAATAATTCAAGTGGCATTGCATTTTCGCGTAAAATGGCATCATGAAAATCTTTTATTGTCATTTTTTTTGTGTCAACTAACTCCTTTTTCAAGGCATAAAATTGCAAGCCTCCAACCATATAAGCTAACTGATATAATGGTCCATAGTTACTTGTAAAGGAACGACGTACTTCCCCTTCGGCATTAGCACGTTCATGACCCACTCGGTCAACTAAATAATCAATACATTGTTGAGGCGTCCATTTGCCTAAATGATAATTTAAAGAAAACATGATTCTAGCGCAGCGGTGCATTCTCCAAAATAACATGCCAATTCGTTGCTCAGGTGTTGTTGGAAATTTCATATCCCATAAAAGCAATTCCCAATATAATGAGTTTCCTTCGTTCCAAAAAGGTGTATTGAAATTACGATAAGGCTTAAATCTATCAGCCATGAAACCTTGCAAGTGATGCCCAGCAATTAATTCATGGTGTACCGTTGAACGAGAGAAATTAGGATTATTGCCCCGCATGCTCATCATTTTGTCATCATAATCCATGGTGTTGGTGGGATAAGCAATTAATAAAGTTTCGCCACCTAAAAAGAAAGGACTCACCAATTGTCTTTCAGGTGACATCATATACATATTCCAAGTTTCTTCGGCTATAGGTGGAATGGTCAATAAATCATGCTGTTTTAAAAAGTCAACTGACTGATTGTATAAATCAAACATGGCTTCGGGTTGTTTACCAGGAGCAACATATGAATTTTTTACTTTTTCCTGTGCGGCTTTCCAATTATCACCAAAACCCATTTCACGCGAAGCCTTCAATAATTCAGCATCACACCAAGCAAACTCTTTATTAGCGATATCAAACAATTCTTCAGGCGTGTAGTGAATAAACTCTAATTTTAATTGTCTAATTAATTCTTCTCTTCCAATGGGCTTACCAATAATACCACTTCCATCATCTTTTTGATAAGAAACCAATTTTCCCTTTTTCCTAATGGCAACCGCATAAGTATTTAATAAACTATCCGTAACAGTATAGGTTTTTGGAACCCACCAAGTGAATAAGGGATCATAGCCATTGTAAAAACTATAATAGTTTTTTAAACTACTTTGCAACCCTTTTATAGCAGTAGCGGTATAATCAGCCATAGTTAATTCAATACTGTCAGTTGCTTTTAATCCCGCAATTGATTTGGAAATTTCTTTATTAATTGAATTTAATTCCTTTGCTACCTCTTGACCTACAACTTCAATTCCACGACGGCGCGGAAGCTCCAATTTATATATACGATCCGAAAATGGCACATATTTTACAACCCGCTCATAATTAATTTGCTCCTCCTTTAATTGATAAGTTTGATCCTCTAAATTTCGCTTGAATAAAATATAATCAACCTTTCCATTAATATCCATTGATGTAAAGTCAAGTTTTAGCATTTGCTTTTGATAATCCTCTATTAAACTCAACAATCGCTGACGACGTTCAGGCGTATTATAACCATTGTCCCTTTCCCCTTGTTTACTAGATACCGAATAAAAACGCATGATACTTCCTTTATCAGCCTCATACTGAATCATGATATCAGCCATTTCACTTGTTTGTTTATACAAGCTACTGTTACTTTGTTGAGCTGATGAATTAATTGCTGGAAATAAAAGCGTTAAAAAAAGGGCCAAAAATATAGTTTTCATTAAGCAGAATGGTTTCATAAAATATTAGACTTTGGGATAACAATTGTTTCGTTTATAAAAATACTATTTTATGTAACAAATGGTAGCCCTAAGACATATTCTCTGAGAATTTAAATATAATTCAGCTCAAAATGTCAATAATGTATCTAAGTATAATGATTATAACGGTTTTGGCTTAATGAAAAGGGTTAGTTTTTTATAAATGAATACCGAACGTTAATTCGCTCATAGGTATAATTTTACTTTCATCAAGATGATAACCTGGCCCAATATTTACATCAATAAACATTCTTTTGTTAAAGGATCTTTGAATTCCCCAAAGTAATGAAGGAATAAAACCTCCTTTTGGAGCTATTGCTCCAGTTTCTGTGGGTTCATTTATGTTTTTAAATAAATACATAGCACTTAAAGAAAAATAATTGGCCGAGTTATAATCTGTTCTTCTTCTATTATTATCTCTTTTAGCAATATTATAATAGTTACGATAAGCTATGGAGGCAATAGGATGAAATGTATATGAAATGAAATAATCTTCCATACCCAAAACCTGTTGTTTATATACTGAACTTAATGCAGTAATTGCTGTTCTAAATTTAATGGTGGACTTTGAGGCAATAGCATACTCCAGCCCAATTCCTGGTTCAATTAAAGACAATCCAAAATTGTTTGAAGTATAATTATTATACTGTGCTTTTGATTGCTTAACCATTAACAAACAAATAGTTAAAAGAACTATAACTGAAATTTTTTGGATAAATTTTTTCATAATTGGGTTTTTAAAAATTACTTACTTATTATTTTTTCTCAATTTTGTTAAAGTTTTTTTGTGCAAGTGAATAGTTTATTTAAAATTTATACGTTTGGTAATATTGTGATTTAAGAAAAAGAACGATATTTTATAACATTAATATAATACTTGTTTAATAGGCCCCTTTTATGTACAAATTAGAAGAACCTCTATCAATTACCTTTACAATATTTGTTCCATCAATATTGCAAGAATAAATATCAGTTGTACCTGCATAATAAGAGCCTATTGAAGACGGAGCCCCAGCGCTAAAAAATATTTTTTGACCATTTGGAGATAAATGTACTGCATCTAAACCATCTTGAAATACAACGCCTGAAGGTAATACAATATTTATTTTTACTGCATTGGTTCCGTCATAATTAGCATACCATAATTCAGGTCCAACCCCTGAATTATACTTTACATATAATATTTTCCCTAGCAAAGTCAACCCTGCACCGCCCGATCCACTACTTAATGTTCCATCCGCCATTAAATATTGGCTTGAAGTTCCTGTAGACGTTTTAAATCCTGAAGCAGTAATTATCCCAGAGGTTTTGACATCCGTCACGGAAGTATTCCCTAATTGAATGGTGTTAGAAGCAGAAACAACTGTTCCTTTACCTAATGCCGTTGCATTTGTCAAATTATTAGAAGCAACATCTGCTTGATAACCTATTAAAGTATTTGAATTACCAGTAGTATTAGTAATTCCTGCAGCATAACCTAATACAGTATTATTGGCTCCAGTTGTATTGTATCTAAGTACATCATATGATCCTACTGCAGTATTATTAGCTCCTGTTGTATTGTTTAACATTGCATTAGAACCTATAGCTAGGTTTGCATTACCTGTTGTATTTTCATGAAGTGAATTGGTTCCATATGCTGTATTATCAATTCCTGTAGTATTTTGACCTAATGATACAAATCCAGATGCAGTATTATAAGTTCCTGTTGTATTACTAGTTAATGCACCATAACCAAATGCAGAGTTTTGAGTACCACTTGTATTTGAAAAAATTGTCTGATATCCAACAGCTGTATTATATAGTCCTGTATTATTCGCTGGAGTTGAACTTCCTCTTAATGCATCGACACCAATTGCAGTATTTCCTGTAATTCGTCCAGTAGTTCTATCATCTGCGTATTGCATTGCACCTTGACCAATAGCAATAGATGAACTATTCCCAACATTCTTCTGCAAAGCATCTATCCCAATAGCTATGTTGTTCGAGCCTGTAGTATTTTCAAATAATGAAGTTTTACCCAATGAAGTATTGTTTGAACCTGTTGTATTTCTTACCATTGTTGACATTCCCACTGCCGTATTTGAGTTTCCTGTAATATTATTTCTAAGAACAGATTCGCCAATAGCGGTATTATATGTACCAGTTGTATTAGCATTCAACGCTACATCACCCAATGCGGTATTCCTGTCTCCGGTGGTGGTATTCTGCAAAGTTTGATTACCCACAGCAACGTTACCATATCCAGTAGTATTTGATTTTAAAGCCTGAGTACCTATAGCCAATAATTGACCGATAGTTGTATTATTTGCTAATGCCTCAAAACCAATTGCTACGTTACTTGTTCCAGTTGTATTTGCCTTCAATGAACTTGGTCCAACAGCAATATTATTTGAACCTGTTGTGTTTGTGTACATTGCATTGTACCCCATTGAAACGTTATTATCACCATTAGAATTATTGAATAACGCTTTATTTCCAACAGCAGTATTTTTAGTTGCAGATGCTGAACCTGATCCGATCCCCACCGTCAACCCATTCACAGTTAAATCATAGGCTCCTAAATCTGTAGCTTGGCTTGCACCACTGTAAGGAACACCAGCAGTAACTGAAGTTGTTACAGTTCCATCTGCTCTTAAATATTGTGCTGATGTACCATTGGGAACTTTAAACCCTGAGGCAGTAATTGCGCCGCTGGTTTTGACACTAGTCACATCTGCATTACCAAGCTGTATTTGGTTACTTGCTGTTACTTGAGCATTATAACCTATTGCAGTTGTATTATTAAAACTAGCATTAATTGAATTTGCATTCGCTCCAACTGCAGTATTACCGGCACCTGTAGTATTTTCATTTAATGCATTTATACCAATTGCGGTATTATAATTAGCTGTAGTGTTATTAAAAAGCGCATTGTCTCCAAGAGCAGTATTATAACTTCCTGTAGTATTATTTGCAAGTGCGTAAAATCCAAATGCATTATTATTATAGCCTGTTGTGTTTCTTTGTAAGCCTTTTAATCCTATAGCATTATTACTATATCCAGAAGTGTTATAAAGCAATGCCTCAGAACCAATCGCAATATTATAGCGACCAGTAACATTTGATGAAAGCGCATATGCCCCTATTCCAATATTTCTATCACCAGTAGTATTATTCATTAAATTACTACCGCCTATTCCAATATTCCAATACCCAGCAGGAACATTTGTAGTAATATTTTTACCTAATTTAATATTATATAATGTGTCTTCACTTAAAATTGTATTTATTCCATTAATCCTATTTGACAAACTTGAAGTATCAGTTTTAGTTAACTTAGTATTGATCCTGTTGGACAAACTCACAGTATCTGCCTTTGATAATTTTGTGTCTATCCTAGCTGATAAAGCTGTCGAATCAAAATTGGATATTTTCAAAGCTGTTTTTAATTCATCTAAGCTACCTACCCCTGTTCCACCTTTAGCTACTGACAATACTCCAGTTACATTATCTGCTGCTACACCTAAGCTATAAAAGGAATAAGGTACATACTGTAATTGTGTAATGCCCATATTAATATAACTTGTTCCTCCCGAAGGATCCATTTCCACTTTTAAAAACTTAGGTGCATTAGCCCAATTTATACCGCTAAAAGTTCCAGTTGTTGATCCTGCAACAGCATCACCAATGACTATTGAAAATATACCCTGTGCATTGGTTACTACTTTTTTTGTTTCAACATACTCAGGTGTTGCATCCACACTCTTACTTAATATTGAAAGTCGCAAACTAATATTGGAATTTGCTAAAATGGTTCCATTAGCCGACCTTGCTACCCCCTGAAAATTAATG
>CAIYUO010000009.1 GCA_903929425.1 uncultured Bacteroidota bacterium
AAAATAAATAAATTAATTAAGCCAGGAAGTGGTGTGGGTTCAAGTGCTGCAAGTAGTGCAGGTGCTGTTGTAGGTGCTAATTATTTATTAGGAAATCCATTTACAAAGGACGACTTGGTGCGTTTCGCAATGAATGGTGAAAAAGTTGCATCTGGTGTAAAACATGCTGATAATATTGCTCCTTGTATTCATGGAGGTGTGACCTTAGTAAGATCCATTTTTCCTTTGGAAGTAATTGCGTTGCCTTCGCCTAAATTGTATGTTACCATTGTGCATCCACAAATTGAAGTACGCACAGCGGATGCGAGAAGTATATTAAAACAAAATGTAAAATTAAAAGACGCGATTAAACAGTGGGGAAATATTGCTGGATTGGTAGCTGGTTTAATGAAAAGCGATTACGATTTAATTGGACGTTCCTTAGAAGATGTGATTATTGAACCTGTGCGTTCTATTTTAATTCCAGGATTTGATGATTTAAAAAAAGCATGTAAAGCAGTGGGTGCGTTAGGTGGTGGAATATCAGGATCGGGTCCATCTATCTTTTTTTTAAGTAAAGAAAAAGAAACAGCATTAGCCGTTGAAAATGAAATGAAAAAATTATACTTAGGCTTGGGTTTAGCACACCATACTTATGTGACAACTATAAATCAAACAGGAGTAGAGATAGAAGGCTAATTTACTGGGAGAATAGAAAAAAGATTTATTTACTAGGGTTGAGAGATTTAAGCATTATGTCGACAAATTTTTATTTATAGTGTGTAAATATAAAAATTGAAATGTGTAAAAATCATAAAAATGAAATGTGTGAATATGAAAATTGAAATGTTTAAAAACGAAATTTTAATTGACTAAAAATCAAAAAATTGAATTTGACTTTTAAGTCAAATGACAAACTCCAGAACTCAATGATAGCAAGGATCATATATGCTAAGATTTGATTTATAAATCAAATCTTAAAAAGTGAAAATATCGACACAAATAAATATTAAACAATTAAAAAATAGCGAATAAAATAATTATTTTAAGTAAAAAAAGGCAAGTTTAATAGAGTAAATAGTCTAAATAACAAATAATTCAAAGTAATAAGTAAGTTAAAGAAATAAACAAGTCAAAAAATAAACAAGTAAAAAAATAAGTTGAGATGAAATATTATAGTTTAGGAAAACAATCTCCGAATGTTGATTTTAAAACAGCCGCTATAACAGGACAAGCTCCTGATAAGGGATTATATTTTCCTACTGAGATACCAAAATTTACTTCTGAACAAATAGAAAGATTCAAAACTTTAGATAATGCAAGTTTAGCTTTTGAAGTCATGAAACCATATGTTGATGGTTTAATTGATGATGCATCATTAAAACAAATTTGTGCCGAGACAATTAATTTCGATTTTCCATTAGTACCTATTACCGAAACCATATCTTCTTTAGAATTATTCCACGGACCCACTTTAGCATTTAAGGATGTTGGCGCAAGATTTATGAGCAGGTGTTTAGGCTATTTTTCAAAACAATCAAGAGAAGAAAAATTGAAAGAGCGCTCTGAATTTGATGAACTTCGAAATATCAATGAACTTCGAAATATTGATGAACCTCGAAATATTAATGAACTTCGAAATACCAATGAACTTCGAAATATTGAAAATAAATTATATCAAACCAAACCGAGCACTGTATTGGTAGCAACTAGTGGCGACACGGGTGGTGCTGTGGCTAATGGCTTTTTAGGTGTACAGGGTGTTGAAGTAATAATATTATATCCGAAGGGAAAAGTAAGTCCTATACAGGAATTACAATTAACAACTTGTGGGAAAAATATAACTGCATTAGAGGTGGAAGGAACTTTTGATGATTGTCAAGGCATTGTCAAAGATGCATTTATGGATGCTGAATTAAATTCGTCTTATAATTTAACCTCCGCAAACTCAATTAATGTAGCACGTTGGTTACCTCAACAATTGTATTACTTTTTTGCATGGCAACAATGGGTTACTAAATATGGTGATAATGTCCCTATGCATATTGTTGTGCCTAGTGGAAATTTTGGAAATATATGTGCAGGCATGATTGCAAAAGCAAGTGGTTTACCATTAGGACATTTTGTGGCTGCTTGTAATAATAATAATGTGGTGACAAGATATTTGGAAACAAGAAATTATGAAGTTCATAAAGCTGTTGCTACGGTATCCAATGCAATGGATGTTGGAAACCCAAGTAATTTTGTACGCATCATGGAAATTATGCAAAACAATTTTGAAAATTTAAAGCATGCATTGAGTAGTTATAGTTATGATGATGCAACAACCCAATCAACTATCAAAAGTGTATTTCAACAATATAACTATACATTGGATCCACATGGAGCGGTAGCATTTTTAGCAGCACAGCAATTTATAAAAGATCAAGAAAATTTCA
>CAIYUO010000010.1 GCA_903929425.1 uncultured Bacteroidota bacterium
AATTATAAAAATAAAACTCCTTGTTATAGTTACTGCCTTAAACCTCGCATTGATTCAATCAGCACAAGCCAAAATTAAACTTCCTGCCATTGTTTCATCTAATATGGTTTTACAACGAAATACTACAGTAAAACTTTGGGGTTGGGCTGATGCCAATGAGAAAATTGTCATAAAAACCTCTTGGTTAAAAAAATCAATTATTACAGAAGCTGATTCTGAAGGAAATTGGTCAGTTGAGGTAAAAACCACAGAAAGTAAAGAACCGCAATCAATCACTTTAAATAGTAAAACTTCAAAAATTAATTTAGAAAACATTCTTTTTGGCGAGGTATGGTTGTGTTCTGGTCAATCTAATATGGAAATGCCTATGAAGGGTTATGCAGGTCAACCCATATTTGGCTCAGCAGAAGCTGTTGCAAAATCGAATAATCCAAATTTAAGATTATTCTCGGTTACAAGAACAAGTGGTTCAAAAACCCCATTAAAAGATGTTTTAAAATATTCAGCTTGGCAACAAGCAACACCAGAGAGTGTATTAAAATATAGTGCTACTGCTTATTTTTATGGACAGCAACTTCAAGAAATTTTAGATGTTCCAGTAGGTTTAATACTAAGCTCATGGGGGGGAAGTAGTGTGCAAGCTTGGACAAGTATCGAGGCTTTGAGTAAGTATCAAAAAATTGATCTAACCGATAGAGATATCAACATAAAGCCAAATTCAATACCAACAGCATTGTTTAATTCAATGATTAATCCATTAATACCATACACTATTAAAGGAGCAATATGGTATCAGGGTGAAGCCAATGTTGATCAGGCAACAAAATATAAAGAACTTTTCCCAGCCATGGTTGAAGATTGGAGAAATCGCTGGGCAATTGGGAATTTTCCATTTTATTACGCACAAATTGCTCCTTACATTTATGGAGGTAACGATTTGATTTCTGTTAATAAAAATGCTGCTTTCATCCGGGAGGCACAGTTACAATGTTTAGATTTAATTCCAAACTCAGGTATAGCAATAACATTAGACATAGGTGTTGAAAATTCAATACATCCACCAAAAAAGAAAGAAGTAGCCGATAGGTTATTATACAATGCTCTTAATCAAACTTATGGATATAAAAGTGTAAATTATGCAGGTCCGATCTTCGATTCAATGGAAGAAAAAGATTGTGCATTATTATTAAAATTCAAAAACGAAGAAATTGGTGTTTATTCTTTTAATGAACTTGAAGGTTTCGAGATAGCAGGAAATGACAAAGTATTTTATCCTGCTATCGCTAAAATTGTTGATAGAAAAAATGTACTGGTATCAAGTGATAAAGTTCTAGAACCAGTTGCTATTAGATACTGTTGGAATAATTGGGTAGCAGGAACCCTCTACAATACTAACCTATTACCTGCTTCTTCTTTTAGAACAGATAATTGGAATGATGCCACTAGATTTAAAAAATAGTAACTATAAATTAACCGAAGAAATTTAACAAACCTAAAGATTAAAATTAATAACCAAAAACTAGTATTTAACCGCTTAAAAAATTACACATGAAAATAAAAGGAATGCGTTGGTGGATTATCGTATTATTGTTTTTTGCCGCTGTTTTGAATTATATAGATAGGCAAACATTATCGGCTTTGGCTCCAACAATACAATTTGATTTGGGTATGGATGATCAAGAATATGCCAATGTTATTAATATATTCTTAATAGCCTATACAATAGCATATTTAATTTCGGGGAGAGTTGCTGATAAAATAGGTACACGAGCCAGTTTATTTTTCTTCGTGGCATGGTGGTCCGTTTTCAACATGCTTACTGCTGCCTCACGAGGTGTGACTTCTTTAAGCTTTTATCGATTTGGATTAGGTTTGGGTGAAGCAGGAATTTGGCCAGCAGCCTCAAAAGCAGTTTCGGAATGGTTTCCTCCAAAGGAAAGAGCTCTTGCTATAGGTTTATATACTATGGGAGCTACTATTGGAGCGACAATAGCACCTTATATTGTTATTCCACTAGCTACTTATAACTATACAGAAACATTTCCAGCAATATCAGATTTATTAGGTAATGGAACAGGTTGGCGTGTGGCATTTATACTTACCGGTTTAGCTGGATTAGTATGGCTTATTCCTTGGATAATGATTTACAGACGCCCTGAAAAAAGCAAATTAATTACTGCTAACGAATTAGCAATGATAACAACTGCTGCATCAGTTGAAGATACTGGTAGTTCTGAAACTGAAAATGCATGGTCTTGGAAACAAGTACTATCTTTTAGAGGAACTTGGTTACTGTTATTGGCACGTTTAATTACGGATCCTGTTTGGTATTTCTACCAATTTTGGTTTCCAAAATATTTAAGCTCCGATAGAAATCTTTCACAAGAAGATTTAAAAATCACTTGGGTAATTTATGCAGCAGCAGGTGTTGGTAGTCTGTTAGGCGGAATCATATCAGGTCAAATTGTTAAAAGAGGTGTCCTGCCAGTGGCTAGTAGAATGTGGGTAATGCTATTTTGTGCCTTACTAATGCCTTTATCTCCATTCATAGCATCTGCATCAGGTTTAAATGCTTCTCTAACACTTACTGTTTTTACAGTAATTGCTGCCTTGGCTTGGTTAATTAATATTAGTTCATTAATTGTTGATATTGTGCCTAAACATTCATTAGGAACAGTATTTAGTGTAGTGGCTGCTGGAAGTACACTTGGAGGCATTGTTATGAACATGATTGTTGCTTCGATGGTAACAGGACCTTCTGATAAACCATTAGGTTTCTTAGATTCTGCTTTTCATGTAGTATTAGATCCAATATTAAACGTAGTACAAGGACAAGGCTACGGTCAATGGTTTTTGATTATGGCTTTCTTGCATCCAATAGCTTGGTTGTTATTGAAATTTGGCGGGATTTACCGTTATTCCACAAACAAATAAAATCAAAGTAAAATTTGTAAACCCTTAAAATAAGTATTTATTTTAAGGGTTTACTTTTTTTGTAGCTATTCTTCAAAAATTATTTATTTACAGGAACGATTGCTCCTATACATGGAATTTGATCAACGGGAGTATTCATAATATCTCTTTGAATTTTCAAATCAAATACTAATTTTGAAATACTCTCTGGTAATGTAGGGATTTGAACTCCTTTATTTTTAATTAAATGTAATGCTTTTGGCAGATAATCTAAAGCTTTCAGTCCTCCTTCATTAGAAAATAGTGGATTTCCAATAAGGGTTGCAGTATCTTCTATGTTTAATTTTTTTGGCCAGGTATTCTCATTTAAGAAAAGATTGTTCATACAAAAAACATTTTCTACTTTCAATCTATTTTGAGCATCTTTTTTGTTTTGATCTCCTAACACAACTTTTGACAAACCTTTAATACAAAAAATATTATTGGCAATTACTATTCCTTTACTAGTAGGGTCTATAGCAAACTTAGCTTCAATTGAGAAGTCTGAATAAATAGTGTTATTATAAAAATAAGAGTTTACAGGTCCTTTAGGTTCTTTGCCTCCTTGATAACCACTTAGCCAAAATACTTTACCTTCCTGAAATGCACCATTAACACCTTTTACACGGTGACCGTCGTTAATGCTAATGTTATAGCGATACATGCAATTATAATTATTTCCCAATATTTCACAGAAACCACCTGCATTAAAGGCGCTAATGTTGTATTGTAAAACAATATTGTCACAATTGTAATCGATATGAGCTCCTGCAGAATCGCCTGGACCATTTGCATAGAGGAACTCATTTTTTTCAATTAATACATTTGATGATCCCCAAGTCCAAAGACCACTACCTCTACCCCACTTCCTAGAATCGTCATTGCAACCTGAATGTGAAATTTTGTTATTTGCAACATAAACAGAGGCTACCTCAGACATTTGAATTCCAGGCCCACCAGTATTCTCTATTTTATTATTTAAAAGCTCAATATGTTTAATATTTTTTTTGTTTCCTGTTAATTTTATTCCCGTATGACAAACACTTTTGATATTACAATTTTCAATTTTAATGTTTTCCATACTTATTACAGGATTTCTATTTATTAAACGAATCCCCCACCCATATTTTTGAGTTCCATTTGCAGATTTAACTTCTTCTTTACCTCGTATAAATCCCGGATTTTCATAAAAAACATCGTTAATTTTAATGTTATCTATTAAAATATACTCAATTAATTTTGCGTTTTTTGATGAAACTAATATCCCGCAGCGCATTTTAATACTTTCATCCAATTGTGAAAATCCATTTGCAGTTAAATTAATATCAGAAAGTTCAATAAAACTACAATCTTCAAGTAAAATCCCATTAGCAAGATTTTTAAAATCAATTGTGGCTGATACATTTGTGTCATTATCTTTCCACTTTAAACTAGTAATAACAATAGGTTTTTGTTTTGCCCCTTTTTGATTAATTAACAATAAGTTACCTAAATATGTTTGACCATTAGCCATTATAATTCGGTCTCCTGGAAGTAATTGTAATTTTGAAATAGGATTGAAAGTTTTAAAAGATTGTATTTTAGATTCTCCTGAATTAAAATCATTACCGTAAATAGGATGAATATAATAGTCTTTTGCTATTGTTTTTTGATTCAAAAAAGCTAAGATTAATATGAGTATATATTTTCGATTCATTTTAAAAACTTAAAAATTAAATAAATTTATAAACAAAACGAGTGATGTTTTACTATCAAAACACCACTCGCATTTAATACATTTAAAAAAAATAAATAACTAAAATTTATTA
>CAIYUO010000011.1 GCA_903929425.1 uncultured Bacteroidota bacterium
GTAAGCTGGCATCCTTG
The DNA here is from genome assembly GCA_903929425.1 of uncultured Bacteroidota bacterium. GTDB lineage: Bacteria > Bacteroidota > Bacteroidia > Chitinophagales > Chitinophagaceae > Sediminibacterium. Next base: position 18 of record CAIYUO010000011.1, read on the forward strand.
GATTCAAGTAAGCTTGAACCAGTTAAGAATATGTCCACTTTGCGTGCACATTCACGGCCTTCACTAATGGCCCAAACCACCAATGATTGACCTCGGCGCATGTCACCTGCTGTAAATACTTTAGCAATATTGGTTTGATAGGCTGCTTCTGTTGCCTTTACATTTCCTCTTTCATCCAACTCGATACCTAATTCATCAAGCATGCCAGTTGGTTCAGGATGTAAAAAGCCCATGGCTAGTAATGCTAAATCGCATGGTATTTCACGAAGACTGCCTTCTTTTTCAGTAAACTTGGCTGGGCGACCATCAGCTGCACTTGTCCATTCTAGATCTACAATTTGCAAAGCTTTTAAATTCCCTTTTTCATCACCAATGAATGCTTTTGTAGCAACCTCCCAAACTCTTGTTGCGCCTTCTTCATGTGAGGTGGTCGTTTTTAATAACATAGGGTAGGTTGGCCAAGGCATATAAGCAGCTCTTGTTTCAGGTGGCTTTGGTAATAATTCAAATTGAGTAACCGACTTTGCACCATGTCTGTTTGAAGTTCCTACGCAATCGCTACCCGTATCACCACCTCCAATTACCACTACATTTTTGCCTGTTGCTAATAATTCTGCTTCCTCAATTTTTAATTTACTTACTCTTTGATTTTGTTGCTTTAAAAAATCCATGGCATAATATACGCCTTTCAATTCACGTCCTGGAACAGTAAGGTCTCTTGGGATAGTTGAACCACCTGCAAGTACAACTGCATTAAAATCACGCATTATATCATTCACCCTTACATTCACTCCGACATTCGCATTGCATTTAAATATAATTCCTTCTTGTTCTAACACACTTATACGACGTTCAACAATTGTTTTTTCTAATTTAAAATCAGGAATGCCAAATCTTAATAAGCCACCTGGTTTTGGATCTCGTTCAAATACGGTGACCTCGTGACCAGCATAATTTAATTGCGCTGCTGTAGCCAATCCTGAAGGACCTGATCCAATCACGGCAACTTTAAATCCACTGCGCATATTAGGTTTACGTGGTTTTACAAAACCTTTTTCAAAAGCGATTTCTATAATGTGCTTTTCAATTTCTTCAATCGTAACTGCTGGTTGATTAATGCCTAGTACACATGCACTTTCACAAGGTGCCGGACAAATTCTTCCTGTGAACTCAGGAAAGTTATTGGTTGAAATTAAAATTTCATAAGCGTCCTTCCATTCTTTATGATAAACCGCGTCGTTGAATTCAGGAATGATATTTCCCAAAGGACAGCCGCTATGACAAAAAGGAACGCCGCAATTCATACAACGTGCCGATTGTTCATTTAGTTTTTGTTCTGGTAAAGCAGCAACAAATTCTTTGTAATTCTTTTTTCTGTCTTCTACCGGCAATTTGCTTGGTAGCTCTCTTGTAAATTCTTTAAATCCGGTTGGCTTTCCCATAATTAATTCTTTCAAAAAGTGATCAGCAATTAAATTCTGTTTTAATTAAATTTCTATTTTTTATTCATTTTATTATTTCTCAGCGTTGGCTGCTGCTTTTCGAGTTTGTAAAGCTTTTTTATAATCTCGAGGGAATACTTTTATAAAATGTTTTAATTGGTTGTCCATATCACTTAAAATAAATTTAGCAACTGAACTACCTGTTTTATCAAAGTGAGCTTGCATCATTTTTTGTAATGTAGGAACATCTTCTGCACCAACAGGATCAAGGTCTACCATTTCTTTGTTACATAAACTATCAAAATCATTTTGAATATTGTATATATAAGCAATACCGCCGCTCATGCCTGCAGCAAAGTTTCTGCCAGTTGGTCCAAGTATCACAGCTAAACCACCCGTCATATATTCGCAACCGTGGTCTCCGATACCTTCAACAACTACAGATGCTCCAGAATTTCTTACAGCAAAACGTTCGCCCGCTTTACCTCTGATATATGCGGTACCACTAGTTGCACCATAAAATGCTACGTTGCCAATTAAAATATTATTTTCAGGAACGAAGGTTGCTTTTTTATCAGGGTATACAATTAACTGAGCGCCGCTTAATCCTTTACCAAAATAATCATTCGCGTCACCTTCTAATTCTAAAGTAACACCAGCTGTATTAAATGCACCAAAACTTTGTCCTGCAGTACCATTAAATTTAAAATGAATGGTATCCTCTGGTAAGCCAGCTCCTTTATGTACTTTGGTTATTTCGTTGGAGACAATCGTTCCAACAGTACGATTGGTATTTTTAATATCAAAACTTGCTTTTACTTTTTCTTTTTTCAAAATAGCAGGTTGTGCAGCAGCTAATAATTTCCAATCTAATACTTCCGCTAAACCTTGATCCTGCGCTTCGGTTTGATATAAACCAACACTTGCGTCAGCTGGCTCTTTATACAATACCGCACTTAAATCCAAGTTTTTATATTTCCAATGATTGATATTATTACGCATTGTTAATGCATCTACTTGGCCAATCATTTCATTCACCGTTCTGAATCCAAGCTCGGCCATAATTTCGCGTAACTCCTGTGTAATGAATTCAAAGAATTTTACAACATGGTCAGGATCACCTTTAAAGCGTTTACGCAATTCAGGATCTTGCGTAGCAACACCTACAGGACAAGTGTTCATATGACACTTGCGCATCATAATACAACCTTCCACTACTAATGCAGCAGTAGCAACGCCCCATTCTTCAGCACCTAATAATGCTGCAATTGCAATGTCACGTCCTGTTTTCATTTGACCATCGGCTTGCACCACAACACGTGATCTTAATTTATTTTTAACCAGGGTTTGATGCGTTTCAGCTAATCCTAATTCCCAAGGTAAACCAGTATGCTTAATCGAACTTAAGGGAGAAGCACCGGTACCACCATCAAAGCCAGCAATTAATACTACATCGGCTTTTGCTTTTGTAACCCCAGCTGCAATGGTTCCTACACCTGCTTTAGAAACTAATTTCACATTAATTCTTGCAGCACGATTCGCATTTTTCAAATCAAAAATTAATTGAGATAAATCTTCAATCGAATAAATATCGTGGTGTGGAGGGGGTGAAATTAAACCTACACCTGGAGTGGAGTGTCTTGTTCTACCAATCCAATCATCCACTTTATCACCAGGTAATTGTCCACCTTCACCAGGCTTCGCACCTTGTGCCATTTTAATTTGAATTTCGTCTGCTTCAGTTAAGTATTGACTTGTTACACCAAAGCGAGCACTTGCAACTTGCTTAATAGCACTGCGCATGGAATCACCATTCTCCATTTTTTCATAACGGATTGGATCCTCGCCACCTTCACCTGTATTACTTTTTCCACCCAAACGATTCATTGCAATTGCTAGGGTAGTATGTGCTTCCCATGAAATAGATCCAAAGGACATCGCACCTGTTGCAAAACGTTTATATATATTGGAAGCTGGCTCCACTTCGTCAATTGAAATAGAAGGTCTTGTTGGTTTGAAATCAAATAAGCTTCTTAAAGTACAAGCTTTTTCACCTTGATCATTCACCAACTTGGAATATTTTTTAAAGCTAGCATAGTCGCCTACACTCGTTGCATGTTGTAATGCATGAATGGTTTGCGGATTAAATAAGTGTGCTTCGCCACGACGTTTCCATTGGTAAATACCACCTACAGGTAAACGATCAATGTCTGCTGCTTTTTTAGGGAATGCAATATTATGCTTTGCTAAAATTTCTCTTGCTATTTCATCTAAGCCCATGCCTTCAATACGAGAAGTTGCGCCTGTGAAATGACGATTCACCACGTCTTTATTAATACCAATGATTTCAAAAATTTGAGCACCTTGATAAGATTGTAAAGTAGAGATGCCCATTTTAGAGAATACTTTATACAGTCCTTCATTCACTGCTTTGATATAATTCTTCTTCAAATATTTGTCATCCAAATCAGTTTTGATACGATCATTCAATTTCATATCACGAATGCTTGACATAGCTAAGTAAGGATTGATCGCTGTTGCGCCAAAACCAATTAAACATGCATAATGGTGCACTTCCCATACATCACCTGCTTCAACAATAATGCCCACTTTACCTCTTAATCCTTTTTTGATTAAATGATGGTGAACTGATGAACAAGCTAATAAGGAAGGTATAGCGGCATGTTCGGAATCAATCGAACGGTCCGTTAATACAATTACTTCAAAACCGTCTTCGACTGCATCGACTGCATAACGGCATAAACGGTCTAAGCCTCTTTTTAAGGAACCTTCTTTTCCATCCGCTCTAAAATAACATTGTAAAGTTTTTGCTTGGAAAACTCCTGTATCAATACTTCTAATTTTTTCCAATTCATGATTGGTTAAAATTGGATGATTCAATGCAACACAGTGACTCGCCATTGGATCTTCAATTAATAAACTTCCTTGACTTCCCACAAATGTTGCCAAAGACATGACCATTCTTTCACGAATTGGATCGATTGGCGGATTGGTTACCTGTGCAAATAATTGTTTGAAATAACTAGTAATATGTTGAGGTTGATCACTCAATACAGCAAGTGGTGTATCTGTTCCCATCGAACCGATTGGTTCTTTGCCGTCTAAGGCCATTGGAATAATTATTTGATCTAAATCCTCCTTAGAATATCCAAATGCTTTTTGGTATTTGAAAATTTGATCATGCTCCAAATGTGTAAATTGAATTCTTGGCTCAGGTAATTCTTCTAAACGAATTTTATATTTATTTAACCAATCACCATAAGGTTGTTGGCTGCAAATTTTTTCTTTTAATTCTGTGTCGCTAATAATACGCCCCGCTTCCATATCAACTACAAACATTTTACCTGGTTGTAGGCGACCTTTTTCAATTACAGTTGATTGGTCGATAGGAAGTGCTCCTGTTTCAGAAGCCATAATCACACGGTCATCATTGGTAACACAATATCTTGAAGGACGTAAGCCATTTCTGTCTAAAGTTGCGCCAATCATTTTTCCATTGGTAAAGGATATAGAAGCTGGTCCATCCCATGGTTCCATAATGGCTGCATGGTATTCATAGAATGCTTTTTTAATTGGGTCCATTAAATCATTGCCATCCCATGCTTCTGGAATTAACATCATCATCACATGTGGTATACTTCTACCACTTAGGGTTAATAGTTCAATGACATTATCTAAACAAGCACTATCTGATTGTCCTGAGGTTACTACTGGTAAAACCATATCTAATTCTTCCTTACTGAAATAAGGGGAGAAGAAGCTTGACTCATTAGAACGTAACCAGTTTAAGTTTCCTTGTAAAGTATTGATTTCGCCATTGTGCGCAATGTAGCGGAATGGTTGTGCCAATTTCCATGACGGGAAAGTGTTGGTTGCAAAACGAGAATGCACTAAACCAAATGCAGACACGACACGCTTGTCGCTAAGGTCAGGGAAGTATTCGCGAACTTGATGGCTTGTTAGTTGTCCCTTGTAAACAATGGTGTTTTGAGAAAGGGATGTAAAATAAAAACCAATGTCATCTTTTTTAATGCTATTGTTAATTGTATGAGAAGCGTAATTTCTTAAAATAAATAATTTGCGCTCAAAATCCTCAGCATCTTTTACATGGTCAGGTTTTTTTACAAACACTTGCTCCATGATGGGTTCCACCGATAAAGCAGTTGGTCCAATGGGTTCCCTGTTGACAGGAACTTTTCTATAGCCAATAATTTCAATATTTAATTTTTCGGCGGCACGTGCAAAAATATTTTTACACTCTTCAACAATACTTTTATCAGTAGGGAAAAACATAAAGCCAACGCCATATTCTCCTGCATTTGGTAAATGCATGCCAGCATGTAATAATTCATCAAAGAAAAACTCATGTGGTATTTGAATCATAATGCCTGCACCATCACCTGTGTTCACCTCGCTTCCACTTGCACCACGATGTTCCATATTCTCCAAAATAGTTAAAGCATCACCCACATTTTGATGAGATTTAATTCCTTTAATATTGGCAACAAAACCAATTCCACATGCGTCGTGTTCAAAAGCAGGATCATACAATCCTAAATGCTGATTTTCAATCATACTAATTCAATTGATTAATGTATATAATCTAGGGTATACCGATTCGTGGAAAATTACAAAAAAATAGCCATTTTTGGTAGTGGTTTATTAATATAATTACCAACCATTTGATATGTATCAAAACGGAAACGTTTTCGTTAGATATTTTCAAATAACGAACGTTCGCATTAGGCTTAAATTAGAAATGATTAAATGATATCTACCCTAAACTGATCCCCAAACATTTGTTTGTTGAGTAATTGATGTTTTGGAAACAAACCAAAAATAGAACTGCCCGATCCAGTCATGCTTGCATAAATAGCACCTTGTTGATATAGCATTTGTTTTATTTCACCTATTGTTGGGTTGGCTGAAATGATGGGTGCTTCGAAATCATTTATTAATTCAGCTTTCCAATTTGTTATCGGGCCTGCAACAATTTCAGCAATTGACTTTGATTTGTTTTGAGGCGTTAATTGGCTAAATGCCCATGCAGTTGAAATATGAATACCTGGATGAATTAAAACTATTTGATAATTAGATAAATCACAATTGGAGGTTTGTAAAATTTCACCACGACCTGTTGCATGACATGCATTTTCATATACAAAAAAGGCACAGTCGCTTCCTAACGTTGATGCATAATCAACCAATTGATGGTTGTTTAATCCTAAATTAAATTGTTGATTTAAAAGTTTTATGACTGCAGTGCCATCGCTAGAACCTCCGCCCAGACCGGCTCCCATAGGAATATTTTTATGCAAATGCATTTTTACAGCAGGGAGGGTAGGGAAATCTTTTTTTAATAAATGATAAGCTTTAACACAAAGGTTTTGTGTTTGATCACCTGGAACTGCTAATCCTGAATTTGAAAATTGAATTTCATTTAATGCATCATTCGTTGATATGATTTCTAAAATATCTTCTAACGCAACAGGATAAAATACAGTTTTTAGTTCATGATAACCATCGGCTCGTTTTGCAGTAATGGATAGGCCTAAATTAATTTTACAACGGGGAAATACAATCATGAAATTATGCGTTATGATTACTTATGCTCATTCCTTTTTGCAATTTCATCTCTAATGTCAATTGCTCTTATATAATCCTCTTGTTCCAATACTTCATTAAGTAATTCATTTAGTTGATCAACAGATAAACTAGATAAATCGGTTTGCTTGTCAGGATTATTGACTATCGTTGTTTTTGCAGGTTGATTAATTTCGCCTGATTCATTTTCAATTCCCGCTTGCTCTAATATATTTGCATGAACATAAATAGGACAACCAAATCGAACAGCTAATGCAAGGGCATCGCTTGTTCGACTATCAATTTCAATGGTATCATTGGCTGTGAAACAAACCAATTTTGAATAAAATATGCCTTCTTGTAAATCACATATATAAACCTCCTGCAAGCTAATATCAAAAGCAGTCATGAAGTTTTTCATTAAATCATGCGTCAAAGGACGTGCTGGATGCATATTTTCAAGTGCTACCGCAATTGCCTGTGCCTCGAATCCTCCAATAACAATTGGAAGTCGTCGTATGCCATTTACCTCACCTAAAATAACCGCATAGGAGTTAGCTTGGGTAATGCTATGAGATAGGGCAACAATTTCTAATTCAATTTTTTGCATAGACACTATAATGACCCAAATTTAAATATAAATTTGTTACGCTCCGTGCTTTGCTTTTAAAATTGAGGCAGTTAATGCAGGTACCACGTCGAATGCATCTCCAATGACCCCATAGTCGGCCGCCTTGAAAAATGGAGCTTCTGGATCCTTATTAATAACTACAATTGTTTTACTACGATTTACCCCAGCTAAATGCTGGATGGCACCAGAAATGCCAATGGCAATATAAAGGTTAGGAGCTATTTGAATCCCGGTTTGACCAACATGTTCATGGTGGGGTCTCCAATCTGAATCTGAAACGGGACGACTACATGCAGTAGATGCACCTAATGCCTTGGCTAAGTCTAATAAAATACCCCAGTTTTCAGGACCTTTTAATCCTCTACCACCACTAACTACTAAACTAGCTTCAGTTAAAGGAATTTCACCTTCAATTTTGTTTACTGATGTAATTTTTAAAGTACTTGTTGGTACATCGATTGCTAAATTTTCAATCACCGCAACGCCATCGCCAACAACTTCACCAAAACTATTTTGATTAATAGATATTACTTTAATTGGTGTTTCAATTTGAATACTTGCAAATGCTTTGCCTGAAAAAACAGTTTTTGTAACCACAAAACCAGTGTCCGTATTTGGCAATTGACAAGCCCCAGTTACAATACCAGCATTTAATTTAACGGAAACCGCTGGTGCCACTGCCTTACCATTTATATTATGCGCAAATATCAAAACAGTAGCCCCTAATTTTTTAGCAGCTTCCGCTATCACATTTGAATTTGTTCTTGCATCAAAATGATTTAAGGAAGCGTTATTAATTTGGTGCACTTTAGAGGCTCCATATTTTCCAAGTGTTGTTAAATCATCATGTACCGTTCCTAATACTAAGCCTTCGGCACTTGTGCCTAATTGTTTTGCTAATGCACTGCCGTATGAAATGGCTTCTAAAGATGCTTTTTTAATTTCTTGGTTATCTTGATCAATATATATAAGTACCATGGTTTTAAATTAATTGGGAATGATTAAATTTTTTTCGCTGTGGTTGTTAAATTACTTTGGCTTCTTCTTTTAACAATCTTACTAATTCGTCCATATTAGCAGGGTCAACTAATTTCACTCCTGATTTTGTTGGAGGTAAACTAAATTGCTTAATATTAGTTGTGGCTTGCGTAACAGTTGCTTCCAAAACTTTTAAGGGCTTTGTTCTGGCTGCCATAATACCTCGCATATTGGGGATTCTTTGCTCCGCCATTCCTTTTTGACAACTCACAATTGCAGGTAAATTGGTTTCACTGATTTCCTCACCACCTTCTATTTCTCTTGTAACGGAAATGGTATTGCCATTAAGGTCTAGTTTGGTAGCTGCTGATATAAAATTAATATCTAACAAAGCACATAACATGGAACCAATACTCGCACTATTATAATCAATGGTTTCTTTTCCAGTAAAAATTAAGTCATAAGCACCTTCTTTAGCAATTGAGCTAATTTCCTGTGCTACAGTTAATGAATCATTCGTTACATTATTAATTCTGATGGCTTCGTCTCCACCCAATGCAAGTGCTTTTCTAATGATAGGTTCAGTATCAGCACCACCTACCGTTACTAAATGTATAATAACACTTGGGTCTTTCTCTTTTAATTCAATTGCCTTTACCAAGGAGTACCACTCATCGTATGGATTAATGATCCACTGTACACCTGTTTCATCAAACTTTGTATTACCTTCGACGAAAGCAATTTTAGCAGTGGTGTCAGGAGTTTTGCTGATACAAACTAAGATCTTCATGATTGCAAATTTTGTTTTTTAAATATTAGTTGTTTATGCAACTAATGCAAATATAAGGTAGTTTTTTACCATAATTTGCTTAAAATTTATTTAAGATGAACCGAATTGAAAAAATTTTGGAATTTTTGAATCAACAGCCTAAAGACAACTTTCTACGACACGCTTTAGCATTAGAATATATCAAAATTGGAGAGGATTTAAAAGCCAGGGATTTATTTATTGATATTTTAGAGGAGACCCCTGAATATATTGGATCCTATTATCATTTGGCTAAAATATTGGAAAAATTGCAAGATAAATCCTCTGCAATTGAATGGTATGAAAAGGGTATGGCAGCTGCTAAATTAGCGAAGGACGACCACGCCTATAGGGAATTGCAAGCGGCCTATGAGGACTTGGTTTATTAGTTTTTTAAATCGTTAGACGATCGCCTAATTTCTTGTCAATTAATAGAAAAAAATCTTCCGGTTTATAGGTTCGCCATTTTTCAAATTCCATTAGTTCAATATATCTATTTAACTTTTTTTGTAGGAAATCATGTTGTGAAGCTTGATGCATGTTAACTAAAACCGCCCATCCATTTTCATCGGAAAGTTCATCATATAATTCTTCATAGTAGTCTCGGTCGCCATTGTGAAAATTAAATACATTTTCAGCAATCATGATAAATTTATAAATACCCTCATCCATTAATTTTTCGAGAATTTCTCGCTTTAAAGTCATGATATCATTTTCGATGGCGTCGTTCCACTCACCAATCATTTCAATAATGGCAAAGCCCATTTCATAATCAGCATAAATGATTTTAAGGTATAATGTTTTGCTTCCTATTTCATCCCATTGAGGATGAATATAATAGTTGTAAACGGATTGAGAGAATTCAAATTCACTATAGGTTTGGCCAAAAAAAGGGGATAATGGGTCTTCCTCGGCCATATATAAATGTCGCCAATGATAATATGGTTCAATTTCGTGCATTCCTTTATTTTTTGGACTTATGGAATTCAATTAATCCGTCCATTGGTGATTTTATAATCTTGCCAACTTCTAGTTCGTATCCGGTTGCTAATTGTTTGATAACATCTTTGAAAACATAAGCAATGGAGCCAGAAAAATGAATAGGGTATAACCAGGATTCATTTAATTTATTCAAATGCGTGAAAAAGAAATCATTAATACCATCCTCAATGATATTTTCAATCATATAATGACCGCGATTTTCTGATAAAAATGTACTGAACGAAGCCATGTATCTATTGGGTAGCGGTTGTTTGTAAACGGCATCTAAAATTTGATCTTTGTTTAGTTTGTATTTATTTTCAAATGACAACATTAATTCTTCATCAAATGTTTTGTACAAATAATATTGCAACACTTTTTTACCCAAATAAGCACCACTTCCTTCGTCTCCTAAAACATAACCTAAGCCAGGACTGTTTTTAGAAATGACTTTTCCATTATAATATCCTGTGTTTGAACCTGTTCCTAAAATACATGCGACTCCTTTTTTGGTTTGGCAAGTAGCTCGAGCCACAGCAACTAAATCGGTTTGAATGTCTAATGTTGCCTTTTTGAATACTTTTTTGAGCGCTTTTTTTATAGCTACTACATTCAATGGGTTGCTTAAGCCTGTTCCATAAAAATAAATAGCATCAATTATTTGAGGGTCTACTTTTTTATTAAAGCCTTTATTAATTGTTTCAATCATTTGCTCCTCTGATAAAAAGTAGGGACTGATTCCAATGGTTGAAATGCTCTTTTTCTCCTTCCCTAAAATTAGGGTCCATTGGCATTTTGTGGCACCACTATCAGCTATTATGTAATTCTTGCGCATATATAAAGTCTTGTGTGTGAAAATAACCTTTTTAGTGTAATTTTAGCCGATACAATATGAACATGCAGGAAAATAATAAATCAAAATGGTTTACCCCAATTGCCTATGCAGTTGTGTTGGTAATAGGTATCGGAATGGGCAGTTTTTTTAAGGGAAGTTTATCCCTTGATGGATTTAATTTGAATTCATCAAGTCCAATGCAAGAAATCATGAATTTAGTAAAATCAAAGTATGTTGATGATGTCGCTTTTGATAGTTTAAATAACAAAATCGCTGAATATTATTTGTCACAGTTGGATCCTCATTCTGTATATATTTCACCTGCTGATTTAGTGGAAGCCAATGAACAATTAATGTCAAATTTCAAAGGAATTGGTATTGAATTTCAGCAAAATCGTGATTCTGTATTTGTTGCATATGTTATGAAAGGGGGTCCCGCTTCCAAAGCAGGTTTAAAAGTTGGGGATATACTTTTAAAAGCCGATGATAGTATTCAGTTATCAGGTAAAAAATGGGATGGGGATGCAATTCGTTCTAAATTAAAAGGCCCAGAAAATAGTAAAGTAAAATTATTGGTATTATCAAATCAGCAGCAAAAGACCATTACCATAAATCGCGACAATGTTCCAGTTTCACCTATTGATGCTTCCTATGAAATTAAATCTGGCGTTGGGTATATACGTATTAATAAATTTGCAGACAGAACCTACGAGTCATTTATGCAAGCTTTAGAGCCGCTTATCGCTGATAGTATAAAATCATTAGTGATTGATTTGAGAGGGAATGGGGGTGGACTTCTTTCCGAAGCAGTTGCTATAGCTGACGAACTAATTCCAGGTAACAAATTATTGGTTTATACGCAGGGGGCAAATTCACCTAAAATGGAATATAATAGTAAAAGAGAGGGTTTGTTTGAGGAAGGTGCAATAACAGTTTGGATGGATGAATCCTCGGCGTCGGCGAGTGAAGTGTTGGCGGGCGCTTTGCAGGATTGGGATAGGGCAACAATTGTGGGACGGCCTTCCTTTGGAAAGGGATTGGTTCAACAACAATTTAGGTTGTCAAATGGAGGTGCTATTAGATTAACTACTGCAAAATATTATACTCCACTTGGAAGAAATATTCAAAGATCCTATGATAAGGGTAAGTTGGCCTATGAACATGATTTTATAAATAGAGTTCAGGATGAAGCAAACGGAAAGCAGGATTCGGTTGTAAAAGGGAAAGCTTATAAAACACCAAAAGGTAAAATAGTTTATGGTGGTGGTGGAATATATCCTGACAAGTTAGTTGCCAGCGAAGGCATTGTATATGATTCCACTTTCAGCGTTATTTGGAAGCAAAACTTATTGAATGATTTTGTTTTGCATTGGTATGTTAAAGAACAGGCTAATTTCAAAGCGTATAAAAATACGAGTGAATATTTAGCAGCTTATAATAAAATAGATTTGTGGGCTGCATTGAGTGCTTATGCGAATCCCGCACAAAAACTTGCATTGAAGCCTTTGGAAAAAAATAAGCAACAAATTCAAAATCAATTACTAGCACTTATCGCTAGAATGCATTGGTATAAACAAGGATATTATGAAGTTCAAAATGCAATGAATCCTAAATTGAGTGAGCAACTTCCCTAAAACTGAGGTTAGTCATACAAATTATTGATAGTGCTCATAAACGCAGCGTGATAGAATGATCATCTTTGACTTCATTTTAAATGAACAAAGAAATTATTATACAAGAAATTGAATCATTGATTAGATCCTTGAACTTTATTCAAGAGGAGCTGTCATTTATTAAAAGTAAGCTCAGCAAATTTTTAGAAAAAGTTTCGGAATCATCTATTTTAAATTGGGCTGAATTATTACATCAAGAAATTTTAAATAGAGAAACAGCCATTCAATTATTGAAAAATGATATTCTGAAATGGCAAAATCAAGTAATTCGAAAAAAAGCAATTAATAATATTTTAGAGCTGCCTATTATTGACTCTTTTAAAAAATTCAAACAACAAGTTATTTACTTTGAAACTGAATTTATGACTTGGAAGAACATCACCAATGAGCAATTTGAAATTCCTTTATAAATTAGTTTTATCAAAAATTAATATAGTAAGTTTCGACGTTATTAATTTAATAAATTCGCTAATTTATTTTCTGCTAATAAAGTAATTTTACCTTCTTTTATTTCGATTAATTTTTCATTTTTAAAATCACTTAATGTTCTAATTAAGCTTTCGGTTGCTGTTCCTGCAATGTTAGCTAAGTCCTCTCTAGGGATAGCTATTGAAAAATTTTCTTCTTCATTAGTTGCATATTTATTTTTTAAGGTAAGCAATGCATCAGCTACTCTTTTTCTTAAACTATGATAGGCGAGTGCAACTAATTGATGTTCTTTTTCGGTTATATTATTAGCTAGTAGTTTGATTACTTTAAGTGCTATTTCTTGATGGGTGGTGATTAATTGTTCAAACTCTTTTTTAGGGATTACCCTAATTTCAGCGTCCTCCATGGTTTCAGCAAATTCATTATAGATAGTATTTTCAATTAATGAAGTATAACCGAAAAATTCACCTGCCGACAGTAATTGAATAATCAATTCCTTTCCTCCGTCACTTGTTTTGAAAATTTTTACTTTACCAGACTCGATATAATATAATTTATTGGGATGTTGACCTTCGCTGTAAATGGGTTGTTTTTTCTTATAATAAATAATGTCATGACTTTCAAGTGTAACATGCATTTGATCCTTATTGCCTAAATCTGATACAATTTGATGCCATGTCTCAATTGCTTTTCCTCCATGATTTTGATGCATTTTAACTTTTTCCAATCTCGCCCTAATGGCATTTAATAATTCTACATCTGAAAAAGGTTTTGTAATGTAATCGTCAGCACCCATTTCCATCCCTTTTCTTAAATCATTTCTTTCGCTTTTTGCGCTTAAAAAAATAAATGGAATATGCTGTAAGCTAGGATTTTTACTTATAATTTGATAAACACCATATCCGTCTAGTATAGGCATCATGATATCGCAAACAATAATGTCAGGAGGATTGAGTAATGCTTTTTCTACTCCTATTTTTCCATTCTCGGCAGTGATTATTTCATAATTGGCTAATGATAATATTTCGGCGGTATTTTCTCTTAGTGCTTCGTTGTCTTCTATTAGTAATATTTTTTCCATAAATAATTAATTAAATAATCTCGTTGGTTATTTTACTTGGCAGTTTTATTGTAAATGTGCTTCCTTTTTCTAATTCACTTGTGTAATTAATTTGGCCATTCAATAATTCAATATAACGACCTACTATATGCAAGCCTAATCCAGTGCCCTGGATATTTGTAACATTCGATGCTCTAAAAAAGCGTTCAAATAAATGAACTTGATCGGCTTTAGGTATTCCAATGCCTTGGTCATTAATTTGAATGTAAGTGTATTCATCGTCTATGCTTGATTGAATAATGATAGCTGCATTTTCAGGTGAAAATTTAATTGCGTTTGAAATTAAATTTACCATTACATTTTTTAATAAGTTACTATCTAAATAAGTGAGTGGGGTACCTGTATGTGTATATTGTAAATGCTGGTTTGGCTTTAACAACACATTCATTTCATTGATTAATTCATTAATAAATTCGGTCAAATCAAATGTTTCAGCTTTAACAACAACTTTTCCTTCTTCAATTTTACCAAGCGATAAAAATTCGTTTAAAATATCAGTTAATGTTTTAACGGATGACTTAATACGGTCTATATGCCTGTCGCGTTTTGGTTGATCCTCGGTGGTATTGTATTTGGCTAATAATGATATTGAAGATAGGATGGTACTTAATGGTGTTCTGAATTCATGAGAAGCCATGGAAACAAATCTTGATTTTAAATCATTTACTTCTTTTTCTTTTTCTAGTGAAATGGTCAATTCTTCCTTAGATACTTCAAGTTCATTTAGTGTTTTTTGAAGTTCTATTGTTCTTGCATTTACTTTAGCCTCCAAGTTTGCATTAAGCTTCCTCATTTCTTCATTCATCAATTCCA
>CAIYUO010000012.1 GCA_903929425.1 uncultured Bacteroidota bacterium
TAGTTTATTTTTTAAAATTTTAACTCATAACTAGAGATGTATTTTTAATTAAAAAAAACACACCCCATAGTAAATTAATACTATGGAGTGTGTTTTAAATTAAATTTTATTTTTAATAACCAGGATTTTGCGGAATAGCAATATTCGAGTTAGTATCAATTTCATATTGAGGGATAGGTAACAAAAATCGATCTTTAGTGACATTTTCAAAAAGCTCTAGAGGAGTTAATGGTAAGGTATTTTCAAATTTTGCATATATTTTTGATTGTGCATTAAAATGTCTCTTCATTACTAATTCTGCTCCTTCAGCTTTGCCAGTAAATGCAGGTGTTGTGTAGGTTTTCGTAGTTACTATTGTAGCAGACGGAAGCGTAGCAATAGTTTCGGTAGTTGTAGTAAATCGAACTAAATCAAAAAATCTTTGATTTTCGAATGCAAATTCCCATCTTCTTTCGTTTGACAATGCTTTTTCAAAATTAGCAGTTGTTAGGGTTGTTGATAAGTCTATTAAAATACCAGCTCTACGGCGTACTTCATTGATATAGCCTATACTTGTTGCATTATTTCCTTGAGCCTCGGCTAACATTAATAAAACATCAGCATATCGAATTACTGGAAAATCATTTTCAGTATCATCTTCCAACGCAGATTTAGTTGTGAACTTACTAACATAAAATAATTTGGCGTAAGGTTGAATATTAACTAACCTTCTTATTGAAGATGGATCATAGCTAG
The DNA here is from genome assembly GCA_903929425.1 of uncultured Bacteroidota bacterium. Classification (GTDB taxonomy): domain Bacteria; phylum Bacteroidota; class Bacteroidia; order Chitinophagales; family Chitinophagaceae; genus Sediminibacterium. The sequence continues at coordinate 736 of CAIYUO010000012.1, forward strand.
CTGCTGTTGTAGATAATTCAGGTGATGGATTATTATACCCTTTACCATCTCCATTAACAATAGCATTTCCGCTGTTTGAAGGTGAAAATAAGTTGGCTAATGGATTTCCTAAACCAACACCTCCAGATTTAAATCTAATGGTAAAAAGAATTTCCTTATTCATTTCATTATTCACAGAGAAAACATTTGCATAAGTAGATTCAAGTCCATACCCACTAGAAGTTTTAATTGAATTCAATAACACAATGGCTTCTGCTTTCCTATTTAAGGTAAGGTATACCTTAGCTAATAAAGCTTTTGCAGCCCATGAATTGGCATGACCTACAAGATTTGCTGGTGTTGCAGAAAAAGTCGCTTTACTTCCATTTGTATCTGCGTTTTTCAAATCAGCTTCGATTAATTTATATATTTCTTCAACACTAGAACGATTGATAGTTTTAGATTCTGCAGGAGTAATAGCCTCGTGTATCAAAAATACACCTCCATATAAACGCACAAGATTAAAATAATGATAAGCTCTTATAAAAGAAGCTTCTGCTGCTATACTTTTGCATTGGGCCGCTGTTGCAATGGAAGTGTCTATAGGCGAATATTCTATAGTTCCAGTTGTTACATTATAATCTGCACCAACAGCATTTAATACTACATTTGTATTTCTAATGTTATTATACGTTTTCAACCAATAGGTATAGTTCCCTAAATGGCTTGTGGATGGATAAAGTTGGTCTAAATAACTGAAATCTTGATTTACAACCGAGTTACTTGACCCTGTGTCACTCAAAGAATTGTCACTACGTAGTTCCGTTAATGACCATTCTTCTACTAATGGTTTTTGTAGCCCTTTGTAACATCCAGTTAATCCTGCTTGTATTTCTGTAAAACTACTGTAAAAATTTTCTTCAGCTATGTTCGATTCCGATTGTAAATCTATAATGTCGTTACAGCCAGAAAGCATTATTAATAAAACAATGCTTATATATTTATATGTATTTTTCATTGTTGATTTTTTTTAAATTAAAAATTAATATCTAACCCAATAACTATTGTTTTGGCAATCGGGAAACTTCCTCGTTGATATCCAGCAACAATTGCTGAAGCATAAGGACCAGAGGTTGAACGTCCTTCAGGGTTGATTCCTCGATATTCACTTGCCGTATGGAAAAATAGATTTTGTCCAGAAGCATATAAACGTAAATTGCTTAAGCCAATTCTTTTTACCATGGTTGATGGTAAAGTATACCCTATATTTACTTCTCTTACTGCAAAATAGGAAGCATCTTCTACAACATAGTCTGTTAATAACCAATTAAACCCTACGTCTTCATATGGAGTTTTGCCATCACCAGGATTTTGTGGACTAATCCAACGATTGGCAGTGTAGTTTATATTTTTTGATCTTGTTTCACTATAATTTGGATCGCCATTAATCAATTCGCCACCTTGAACACCTTGTAAAGTAAATGTTAGATCAACAGCTTTATAGCTGATAGTATTAGTTAATCCCCAAGTAAAATCAGGATACGGATTTCCAATAACAGTACGGTCATCATTATCAATTCTGTTGTCACCATTGATGTCTACTAGTTTTAATCCCGCAAGCGTAAACAAAGAAGGTAGATTCGTAGTTAAGCCTGAATCTTTAGCGGCCTTTATTTGTTCTGGGGATGTCCATATCCCATCGGTTTTAAAACCATAGAATTGTACTAATGGATCCCCAACTTTAGTCTGATAAATTTCGGTACGTTCACCTTGATTACGTAAATATTTTTCTGAACCTAATTCTCTTACTTTGTTTTCTGTGTGGGATAAATTAGCAGAAGTAGTCCATTTAAAACTTTTTGATTTAATATTGGTTGTACTTAATTCAATTTCAAAACCTTTATTGTTAAGGCTTCCAAGATTATTCCATGCTAGAGGAACCCCTACGAATGCCTGTGTTGCTTGCTGAAGAAGTAATTTGTCAGTCAATGACTTATAGGCATCAACTGTCAAGTTGATTCTGTTCTTTAGTACTGATAAATCAAATCCTACATTGGTTTGAAAGGTGCTTTCCCATGTAATGTCTTTATTTGCAATAATTGTTGAGGTTGTTGCTTGACCGTTAGTTACAGTACCATTTCCTGAGCCAAATGAATAGTCAGCATTGCTCATTAAACTTACAAAACCATAATCTAAAATTCTATTATTACCAGAAATACCGTAGCTACCTCTTAAAGTAAGCTTATTAATCCAATTCGCTTTACTCATAAATTTTTCTTTATTGATAACCCAGCCTATAGAGGCGGCAGGAAATGATCCCCATTTTTTTTCAGCTCCAAAATAAGAACTACCATCTGTTCTATAACTGGCAGACAATAAATATTTACTTTTATAAGCATAATTGATTCTTCCTAAATAGGACAAAAGGCCAACTTGAGTATCCGCTCCAAATGTTTGTGCTTTATTAATAAAAGTGGCGTTATTTAAGGTTCGAATAGCATCACTTGCATAATCTTGCCCTGTTGTTTGTGTTTTAGAGGTCGTGGTTTTTTGAGCCGTATACCCTACTAAAACATCAAAAGAATTTTCTTTAATTTCTTTTTTATAAGTAAGGGTGTTTTCAGATAATAAATCTATAAATGAATTATTATAGTAAATACCTTTATTAACTACTCCATCTGCTTCTGCATTTCTACTAGTCCAATCTAATCTTTTTTCGTTCTTAATATATAAAGTTGCTAAAGTTTTAAAATCTAAACCAGGCATAATATTGATGCTAAGGGTTGTTCCTGCTTGTAAACCGTAAGATTTAGTATCATAATCGTGGTTTAGTAGACTTGCCATTGGATTATTTTGTGCAGAATTTGATGGGCTTCCATCAGCCGAAACATAATTTGTTCCGTCTGGCAAAATAAGAGGTGATCCATCAGGGAATTTATCAGGATAGGTTAGTCCAATGAAATGTCTAGGATGTGCATAATCTCCAGCTTTAATACTAGCATATTGTGGATTTTGATTCACAAATGCTGCCGTGACTTCATTATGTTTAAATGGAATTACATCTGAATAACGCCAAAAATTGGTGTAATTTTCAGATGGTGAAGATTTTTTTTGATATGAAGGATTTAAGTTAATGTTAAGTTTAGTCTTTTTGCTTAAATCAATATCTACTTTGGAACGTAAATTAAATTTTTCAAAATTACTTTTCAACATGATACCTTCTTCGCCTTGATATCCGGAAGAAATAGCATATCTCATATTTTTATTGCCACCGCTAGCACTCAATTGAATGTTCTTAAAATCAGCGTTTCTTAAAACTTCATCCTGATAAACATAGGCATCGCCACCCATCATAATTTGATGTATAGCGTAGCCAGCTAATATGTTATTTTGTTTTGTAATAGAACCATTATAGATTATATTATTTAAGCTCGGATTTGCAATAAAGTATGGGTCAGTAGCCCTTATTGCCTTCTCTTTGTAGAGTAAGTTAACATATTCAGGGGTCGACATTATGGGATACTTTTCATAAGCTGATTTAAATCCACTTGAATATTTGAAAGCGTACTTTACTTTATCTGTTTTACCGCTTTTGGTTGTAATTAATATTACACCACTCGCACCACGTGAACCATAAATTGCAGCAGAAGCTGCGTCTTTCAAAACTTCTACAGAAGCTACATCTGCCATATTTATTGAGGCTAATCCATCAGGAATAGGTTGACCATCGACAACCACAAGTGGGCTGGCTCCAGCATTTATTGAACTAATTCCTCTTATGTTTATTGAAGAATCTGCACCAGCTTCTGATGAAATATTTTGCACTTGTACTCCTGCAATTTTTCCTTGAAGCGCTTGATCCAATCTAGTAACAGCTATATCATCAAGTTTTTCATTGGTATATTTAGAGATAGAACCAGTAACTAAAGATTTTTTTCGGGTACCATATCCAATAACAACAACATCATCTAGTGCTGTAGTTGATTCGAGAAGTTTAATGTCAATTTTTTTGTTTTTACCTATTGTGACAATTTGCGGTTCATATCCTACAAAAGTAAATCGCAAAAGTGATTTTGAATTTTTTACATTTATACTGTATTTTCCCTCAATGTCAGTCGTTACACTTTTATCCTCAAAAGTGACTGTAACACCAGGAATAGATTCTCCTTTAGCATCTATCACAGTACCAATAATATTTATTGTATTATTTTGTGAATAAATAAATGATGTAAAAATTAATAAAAAAAGTAAAATTGGTTTTTTCATAATTGGTTAGTTTTTGTTTTATTTATGATTGTAAAATAAATGCTTTTGTACATTTGTAAAGTACAATATTAGTGCATAAATAGTACATAAACATTTTATACCGTTTTAAATTTCTCGTGTTAATTAATTTATATTCAGTTATATTTTAAAATGGATTAAAATAATACACCCCATTTTTGATATTTTTTATAATATCAAAAATGGGGTGTAAATTAATAAAATGCGAATAATGTTAGTGTTGGTAACTTCTACTAATAACCAGAATTTTGAGGTATAATAATAGATGAATTGGTGTCAATTTCATATTGAGGAATTGGCAATAAAAGTTTTTCTGGAGTTAAAAATCCTTTCATTTGATCTAAAGTGAAATCAGCTACATAGTCAAAATAATGTACAGGATATGATAAATCATAATGATTGTATATTTTAGGTATTGCTTTTATTGTAGATAAAGTAGTTTCAAAACGCAATAAATCGAAAAAACGTTGGTTTTCAAATGCTAATTCCCACCTTCTTTCGTTAGATAACGCTGTTTCAAATTCAGCATTAGTAACAGTAGTAGCTAATGCTGTTAGACCTGCTCTTTGATGAACTCTGTTAATCAGAGCCATGCTAGCTGAACTATTTCCTTGAGCTTCGGCAAGTAATAACAAAACATCTGAAAATCGAATTACTGGCCAATCATTTTCTGAATCATTTACAACTGCAGGTTTTGATTGAAATTTTTTAATATAGATTTGATTGGCTATGCCCGCACCATATACCCCGATGTTAATATCTCTTCGAGTATCGCTAGTTTGATATGAATTATAAATATCAAATGTTGGTGAGTTGTAACTTTTTCCAGATCCAGTAATCACTCCACTACCGCTATTAATTGGAGCAAAATCATTAGGTAATCTATTTCCTAAACCAACATTACCTGATTTGAAACGAACCGAAAATAAGATTTCTTTATTCATTTCATTAGTTATGGAGAATACATTTGCATATGAAGTTTCTAAACCATAACCACTATTGTTGATTACATCATTAAGTAAAGTAATTGCTTCTGTTTTTCTATTCAAAGTCAAGTAAACTTTTGCTAATAATGCTTTAGCAGCCCAGCTATTAGCATATCCTGTTACTGAAGCAGTAGAGTATTTGTTGTTGGTGCCATTTTCTGATGCATACTTTAAATCTGTAATAATTAAATTATAAATATCTTGAACAGGACTTCTGTTTATTTTTTTTGCAGGTATTGGGGCTAATGGTTCATCGATTAACATCACATCTCCAAAAAGGCGAACTAAATTAAAATATTGCATACCTCTGATAAAACAACCTTCCGCAGTTAAAGTCTTTTTTTCTGCTTCGGTTAAAGTAGCTGTTAATGGACCAAATTCTATTGTGCCGGATGTTTTATTATAATTTGCACCTATTGAATTTAGTACATAATTAACATTTTTGATTGTATAGTATGAATTAAGCCAATAGGTTTTTACACTTAAAATAGTTGGGCTAGGATAAAAACGATCTAGAAAATCTAAATCATTATTAACACTTGAAGTTGAGCCAGGGGTGCTCATCCAAGTATTGTCTGAACGCAATTCTGTTAAA
>CAIYUO010000013.1 GCA_903929425.1 uncultured Bacteroidota bacterium
ATACCAATTGATAATATTACCCGCCGAAGTAGCATTTAAATTAACCGATTGCCCAGTACAAATTGTTGTATTTGCAGTAATTGTAGAAATTCCTACATTTTGAACTGTATAAGGCGTTGTTGTTGTACAGCCATTGATGTCTTTAAAAGTAATATTTGTAGTACCAGTAACAATTTGTGTAATGGTGGCTAATGAGCTGTTACTTGTACTTGAAGTTGCAGCTATAGTTGCAATACTTGTAGCACTAGATGTCCATGGGCTAGTTGCGAAAGGAGCAGCATTAGCAGTAATAGTATAGGTAGAAGCAGGCGTTGTACTAACTCCACATAAATAGGTATTACCAGTAGAGGCAGTTAAAACAGGTTTTGCTCTTGAAATGAATGTTTGAGTTACTTCACAACCATTTGAATTTTTGTAAGTAATTGTAACAGTTCCAGCGCTAATTGCTGTAACTAGTCCAGCATTACTAACGGATGCAATAGAAGAATTAGAACTAACCCAAGGATTAAGCGTATTTGCAGTTGCAGATCCTGTTAATTGCGATGTACTTCCTACACATGCACTTAAAGTACCTGTAATTGTTGGTGCAGCATTAGCAATTAATGTTGCAGGATTAGAAGTATAAGATATAGTACCAGAAGCAGTACTTGTGCTAACAACACATGTATAAGATGTGGCATCTGCACTTGTAACTCCAGTCAAATTCAAAGTGGAGGTTGTAGCACCTGAGAAAACTCCACCGTCGTTAATTAAAGTACCATTTTTATACCACTGATAAGTATAAGTTGGAGTAGGATTTCCATTGATGGTTGAAGTAGGTACAACATTGAAATTAGTATTCGTATTAGTACATACAATCTTATTGGCAGGTTGTGTGCTAAAACCAATATAATCAACATTAGTTCCTAGTTTATAAAAACTCAACCCATAATCATTACTTCCAGCACTATGAAAAAATGTTAATGCAGTCGTACTACCTGCAGTTGTTGGTCTTCCAGTGAATGGGATTCTCAGAAGGACTCTCCCAGCTTTTGACATAGAAGTTGTTCCAGTAGGTATTGGGGAACTTATTATCGATCCACCATTATAAGCAACGATGGTATAATTAGCATTAGATATTTGACTAATTCTAAAATATTCATTCGCAGCTGTATTTCCATTAAAAAAAATACTCACATAATCAGAACCACTTCCTGCATTATTACTCAGCTTCCCCATCCATAAATCGAAATCCAATAGAATATAGCCACTTCCCATAGAAGTGTTCATATTAAAATTAATAGAAGAAGAAGCGTTTTCTGCAATTGCCAGATTGTAAAAATTACTTGGCATAATTGCGGCGCAAGGCGTGAGTTGTGCATTATTTACAACACCCCATCCGTTACAAGTTGTATTACTACCAGCTCCGGTTATAGAGACTACTTGAGCATTTAGTTGATTTGTTATATTCAATAATAGAATTAAAAAGAATATAACTAAACTATAAACACTTGAATATCTATGAATTGGCTTCAAATGATGGATTTTTTGTAACGTACAAAAATGCCATATATTGTCCGTGTGACATTTAGAATTAAATCTATTTTATGTCTGAAATAGCTTTAAATTATCAACAGATTTAATTAAATGTTAGTATATAAATAAAATAAATAGAATTAAATCTACTTAATTTTAGTGTCATAGAAATTGATTGTAATTGAAGTACCTGTACCTTCTTTACTTTCAATGGACATGTCAGCTTGCATTAGCTTAATTAAATGTCTGATAATTTGATAACCAATACCATTGCCTTTCTTGTATTTAGGAAGCAATTCCACCGCATCCTTACTTGTTCCAGTAAGTAAATATTGCACCATGGAGGCACTCATACCTTCTCCGGAATCAATTACTTGTAATGTAATATGGTCATCGTACTGCTTAAATTGAACCTTAATAAAACCTTGTCTAGTAGACTTTACTGCATTGATCAAAATATTATACAATAAAACCCTTAATGAATCTGGCCATCCTTGAATCACAGTATCAGTTTGCAATTCATTTAATATTTCTACTTTAGGGAAATCTTTAAATGGTTCAACAAATTCAATAAGGTCTTGTACTAATTGATACAAATCAATTTGCTGAGGATTCGGCAATGATTCAATATTGTCAAACTTAACCCAGTTAAGCATATTAGAAGTAAGGTATTCTAATTCTTTGGATGTTTTTGCAATTTGAATAATTGACTGCTTGACCTTTTGTTCACTAATTTGATCCGCTGTATTTTTAGCGGTGATGTGTAAATATTTTAATGGGGTTAAAATATCATGATTCATAATCGCAATGACATGATCCTTTGCTTGGTTTCTTTTTTCTAAAAAAAGGTTGATCTTATTCAAAGAATTTGTCTTTATTGAAACTTCAGTTTCTAAAAGCTTTTGCCTTCTTTTATATATAAGTGTTTTAAAAAGGATAAATAAATAAACACCAACAATAAGTATTAAAAAATAAAAAAGATACATCCAAGGATTTAAATACCATGGATAATTGATATAAAATTGATATTCTGTATTTTCCCATTTTGAACTATAAGTACTTCTTATCCTAATATTTAAGGTATGAGCTCCATAACCAGGATTATCCAGAGTAATAAATGCAGATTTAATTTCAACAGGATTCCATATTGGCTGATTATCTAATTTATATTCAAACCTAATATTTTCTTTAGTTAACATACCAGATATACCTAATTGAAAAATGATTTTTTGACTTTTAGGATTTAAATTGGCTAACTCATTAATTTGAATTGGTTTTTCATTAATTACAACTTGGTCTAGATAAACTTTTGGCAAGACTGGTAAATCTTGAATTGTATTCGGATTAAATTGAATTAATCCATCGATACCTGGAAATGAAAAATCACCATTTTTTAATTGTATTGCACAAGGAGCACATCCTCCATTCATTTCTAAAATATCTATCCCCTCTAATTTACCAAAATATTTATAAATAATTTTTCCAGGTCCAATATCCCAAAAATCAATTAATGATTGTTTGGGTGCCATAAATAAACCCTTATTTGTACTTGCCCAAATTCGATTTTGATTGTCTTTTATAAAACAATGTGCATATTTTAAATACTGATTCTGATCTAAAGGCAATTGTTTTATAGTATCAGATTTATACATATAAATTCCACCACCATAAGTCCCTAATAAATAATAACCTCCAAGATTGTATATACTTCTAAAATTTGAATTGGTTTTATCTTTATATATTCTTTTAAATTCATTGTTAGAAATATTGAATTTATAGAGTCCATCAGTAGTGGCAGCTAAAATTTGATTATTCCCAATATATGCAAGTTGATATACAATGAAATTGAAAGGAGCTGTTTTAAATTTTAATATTAGCTTCCATGAGGTATTTGGTTCTTTCTTTATTACCCCAAATTCATTGATGCCAAAAATAACATGATTGACTTCAACAAAACCATTCCGATTTGCAAATGGCCCTTTTGTTGATGAAATAATTTTATTGTTTAATAAATCATACTCAACTATTCCATTTGTGTTTGTATAAAACAATCGATCATCTTGTGTTTTTAACACATTTGTTTCGGATGGATTTTCGAAGACCAATTGAGAGAATATTTGACTATTTCCATATACTTGACCTGTATTTATCTGTACATTCCCATTTGACAATTGAAACTGTGCATAAGCCGATGTACTGATCCCTTCGGTTAAATTATTTGGTAAAACTCTTCTAAAATAACGCGGTCTTGCAACAATCACACCCCTGTTATCTGTTCCTAAATAAATTGTATTTGTAAGTTCATCTACTTGAATTTGTCTTATAAATTCAAATTTAGGTAACTGATCAGTTATTAAACTTAAAACAACTTTGGTCTTATCAAAAATTAAGGTATATAAATTTGTCCCTATTAATGCATATACTGCCTCATTTGGATTATTTTGAAAAATTTTAACAACAGTAGTATTTTTATCAAATTTTAATGAAAAAGGTAAATTTGAGATATTAGATAATTCAACATCACCATTTGAAAGTGATTTAACTAGTTTAATTACACCGTCATTTTCTAGCAAGAAAAGCTTTTTTTCAAATACAAATCCTTGAGTTTTTAGATTTAAATTGACTAAAGTGTCAATTGTATTATTTCTTATAACTTGTAATCTATCATCGGTTATGAAATAGATATAATTATTAATTTTAAAGTCATAATAGTTTAATAAGTTTTTTCCTCCTTTAAATCCTGTATTTTTAAGATCGTATTTATATTTTAAATATTCATATTGCCAGGATATTTTACTAACAGATGTATCAATTACAGCTCGATTTTCTTGAATTTTAAAAACAGACTCATCAATGAGTTTGCCAAATAATGTACCATTATTGGCTTTTTCAAAAAAGACAATTCTGTCATTTAATTTTTCATTGAATGCAATATTGCCAAAATCTTGAAAGCTATGACCATTGTATCTTACGATGCCAGATTCTGTAGCAATCCATAAGAATCTATTTTTTGCATCAAATTGTAATCCTTTAATGGCATTGGTAGGTAGTCCGTTCTCGGAATTAAGTCGCTCGAATATGTAATTTTGTTGTGCAGTGGTTTTTAACGGGCATAATATGACCCAAAAACATAGTAATGCTAAACTGTATCTATTAATAACTAATTTGATGCACATGCGCCAATTGTAACAAGTGGGTAAATGATTCTGCTTTTACTTTTTCAAATATATTCGATTTAATCGTAGAAACAGTGTTCATTTTTAAGCCCAAGGATATGGCAATTTCCTTTGTTCTATGGCCATTCAATAAATAATGGAGTATTTCTAGCTCCCTAACTGCTAAGGTCGAGAAAGGGTTAACAGAGTCATCCACCTTTTTCTTAATATTCAAAGGTTTGTTTTTAACAAACAGCTCTAATTGGTAAAATATTTCTGACTCAGAAGCCCCTTTGTGTAAATAGGAATGAATATTGTATTTATTGGCAATCTTACCATAAACCTCAACTGGTTGCATGGAGTGGACTAATATGGATATAGCAGGATATTTTAAGTTGATTGACTCAATTAATTCTAAAGAGTTGCCATCAGGCATGATGATATCTAAAATTAAATGCGTGTAGTTCGTTGCACTAATTTGTGCTTTTAACTCTTCGATCGTATTTGCAGTATCAATATTTTGAATACGCATTTTATTTAAAATGGCCGTTAGACCCATCTTGACAATACTATGATCATCCGCAATCAATATTTTAGTCTCCATAGGTATTATTTGAGTTGTAAATGTAGGTTTAGAAAAGTGTAATTGGATAAAAATTGATTATTATAGATTTAATTCTATTCAACAATTATTGTTTAAAATTTTTAAAGGATTGTAGTAATTCTTTTTTTAACGTATTGGGACTGATCTTTTTAGCCAATAAAACACCTTCTTTATCTATCAAGAAGAAGAGCGGATTACTAAATGCATCAAATGCTTTTCTTAATTCTATATCATTGTTAATGATCACATGCTCATAATTTATATTCAATGCATGGTTTTGAATAAAGGCCTTCCACCCATTTAAAGGCATATTAGGTTCATTGCAAACAGCAAATTTCCCAATCGTCACCATCAATTCTTTTTCAAGAACTTGAATCGTACTATCCATTTTAGGAACTTCTGTTTTACAATGCTCGCAATTCGGATCAAAGAAAATTAGTACGGTATAATTATAGTTCTTAGTAAAAGCAAGTAGGTCTTTTTTTACTCCTAAAGTATCCTCTAAAATTAGGTTCATTACAGGTTTATTAATCTGTTGTGTTTCTAATTGAGCCAATTCATTGATAAAAGCTTGTTTATTATTTTTATCTAAAAATGCGCAAGTATTATTTTTTATATACTTGTTGATTAAATAAGCATAAGCACCAGTATTATTTTGAATTTCTCTGTTTTTGAAAACCTTTGTGAAATAATCAAACACAAAGGAATAAGCTTTATTCGTGCAGAGTATACTCTTAAACACTTCATCTAAGCCTTTTGTAAGTGAATCACCTTGCAAAGGATAAAAGGAAAGATATTCAACCAAAACCTGCCTCATAGTTGGTGTAAAAAAGAGTTTAGGTTCATTTAGATCAAACTTTTTTAAGAAGGATGCCCTAGCAACATAATCTCTTTTATTAGGCACTTGTTCATCTAATTTATTAAGCGTGCTAAAATAAATATGTATTGCATCCGTGGATTTGAATCGTTTTAGATTTGCATTTCTAAAATACATTAATGAATCTGTCTTGATTTTAAAATAAGCCGCTTTTTGTATTTGATTAAATTTCTTGCCCAACTTTAATGCTGTTGCATAACTACTGTCATAAGTTGACAAACTGCGTTCTAAACGCTGATAATCCAAGAAAACTTTATTCTTAGTGGTATTGATGGTAGCCGTATTCAAGTAATCTGACCCTTTGATTTCTAATAATACTGTGTCTTTGTCTTCTAAAATAAATTGAATCTTCTGTTTAGACTTAGGAAAATAGATAAAGTAAATACCTCCAACAATGGACTTTGTATTTCTAATTGTCTGAATTGACTTAGTTAGGTCTAAAGTATCTTTTGGAATGAAATTCCTTTCATCAAATAAACTTGTCCTAAAATAACCAATTGAATCTGAGGCATTTGTAGCTTTTACTTTTAGTACAAATTGCCCCTTTGAAAGCAAAGGCAGCAATGCCAAAATATATAAAATGATCCTTTGATGCATAGTCAGATTTATTCTACAAAATTAAACCTGAATCCATAACAAGATGATTGAATAGATTTTATTCTATTTTAAAGCTAGTCTTAGCAGATAAATCTATTATACATATCAGTAAAATCTACTTAATTTTAATACAAGGTATCTCCCTTCAAACCCAATGTCAACGTGAAGTATGTTTAAAATAACAGAAATCGTTAAAGATGGTATTCTAGAAATTCAGTTTTCTGGTCATGGGACAGATCAAAAAATTTATCAAATTATTTGCACTAAAGGCAATATAATGCAACAAGGTAAAATCACAGGTTTTACACAGCGAACCTGTTTGTTTGTTGGAGATTTAAAAAAAGGGAATTACACTTTTAAATTAGATGAAACTGAATCAAAAGAATTTGTTATTCAATAATCTTCCTTTTCATCCTTTCTTTCTTCCTTAGTCCACCTTCACTTTCATAATTAGTTTTCGGATCCTACCTTCTCCTATCATGGGCGCATGCACATCGTCTGGGAAATATATACCAAACTGACCAGGATGTAATTTGAAAAAATGATCTGGGGCATCTTCAAAAAATAACACATCTTTTTCTTTACTGTAAGTGCCTCTTGGTTCAACACAAGAACTGCGTGATTTCCAACCCACCGTTTCCACGCCGTTAAAACAAACCTGAATATCAATATAAGTATTATGACATTCAAAATTAGCGCAGGATTCCATCATTGGCACACCATCCTCGTCAGCAATAATGGCAATGATATTTTTTCCGTCAATTTCTTTTTTGCCAACAGGCATATTATCGAACTTAGTATTTAAGATATAGTCAAATGCTGCATCGAATCTCGGATGCACTGAAACATATTTATTCAATTGAGTTAGTTCGTCAAGTATCATATAATTACTTCTTTTGATTATTATTTCTTCTTTCTGGAATTTTATTTTCAGCAATTTTATTTCCTACACTTTTATGCCTACCCATTCCTATTTTAGGAACTTCTACCTCCTCGATCTTTTCTACCACTAATAAATCTTCTATATCTATATTCATAGGCAACTGACCTACTTTCACAATCGCTCGTTTCCCTTTAAATCCAATGACTTCACCTACTTGATAATTCTTTTTCAACTTCACAGTGGAGCCTACTACTATTGGTGCAGCGGATTCCTTATACTGCTTATCTACTTTTTTAGCCAACTTATTAATGACAATGGCGTCATTCTTTTTAAATAACAAATTATACAAAGTCTTCATCACTTCTTCTTTCTTATCCGACTTCTTATAATCCAATGCAATTTGTTTCAAATTGCGTTCCATCTCTTTTAAATAAGTAAACTTCTCCTCTGCTACCCTATTTTGTTCTCTTAAAAGTGCTATTTGTTGTAGATGCTTTTCTTTATCTAATGTCTTATTCAATTCTAACTTAAGAATATCATTCTCCTTAATTAGTTTGTGTAATTCCTTTCTTTCCTTCTGAACCAATTGCAAATCCTGCTCGGTTCGATTCAATAATTTATCCAACTCAAAATGATGCGTGTCCACCAATTTTCTTGCACGGTTAATTAAATGCTGTGGCAATCCTATTCTTTCTGCAATAGCAAAAGTATAAGAGCTTCCTGGTTTGCCAATTACCAATTGATACAATGGTTCTAATTTAACTTCATCAAACTGCATGGCGCCATTCACAATGCCTTTGTTATGATTGGCCATCACTTTCAAATTCAGATAATGTGTGGTCACAATCCCTTGCGCATGTTTCTGTGATAATTCTTCCAATATCACTTCGGCAAATGCACCACCTAAATGTGGATCGGATCCGCTACCAAGTTCATCAATAAAAAATAAGGTCTTCCCATTGGCATTTTCAATAAAATACTTCATGTGGGTCAAATGACTGCTATAGGTACTTAATTCAAAAGCTAAATTTTGTGTATCTCCTAATTGAATAAATAATTGTTTGTAAATACCCATTTGAGAATCGGGATGCACAGGCACCAATAAACCCGACTGCAACATCACTTGGTTGAGTCCCAAAGTCTTCATGGAAACTGTCTTTCCACCCGCATTGGGTCCACTGATGATTAATATCCTTGCTTCATCATCTAATTCCAAATTAACCGGTATTGTTTTTTTACCTGAAGCTTTATTGTACATATACAATAATGGATGGTAGGCTTGAATTAAATGCGAAGTGGCTTTGTTTTCAACCACAGGCATGTGCGCATTCATGTCTATCGCTAATAAGGCCTTGGCTTTGATAAAATCATAGAGCCCTACCATTTGCAAATAACCCATTAATAAGCTTGAGTATGGCGCTAATTGTGCTGTTAATTGTCTTAAGACCCTTTGCACTTCCTTTGTTTCATCCTGCTCCAAACTAAATAGTTCATTATTGAGTTCAATGGTTTCCTCGGGTTCTATGAATGCCGTTTTTCGACTATCACTTTCACCATGTAAAAATCCTTTTACTTGTCGCTTGTATTCCGAGAACACCGCTACCACACGTCGACCATTGCTAAAACTTTCATCAATGTCTGCCGTATAACCAGACTTAGCCAAACGACCCAATACTTTTTCAAATATGCGTCTTAGTTCCTGTCTTTTTTTATACAACTGAGCGCGAATCTTCGCTAAGTCTTCGGAGGCATTGTCTTTGACTAAACCTCTGTCATCAATCACTTCGTCTATGGATTCAATAATCGTTTTTTCAAAATAACTTTCTGCAATCACCAAGTACAAATGACTATAGGCCGCTTGTCGTTCTGCGTCAAACCATTTGAATAATTGACCCATATGGTCCACTAATTTGCGCAATAACAACCATTGCTCTCCTGTTAATTGCGCCCCTGGTATGCCCAAAAGCTTCACATCTTTTCTTAAGTCTAATATAAAATCACTTGGAAAATACTGATTGGCCTGTTTTATAAATTGATATTCCTGTGTTTGCCTTAATGTAATTTGAATATAATTTAATTGCGTATGTATCCGCATGGCTTCCACCTGCTCCTTTCCAATAGTGGATTGACAGTAATTGAGTAAGATGGTCTTGATCTTATCAAATTCTAATTGGGTAAGGGCGTTATCAGGATATACTCTCATAGGTACAATAGCTGCAAATTTAGTTAAATAAACATTAACAGCATTAGAACAAATTGGTCTATGATTTGTTGTAATTTCAACTATACTATTCATATGAAAACAATCAAATACTTCACAGCCACATTATTAAGCGTTATCTCGCTATATGCCTGTGCTCAAACCCCTAAAAAACAAGCAAAAATTCAAAAAGTCAATATGGAAAATACACAAACTATCACATTAGGATCTGGCTGTTTTTGGTGCACCGAAGCCGTTTATCAGCGCTTAGAAGGCGTGGTCAAAGTTACTAGTGGTTATAGTGGTGGCCATGTTGAAAATCCAACCTATGAGGAAGTTTGTTTAAAGAACACAGGACATGCCGAGGTTTGCCAGATTGTTTTTGATACCACTAAAATTAGTTTAGACGATATCTTATCTGTTTTTTGGAAAACGCATGACCCAACTACACCCAATCAACAAGGCAATGATGTAGGTCCTCAATACAGGTCTGTGGTTTATTATCACAATGACCAACAAAAGGAATTGGCGCTTAAATACATCAAAGAATTAGATGCAAGCAAAGCATGGGAGAAACCAATCATTACAGAAGTAACTGCGTTCACTAAATTCTATTCTGCAGAGTCTTACCACCAGAACTACTATAATAACAATACCAATCAAGGCTATTGCAGGTATGTGATTGGGCCAAAATTGGATAAATTTGAAAAAGTATTCAAGGATAAATTGAAGAAAGAAGATGAATAATAAGGTTTTGTGTACTTTTAAAACTTAATACTTAACTATCATATGAAGCAATTAACCATTTTATATTCATTCCTATTTTTTACACTTTCCGCTACTGCACAACCCTTAGTCAATGAATCCGATGTATTAAGAGGTAGCTTAAATGAAAATAGAGACTGGTTTGATATCAAAAGGTATGTGATAGATGTGGCCCCAAATTATGAGGCAAAATCTATTGTTGGTGTAGTGAGCTGGAAAGCCATAGCTGTAAAGCCTTCCAAGCAAATTCAGATTGATTTACAAGCGCCCTTGGTGATAGATAGCATTTTATTGTGGTCCAATACAAAAGAAAGTTCAAAACCTATTCGTTTAGAATTTACAAGATCAAATAATATTGCCCTTGCACAAATTGAAAAACAAATTCCAAAAGGACAACAATTTGGATTAACTATTTTTTATCATGGTGTTCCAAAAGAAGCCATTCGACCACCTTGGGATGGTGGATGGATCTGGAAGAAAGATGTCAATGGACAACCATGGATGTCAGTGGCATGTCAGGGACTAGGCGCCTCTGTCTGGTATCCTTGCAAAGACCATCAGTCCGATGAACCAGAGGAAGGTGCACAATTAACCATTCAAATCCCTAAGTCCCAAAACTTAATTGCTATTGGCAATGGTAGAAAAGTTGCGGAGACGAATATGGTCAATATAAATAACAACAATCGATTCAGTTGGCAGGTAACCAACCCTATCAACAATTACAATATCATTCCTTACATTGGAGATTATGTTGGATGGAAGGAAACTTATAAAGGATTAAAAGGCAAACTAGACCTTAGTTATTGGGTACTCCGTTCAGACTCTTCTAAAGCAGTTGAGCAGTTTAAACAAGTGCCTAAAATGTTGGAAGCATTTGAGTACTGGTTTGGTCCATATCCTTTTTATGAGGATGGATTTCAAATGGTGCAAAGTCCGCACTTAGGCATGGAACATCAGTCTGCAATCGCCTATGGAAATAAATATATGAATGGTTATTTGGGACGAGATTTATCTGGATCGGGCTGGGGACTAAAATGGGATTATATTATTGTACATGAAAGTGGACATGAATGGTTTGCCAATAATATCAGTACAAAAGATATTGCAGATATGTGGGTGCATGAAGGTTTTACAAGTTATTCTGAAACTTTATTCACCGAATATTTTCATGGGAAAAAAGCAGGAGATGAATATAATGTTGGCTTACGTAAAAATATCAAAAACGATATTCCAGTCATTGGACAATACGGAGTCAACCAAGAAGGCAGTGGAGATATGTATCCTAAAGGCGCCAATTTATTACATTCTATTCGTCACGCAATTAACAATGATAGTTTATTTAGAAATATATTAATTGGATTGAATAAACAATTTTACCATCAAACGGTAACTACTGAACAAATTGAAAATTATATTTCTGTGCGTGCAGGATTTGGCTTTCAAAAAGTTTTTGCCCAATACTTAAGAACAATACAAATCCCTATTTTGAATTATAGCTATAACGAGAAAGAAAAAATATTGACCTACGAATATAAAAACTGTGTAACTGGTTTTAATTTACCATTGCACTTTACTTATTTAGGTAAAAATTATAGCTTCATGCCAATGGACTATCAGCCTCAGCAACGTTTAATTCAAGATCCAAATTTTAATTTGCAGGATTTTGTAAAGACAATTGAAAGTCAATACTATATTAAATTAGCGGAGGTAAAATAATTGAAAAAAATGGGTGGAAATAATGGGAATTAATTAATAGAGACCTATTAGTTCTTTAATACCCTACCTAAACTATATAAACGCTTTTGCCAATAAGGTTCAGACAAGTCACTTATTGTAACACCTTGACTGGTGGATGCATGTGCAAATTTATTGTTGGTCATATAGATACCTACATGCGAAATAGAACGACTACCATCTGTTTTAAAGAAAATCAAATCCCCTTCCTTTAAATCAGACCAATCAATTTTTTCACTTTGTGTATATTGTTCTGCAGCTGTCCTTTTTAAATTGGTATTGTAAATAGCATTCATCACATCCAATGTAAAATAAGAACAATCCACCCCTCTTTTACTAGATCCACCAAGTGCATAAGGTGTGCCCCACCATTCATCTATTTTTTGTAATAAAGGAATATTCTGAATTTCCTCGACCGCAATGTCCATTTGAATGGAATACTTTAATTGCAACCAATTGGCTCTTTCTACATCGGTTAAGTTATCTGGCATTTTATTTGAAGCTTCTGAACGAACCAATACAGGTTCTGCTTCTAAGGCATCGGATGCTTTTTTCAAATACACCCTGCCTGGCTTCACCGAAATATTGTCTAAAAATTCAATGGTCTCGTTAGCGTCATTGTTTGATTCAGGAACAGCTGCCATTGCAGGTAAATTTCTTTTTGGCTTCGCTTTTATTTGAGCCGTTTTTGCCTTTACGGACTGACTGAACTTAGACATGGTGGTACAGCTTGACAAACCTGCCATCACAAATACCAACCCTAATATCGTTATCGTCCTTTTTTGCATCTGCGGCAAGATAAGCCAAGAACCTTAAAATTGCCTCAAATTAGATGATTTTAACCCTTTTTTGTGGAAAATTAAGCCCGTCCAAGCCCTGCTTTTTTACGATATTTGTGCCTTATCCCGATATCCAAAATGCCCAAGTTTTCCCATTTACACGTTCATACCCAATATTCCCTACTAGATGGTGCTGCCTCTATTGATGGTTTGTATAAAAAAGCCATCAAGGACGAAATGCCTGCATTGGCCATCACGGATCACGGGAATATGTTTGGTGCATTTAATTTTGTGAGTCAAGCTTGGAAAAATACGAAAGTGATTGGCAAGGATGACAATGGCAAAGATATTTTAGCACCTACTGTAAAACCAATTGTTGGATGTGAGTTTTATGTGGTGAAAGACCGACATATCAAACAATTTACCAAGGAACATAAGGACGATCGTTTTCACCAAGTCTTATTGGCCAAAAATGCGGTGGGGTATCAAAACTTGATCAAGCTAACTTCATTAGGATACATTGAGGGGATGTATAGTAAGTACCCAAGAATCGATAAAGAACTGATTGAAAAATACCACGAAGGGATCATTGCCACCACTTGTTGTATTGGTGCGAATGTGCCTCAAGCCATTTTAAGAGATGGTGAAGATGCCGCTGAAAAAGAATTCAAATGGTGGTTGGATTTATTTGGGGATGATTATTATATCGAAATCCAAAGACATCAAATACCAGAACAAGAAATCATCAACAATACCTTACTCAAGTTTTCAAAAAAACATAAAGTAAGTGTAATTGCCACCAACGATAGTCATTATATCAACGAAGATGATGCCAATGCGCATGATATCTTATTATGTATTAACACAGGTGAAAAACAATCCACGCCAGGTTTCGATGATTTTGTAAACGACGAACTTCAAATCAAAAACAGAAGATTCAAGTTTCCAAATAATGAATTTTATTTTAAGACCCAATCGGAAATGATTGAGTTGTTTAGTGATATCCCTGAATCGATTGACAATACCAATGCGATTGTAGATAAAGTGGAAGTATTGAATTTAAAGAAAGACATCCTCCTACCCGCTTTCCCGATTCCAAAAAGTTTTCAGATTCATAAGGAAGCGAATATGAATCAGTGGGAATTTTTAAAACATATTACTTGGGAGGGAGCACATAAAAGATACGATGCCATCACGGCAGAAATTCAGGAAAGAATTGATTTCGAATTGTTCACCATTCAAACCATGGGTTTTGCTGGTTACTTCTTAATAGTAAGTGATTTTATTAAAGCTGGTCGTGAAATGGATGTGTTTGTGGGCCCTGGCCGTGGATCTGCAGCAGGTTCTGTGGTGGCTTATTGTATTGGCATCACCAATATTGACCCCATTAAATACCAATTACTATTTGAGCGTTTCTTAAATCCGGATCGTAAGAGCATGCCCGATATTGATACGGACTTTGATGATGAAGGCCGTCAGAAAGTGATTGATTATGTGGTCGAAAAATACGGTAAGGAACAGGTTGCACAAATTATTACTTATGGTACGATGGCGGCTAAAAGTAGTATCAAGGATGTGGCGCGTGTGATGGATTTGCCTTTATCCGAATCCAACTTATTAGCAAAACTAGTTCCAGATAAACCAGGCACCGAACTCAATCGTTGTTTGCATGCGCCTATCACTGTTAAAGAAGGGGAAAAATCTTTAGCCGAAAAAGAGGGTTATCAGTCGGACGATATTGACAATATTAAAAAGTTGAGAGAAATTTATGCAGGCAATGATTTAAGAGCCGCCGTATTGCATGAAGCAGAACGTTTAGAAGGTTCTATTCGTAACACAGGTATTCACGCAGCAGGTATCATCATTGCACCAAGTGATTTAACAGAGATCATGCCGGTGGCTACTGCCAAAGATTCTACATTATGGGTGACGCAAATCGAAGGATCTGTCATTGAAGAAGCTGGTGTAATTAAAATGGACTTCTTGGGTTTAAAGACCCTTTCTATTTTAAAAACTGCTTTACAATTAATCAAACAAAATCATGGTATCACCATCGACTTAGATACAATTCCTTTAGACGATGAAAAAACTTTTCATTTATACCAAAGGGGTGAAACCAATGCAACTTTCCAATTTGAGAGTGTGGGCATGCAAAAATATTTACGCGAATTAAAACCTGATAAATTTGCAGATTTAATTGCGATGAATGCTTTGTATCGTCCAGGCCCAATGGCGTATATCCCCAATTTCGTTGAACGTAAACATGGTCGTGAAGCCATTCAATATGACTTACCTATTATGGAGGAAATATTGGCGGACACTTATGGTATTACAGTTTACCAAGAGCAGGTGATGTTACTCAGTCAAAAAATTGCTGGATTTACCAAAGGCGACGCAGATGTATTGCGTAAAGCCATGGGTAAAAAACAAAAATCTGTGTTGGATAAAATGAAAGCACAGTTTGTGGAAGGTGCTATGAAGAATGGACATGCAGAAAAAGTATTGGATAAAATTTGGACAGACTGGGAAGCTTTTGCACAATACGCCTTTAATAAATCGCACTCCACTTGTTACGCTTATGTAGCTTATCAAACAGCTTACTTAAAAGCACATTATCCTGGAGAATATATGTCTGCCGTTTTAAACCATGCAGGTAGTATCGATAAAATAACCTTCTTTATGGAAGAGTGTAAACGCATGGGCATAAAAGTGCTAGGTCCAGACATCAATGAATCCTTACAAGGTTTCTCTGTCAACAAAAATGGAGAAATTCGTTTTGGATTAGGGGGATTAAAAGGCGTTGGTGAAGCTGCCATTGAAGCCATTATTATAGAACGAAATAAAGGGGGTCATTTTGAAACCATGATTGATTTTATCAAACGTGTTTTGTCAAGAGCAGTGAATAAAAAATCATTGGAAAGTTTAGCTTACTCTGGCACTTTTGATTGTTTCCCTGAATACCATCGTGCACAATATTTTAATACAGGTGATGGAGATCGCACCAATGGCATGGAAAAATTAATTGCCTATGCACAAGCGATTCAATCCATGACAACAGGTAGCACCAATACTTTATTTGGTGATTTGCCTTCTGCTATGCAAGTGCCTATCCCTAAATTAGCACTTTGTGAAGAATGGACATTAACCGAAAAACTAGACCACGAGAAAGACATTACAGGTATGTTTATGAGTGGGCATCCCTTGGATCATTTTAATTTTGAAATAAAGCATTATGCATTCACCCCGATCAACGAATTCAACGAGGTAAAAGACAACCTCATTAGTTTTCCCAATAACTTAGGAAAAAATTTTAAGCTCGCAGGTTTAGTGACAGAAGTGCAACATAGAATCACCAAAACAGGAAAAAACTTTGGCTCATTTGCAATTGAAGATTTTACTGGAAAGACAGATTTTATCTTATGGAGCGAGGATTATGTGAAATTTCAGAACTATTTGGAAGTCGGACAAAAGGTTTGTATCAATGGTTCTTTTAGAAATAGATTCAATCAACCCAATAATTTTGAATTTAAGTTACAAACTATGTGCCTTTTAGAAACGGTGAAGCAAATGCAAACCAGGACTGTGGAATTGAGCTTGCATCCAGCGAATCTAAGGGCCGATATGATTGAATTTTTTGAAAAGAACATCAAAGCAAACCCTGGAAGAACTTCGCTCAAAATCACTTTTGTAGAACCAAGAGAGCAACTAGTTGCAAGTTTATTAACCATTGATAAAGGCTTTTTGGTCAATGACGACTTTGTACAATTCTTGGACTTGAACCCAGAACTAAACATTCAAGTGAAGCTAGCCAACTAATTGTCCCCAACGAGGGATATTTAAGTGGAAAAGTCAAGATGGCAGATATTAAAGTTTGGAGCTAATTTTGTACTACAACAATTAAGAACAA
>CAIYUO010000014.1 GCA_903929425.1 uncultured Bacteroidota bacterium
ATGTGATACATGGCTATAAAACTACCTTTCCAATTCCATTAGGCTTGTCAGCATCCTGGGATATGTCCTTAGTGGAACGTTCAGCTCAAATTGCAGCAAGTGAAGCAAGTGCCGACGGTATACAATGGACTTTTTCACCCATGGTTGATTTAACTCGTGACCCAAGATGGGGAAGGGTATCAGAGGGAAACGGTGAAGATGCTTTTTTGAGTTCTGCCATTGCAAAAGCAATGGTGCATGGATATCAAGGCGATGATTTAAGTGCTCCAAATACTATTTTATCATGCGTTAAACATTATGCATTATATGGTGCTGCCGAAGGGGGTAGGGATTATAATACAACCGATATGAGTAGAGTGCGCATGTATAATGAGTATTTCCCTCCTTATAAAGCAGCGGTTGAAGCTGGAGTTACCTCGGTGATGGTATCGTTCAATGAAATTGACGGTGTACCAGCTTCAGGTAACAAATGGTTAGTGGATGATGTATTAAGAAAGCAATGGAAGTTTAATGGATTTGTAGTTTCCGATTATACAGGAATTCCTGAAATGGTGAATCACGGAGTGGGTGATTTTCAAACGGTGAATGCATTGTCCTTAAATGCGGGTGTTGATATGGATATGGTGGGAGAAGGCTTTTTAACTACATTGAAAAAGTCAATGGAGGAAGGTAAAGTGACTTTAGCGCAAATTAATAAAGCATGTGAAAGAATTTTATTAGCGAAGTATGATTTAGGTTTATTTGATGATCCATACAGATATTGTAATGAGCAACGATCTGCTTCAGAAGTTTTCACGGCAGCAAATAGAGCAGAAGCAAGAAAAATTGCATCACAAAGTTTTGTATTATTAAAAAACAACAATGTATTACCAATTGCAGCTGGTAAAACCATTGCATTGGTTGGACCTTTGGCAGATGCCAAAGAAAATATGACGGGTACTTGGAGTGTAGGAGCAGATAATGCAAAATCGATAAGTTTATTGAAAGGATTGACTGATGCGGTAGGTTCAAATGGTAAAGTGTTATATGCAAAAGGCTCAAATTTGGAAGATGATGCTGAAATGCAAAGCCGTCAAACTATGTTTGGTAAAGACATTGCACGTGATAACCGAAGTGCCGATGAAATGATTAAAGAAGCATTAGCAGTTAGTGCGAATGCCGATGTAATTGTTGCTGCTATCGGGGAAGGTGCTGAGAGTAGTGGAGAGAGTGCTTCAAAGTCAAATATTGATATTCCAGAAGCGCAAAAGCGTTTATTAAAAGCATTAGTAGCAACAGGCAAGCCAGTTGCTTTAGTTTTATTTAATGGTCGTCCATTGACCTTAAACTGGGAAAAAGAAAATGTTCCAGCTATTTTAGATGTTTGGTTTGCAGGATCTGAAGCTGGCGATGCCATTGCAGACGCCTTGTTAGGTAAAGTTAACCCATCAGGTAAATTAAGTATGAGCTTCCCACAAAATGTTGGTCAAATACCTGTATACTATAATCATAAAAATACAGGTCGTCCATTAACTGGAAAGTGGTTCGCAAAATTTCAATCAAACTATATTGATGTAGTGAATGAACCATTATATCCATTTGGGTATGGATTAAGTTATACGAAGTTTGAATACGGTGATATTAAAGTTTCGTCCAACACTTTAAAAGGAAATCAAAAATTAACGGTGAATGTGAATGTGAAAAATGTTGGAGTAGTAAGTGGTAAGGAAATAGTTCAATTTTATATTCGTGACGAAGTTGGATCGATTACAAGACCCGTTCAAGAATTAAAAGGGTTCCAAAAAATTGAATTGGCCCCAGGTGAAAGTAAAAATGTAAGTTTTGAAGTTACCCCTGAGTTATTGAAATTCTATAATGGAAATTTAAAATTTGATTGGGAGGCAGGCGACTTCCAAATGATGGTAGGGCCAAATTCAAAAGAGGTAAAAACAGTGAAAGTAAATTGGGTTAAATAAATTTACCACCGTCGAATTAATAGCTTTGCTATTTATTCGAAAAATCATAAGAGGCTAGGTAGTAATAAAAATAAATTTATATAATTTTTATTACTACCAGCTTCCATACAGGCCCTCTTTCAGTGCTTTTTGATATTTCTTATCGTTAAAGGAGTAAAGAAAGGGGGCTTTGTGTGCACCTCCTTTTCTGGTTTCACTTAATTTATTCAAAATACCAAAGCCAATCATTTTTCGTTGAAAATTACGTCGGTCTAATTTGCGATCTAAAATTGTTTCATACAATTTTTGCAATTCAGGCATCGTAAATTTTTTGGGTAATAGGTTTCTACCAATTGGCAAATAGGCTAATTGAGACCTAAGCGCTTCTAATGCTTTTAATACAATCGATTCATGGTCCATCATTAGGTTGTTAAGCTTATTGATATCAATCCATGCTGCACTCTCATCGGTAGTAATGTCCTTTAATTTGATATCCGTAAAATCAATTAAAGCATAAAACCCAATGGTTATGAATCTTTGTAAAAGCCAGTTGTCTTTAGGCAATTTTATGCCGTATTCTTGGTATCTATTTTGATGAATTGAGGCATCGGATCGGTTAGGGTCACCAAATGCATTAAACTGTTGTAAAAAAATATTATCTACACCTATTCTTTCCTGTAATACTCGGTAAGCAGCGTTTTCAATGGTTTCATTTTTTTTAATAAAACCACCCGGCAAAGCCCATTTATTAATATGTTCTACTTTTAGCAGTAGTACCTTAAGCACATTTTCGTGAAACCCAAATATGGTACAGTCTACTGAAATACCAGGTAGGTATAATTTATCACCTTTTTCTAATATCAACTTTTTGTTACTTGGTATTGGAGTACTTTTCGCCATATATTAAGGAAGAAGACGCGAAAGCGTCAGATGATTTAAGCTAATTAATTTATCAATTTAAAGATATAAATATTTGTGTAACTACCCTAAATTTTTTATATTGTGTCATACAAACACAATGAATACCTTACATCATTTAAATAGCTAATTATGAATTCAAGAAGAAAATTTTTACAACAAGCTACTTCCTTGACGGTAGGAGGAACATTATTAGGTCATTCAAGTTGGGCGAATCCTTTTTCAACTAAAATAAAATTACCTGAACTTGGTATTCAATTATTCACTGTATTAAGAGAAATGGATACGGACCCTGTTGGTACTTTACAAAAATTGGCTGATGCTGGTTATAAAAATATTGAATCAGCATTTAATAAACCGGGTAGTTTTTATGGTAAAAAGCCAACAGCATTAAAAAGTATTATACATGATATGGGCATGGAATGGCGTTCACATCATGTTGTAGGCTCGCCCATGAAATTGCCTCCTAATTATAAAATGCCTACTGGTCCTGACGGCAAACCCATGAGCTTTCCTGCTATGATGACATTGAAAGATAATAGCCAGGAATTAGTTGATTTAGTTGCAGAGGCAGGTATCAAATATATTGTTTGTTCTAGTATTAATATTTCAACTGGCGATGACATAAAGCAGTCGGCAGAGGTGTTGCATAAAACAGGGGAGTTAGCCAAAAAAGCAGGACTTCTGTTTGGCTATCATAACCATGCAACAGAATTTGATACGACCGATGGTATTGTATCCTACGATTATTTTACTTCTCAAATTCCTGCAGATTTATTAAAATTAGAAATTGATTTAGGATGGGTGTTTAAAGCAGGTAAGAATCCAGTTGATTTATTCAAAAAAAACAAAGGACGTATTCCCTTATTGCATTTAAAGGATATGACTGCTACTGGTGAAATAGTTTCATTTGGTCAGGGTGTTTATGATTTTAAAGAAACCTTCCAAAATATAGATATTGCAGGTGTTGAATACTTTTTCTTAGAACAAGATTTTCCGAAAAAACCATTTGAAGATATTGTAACCTCCGCAAATAATTTTGAAAAGTTCAAAAAGTCAATTTAAAAAAAATCATAAGACATTAATTAAAAAGCCCTTAATTTTTTTTAAGGGCTTTTTAATTAATTGATAATTTGTTCAGTGATCTTACCAGTCGTTTTATTTTTAAGGATTAATTTCTTGGCTCCATAATGTGTCATCTCTTCTTTTACTAAATAATGTTCCGCATCATATTCTACTAAGTGGCTTTCTTTTGTCAATCCTTCTTTACCTCTCCAAATATCTAATTTAACGGGTTCCCATAATTTAGATTTCGCTGATTTATATGCGGCGTCTAAAATACAGTTTACAACATACCCATCATAAAATGTTTCCTTAGGAGCCACCCCTTTTTCCATGGAATTAAACATATCCATAAACATGTGGTTATAGCCTAATTCATTTAATTCATCACCAACAGGGAATAACCATCCACGATCACTCTCGGCTTTCTCAGCAATATAATCGCCTCCTTTTCCAGTAGTAAACATTTCAAAGCCGGTGCGTAAGAAACTATTAATCCAAATGGTTCCCTCGGTACCCATCACTTCGTCTCTTAAGTCCAATCCACCTCTAAAAGTCCAGCTAACTTCAAACTGTCCAATGGCACCATTTTCGTACTTTACTAAACCAATGGCATGGTCTTCGGCATCAATCGGTTTTACTTGAGTATCAGCCCAACACATTACTTCAACTGGCTTAATATCTTTACCAATATAACTTCGAGAAATTTCAACGCAATGGCATCCAAGGTCTAAAATACAACCGCCTCCTGCTTGTTCAATATCCCAAAACCATTCGCTGTGTGGGCCAGGATGAGTTTCACGGGACTTTGCCCATAAAATACGACCGACAGCGCCGTCCTTAACGCTTTGGTTGGCTTTAATAAATTTAGGTGTGTAAACCAAGTCCTCTAAATAACCGTTAAAAATACCTGCATCTTCCACAGCAACAAGCATTCTTTTAGCTTCATCACTACTTCGTCCCAAAGGCTTAGTAGTCATCACCGCTTTTTTATGTTTACAACAAAGCATTACTGCTGCTTCATGTATATTATTAGGAAGTGCAATACAAACCACATCCACTTCGGGGTTAGCAATAGCCGCTTCCATATCGGTAGTCCAGTGCGCACAGTTATAATCTGCTGCAAACTTTGTAGCAGATTCTTCACGACGGGCATAAATACTTACCACTTTATCCTTACTTCTATAACCTTGCAAGGCATCGGCATAAAAACGGCCAATGAATCCTGCTCCTAACATTGCAATACGCATTTTTTTCTTTTGAATTTTTTATTAAAATGAAATTTATAAAAAAAGTCTACCCACTTGGGTAGACTTTTAGAAAAATTTATTTAAGCTGCTGAAATTTCTTTCTTCTCATTAAATGTGAAGATAAAAGCAATTAATACCGCACCAGCAATTGCAGCAGGGTATAACCAAATTGTTGTCCAATCATGTCCAACATTTGCTTTGTGTTGATCCACTACAAAACCACTATACCAAGTTCCGATAAACATCCCTACACCATAAGTGGCGAATGTAAATAACCCTTGTGCTGCATTTTTGATAGATTCTCCAGCTTTTTTCTCAGTATACATATAACCTGTTACAAAGAAAAAGTCATAACATACTCCATGTAAAATAATACCTGCGTATAACATCCAGCTAACCTCCATGTTTCCATAAGCAAAACATACATAACGTAAAACCCAAGCACCCATTCCTAAGATTAGCATATTTTTCACGCCTATTTTATTAAATATAAATGGAATTGCAAGAATAAAAATGGCTTCTGACATTTGTCCCATTGTCATTTTTCCTGCAGCATTCTCTAAACCTACTTCATTTAAGAAAGGATTTGCAAAACCATAATAAAATGAAAGTGGAATACAAATAAGAATGGCAGCAATAAAAAATATTAAGTAAGATTTTTCTTTTAATAATACAAAAGCGTCTTTACCTAATATACTTGCAGCGGATGTTTCAGTGCCAGCACCTTTTGTAGGTGTATTGGGAAGTATAAAGCTAATTACACCTAATACTGCTGACATCACTGCGGCAACTTGGAAAGTGCCTTCTGTTTTTTCAATACCTAATTTAGCAATGATTAAACCTGCAACAATCCAACCCAATGTTCCAAATACACGAATCCATGGGAATTGCTTTCCTGGGTCGGTCATTTGAGCAAAAGCAACACTATTACTTAAAGCGATAGTTGGCATATACAATAATGAGTATACTAAAATCACCCAATAAAAACTACTATTGTCAACTTTAGTTGCATAAAATAATAGAGCAGCGCCAACTAAGTGTAACACGCCCATAATTTTTTGTGCAGCAAAAAACTTATCAGCAATCATACCTACAAAAAAAGGGGAGATGATGGTTGCAATGGCACCAGCACTATAAGCAGCTCCAATGTCAACTCCTGATGATTTAAGTACTTCTCCCATATAAGTTCCCATCGTTACATACCAAGCTCCCCATATATAATATTGGAGGAACATCATGGCTGATAATAAAATACCAGTTTTCAATTTCATAAGTGTGAGTTTTAGTTTTAAGCGAATTCAATATACTAATAAATCTTAAAAATAATGCTTAAAAAAGCCCATTTTTATCTACTCAATGCGTTTAATGGACACAAATAAAAAGCCCCATAACTTTATTGTGCTATGGGGCCGTGATTTAAAAAGAATTATAAGTTAAAAGGGCTACTTTTTTGAAGGATTTGAAATGTTAAGCTAGCTCTAATGCTTGCAAAATATCTGCTAAAATATCGTCTTTATGTTCAAGGCCAACTGAAATTCGGATTAAGCCCGGTGTAATACTTACTGCTTGTCTTTCTGCTTCTGATAATTTAGCATGCGTGGTGCTTGCAGGGTGGGAAGCAATACTTCGGGTGTCACCTAGGTTGGCTGTTAATGAAAGCATTTTTAAATTATTCAATAATTTGATACCCGATTCAATACCACCTTTTAATTCAAAACAAACAATCCCACCGCCATTTTTCATTTGTTTGATAGCAATTGCATGATGCGGATGTGATGTTAAGAAAGGATATTTTACAAAATTAATTTTTGCATGTCCTTGTAATTTTTCAGCAATATATAAGGCATTACTACAATGGCGTTCCATGCGCACTTCTAATGTTTCTAAACTCTTGCTCAATACCCAAGCATTAAATGGAGATAAGGAAGGTCCTGTGCTACGACAGAACAAATAAATATCGTGAATCAAATTTTTTCGACCAACTACTGCACCACCTAATACACGTCCTTGACCGTCAATCCATTTAGTAGCAGAGTGAACCACTAAGTCGGCACCCAAATCAATTGGTGTTTGACCAATGGGTGTAGCAAAACAATTGTCTACATTTAATATAATGTTGTGCTTTTTGGCAATTGTACTTATCATACTTATATCCACAACATCTAATCCCGGATTGGTTGGCGTTTCTAAATAAATCATTTTAGTTTGAGGGGTGATAGCTGCTTCCCATTCTGCAGCGGTAGCGCTAGCGCCTACATAACTATAATCAATGCCATATTTAGGCAAGTATTTTGAAATCACAGTATGTGTACTTCCAAAAATGGAATTACAAGATAATAGATGATCACCCTTTTTTAATAATGCCATGAAGGATCCAAACACTGCACTCATTCCGCTAGCAGTAGCAAATCCATCTTCTGCATTTTCCAATACGCATAAACGGTCTACAAATTCTTGAACAGACGGATTTGAAAATCGACTATATATATTCGCATCGGTTTCATCGGCGAAAGCTGCACGCATATCCTCGGCATTGTCAAAAGTAAAACTACTAGTTAAGAATAAAGGAGCCGAATGTTCATGCTGTGGAGTTTGTGGAACCCTTGTTCTTATTAATTTAGATTGATTATGCTTCATGCTGCTAATATTTTAATTGAAAACTTATCTGCGTTATTTTATGTAATAGATTATAAAATCTCAACACTCCATGTGATGACTGCCCCCGCTGCTCTTAAAGTGGCTGCAACCGAACAATATTTATCTATGGAAAGGGCGCAAGCTTTTTCGGCCTGCTCTTTACTCATGCTGCCTTTAAATTTAAAAACAATATTTACGGTTTGCCATAATGCAGGTTCTTTGTCGGCTTCACGCTCCCCATCTATATCCATTTCAAATAGGGCAATGGTTTGTTTTTGTTTTTTTAAGATCATTACAATATCTACACCACTACATCCACCCAAGGCACTTAGTAAAGCCTGCATGGGACGTACACCATTGCCATGTCCACCTTGGTCAACTTGAATATCCATTGTCATGGTTTGGCCAGTTTCATCTGTGGTCACAAACTGGAAGTCTTGGTCTATTTGCTTTAAATGTATCCTTGCCATAAGAGATGCTTGTTAGTATGTAGAAAGTAAAAAAATGGTACCTTTGGCAAAGGTAATTCAAATAGATACTTAGTTAGCAACAAGCATACAAAAAAATGGGTCCAACCGTATATCAATATAATCAGCCTTTTACATTGGAGTGTGGGGTGACTTTGCCTAAGCTTAAAATAGCTTATCATACCTATGGTGAATTTACACCCGGTAAAAAAGTGGCTTGGGTTTGCCATGCATTAACAGCCAATAGTGACGCAGCGGATTGGTGGAAGGGTTTAATAGGAGAAGGATATTTGATTAATCCTAATGATTATTTTATAGTTTGTGCCAATATCATTGGTTCATGTTATGGTTCTACGGGGCCATTAAGTGTTGAAGATTTAGGCACTGAAATTAGTTTGAATAATTTTCCTACCGTGACCATACGTGATATGGTGCAAGCGCATATATTATTAAGGCAACATTTAGGAATAGATAGCATTGATTTATTATTGGGTGGAAGCATGGGTGGTTACCAAGCATTAGAATGGGCCATTTTTGAACCAACCGTAATTAAAAAAATGTTTTTGATTTCTACTTCTCCTTCCGAAAGTGCATGGGGTGTGGCAGTGCATACTGCACAGCGTTTAGCCATTGAGGCAGATTGTACATGGAAAGAAGCAACGCCGAATGCGGGTGCCAAAGGATTAAAAGCAGCACGTGCCATTGGTATGTTGACCTATCGGAACTATGGTATTTTCCAAGAGAAACAAACCGACGATGATCCGGAGAAGATTGATAATTTTAAAGCCTCCTCTTATATAGAATATCAAGGTGATAAATTGGTAAAGCGTTTTAATGCTTATAGTTATTGGTTATTGACAAAGTCTATGGATAGTCATCACTTAGCGCGTAAAAGAGGCGGAGATTTAATGACTACTTTGGCTACCATTAAAACACCCACATTTATTATTGGAATTAACAGCGATATTTTATGTCCATTGGATGAACAACGTTTCATGGAACATCATATGCCCAATGCAAAACTAATTGCCATTGATTCTATGTATGGTCATGATGGTTTTATCATTGAGGCGCCTCAAATTACCAACTTATTAAAGAGCTGGTTGGTATCACAAAACGCATAATTTAAATTTCACTATATGGGATTTTTAAGACAAATAGGAGAGTACTTGTTTTTAGTAAAACGAGATCCAAATCAAGAAAGAACCGGCATGATGAAAGCAATGCATGGCATGAACCGTATTTCCTTAATTGTGTTTTTAATTGGGATAATTGTAATCTTGTTGCGTAAGTTCATGCACTAAAAAGTAGAAGCTAATAAATAATAATTATTTAGCTAATACTTCTTTAATAATTCCCGCTGCAACTTCTGTTGCACTATGTCCTGTGTATAGTTTTTCCTTTAGTAGTTTATAGTCTGAAGCGATCTGTGCTTTTTTATTTTCATCTTCTAACAAAAGTGTTAATTGCTGCACCAAATTCTTTTTATTTAAATCTTCTTGAATCAATTCTTTCACAACTTCCTTATCCATAATTAAATTTACTAGGGCAATGAATTTAATTTTCACAAAACGTTTTGCAAGCGCTAAAGTAATTGGGTTGCCTTTGTAACAAACTATTTCAGGCACGCCTAACAAAGCAGTTTCTAAAGTAGCAGTTCCACTGGTTACGAGCGCAGCGATGCTGTGATTTAATAAAGCGTAAGTATTGTCTTTTACAATATGTACGTTTTTATTTGAAGGAACTAAGGAAGCGAACCAAGCATCATCTAAGCCTGGTGCTTGTGCTATGGCAAAATGATAATTAGGAAATGCATTAACTACTGAAAGCATTTCAGGTAATTTTTTTACGATTTCTTGCTTTCTACTTCCTGGTAATAAGGCGATTATTTTTTCACCTGCAATGGCAGGTAGGGGATGCGGTAAGTCATGTTGACTTTCTAATACTTGCATCAGCGGATGGCCTACATAATCCACTTCCCAGTTCCATCGGTCTTTAAAATATTGCTTTTCAAAAGGAAGTATACATAATAAACGATCAATGCTTTCTCGCATGGCGGGCACTCTATTTTCTTTCCATGCCCAAACCTGAGGTGCAATAAAATAGACCACTTTAAGTCCTTTTGATTTTGCCCACTTTGCAATGCGTAAATTAAATCCCGGATAGTCAATACATATTAATACATCGGGTGCAAAGGCTTCAATATCATTTTTACAAAACTTAATATTTGATAAAATGGTACTGATATTCATGAGTACTTCTACAAATCCCATGAAAGCTAAAGTGCTATAATGCTTTACTAAATGTCCACCTGCGGCTTGCATTAAATCACCACCCCAACATTGAATCACAGCATTAGGGTCATTCGCCTTAATGGCTTTGATTAAATTGGATCCGTGTAAATCACCGCTAGCTTCGCCAGCTATAATATAATAGCGCATTTATAATAACCATTTACATGCAAGTGCAACAAGTGCATAAATGCAAGTGGTAAAAAAAATACCTTTCGCAATCTTATCTTTTTCTCTTTGAAAAAACAACGTTAATAATGCTCCATTTATAAGTAATGAAACACTTATCATGGATGACAAAATCGACTTTTGTTGAACAAGGAGTGACAGGAATTCTTGAACACTAAATAAACTAAATTTCCATTGGTAGAATCCTACAAATCCTACAAAGGGTAATAACAACCCTATTAAACATCCGTTAATATAATTATCTTTTACGCGTTCCACTTTTTCATTAATTTTTCCTTAATAATATGATTCGTTAAATCAAATTGAACGGGTACAATACTTACATAGTTATTTTTGAGAGCCCAAACATCGGTGTCTTTTGATTTATCAAAGTTGATAAATTCACCTGTTAGCCAATAATATTTTTTACCATAAGGATCCTTACGCTCCACATATTTCTCCTCATATTTAGCATAAGCCTGTTTGCATACTTTTATGCCTTTAATCAACTTAGTTTCCACTTTTGGAATATTTACATTCAGACATAAATGCTTATCAATGTTTTTATCTGCTAATACTTTTTCAATAATGATACCCGCAAAATGTGCAGCAGCTGTAAAGTCAGCTTCAATACTAAGGTCCAATAAACTAAACCCAATACTAGGAATACTTTCAATGGAAGCTTCCAATGCTGCCGACATAGTTCCCGAATAAATTACATTAATGGAGTGGTTGGCACCATGGTTAATGCCGCTCAAACAAATGGTGGGTTTTCGGTGAAGTACTTTGTCAACGGCTAATTTCACACAGTCTACAGGGGTACCACTACAAGCGTAGGCTTCAACCCCTTCTAGGTAATCCACCTTAGTGAGTCTTAAATGATGACCAATAGTGATTGCATGTCCCATACCACTTTGTGGTTTATCGGGAGCTACAACTACTACTTTACCAAACGGCAGGGCTGCTTGCACTAATGCCTTTATGCCTGGGGCAGTAATGCCATCATCATTGGTTATTAATATCAATGGTTTTTCTGTTTTTGTCTTAGCCATACTGCAAGTTACTATTCAAGGACCTTGTCACAAAAATTAAAACTTTGGCATGTAAAAATGAGTACAACGAAAATATTTTATAAAAATTGCTAAAAATATTTGGAAATACTAAATAAATTAGTAAATTGCACTAAAATCATTAGTTATGTCATACGCAGGTAAGAATTTAAAGTACATCAGAAAGCAGCGCGAATGGACACAAGAGGAAATGGCCAATCAACTTCAGATTAAGCGTTCCTTAGTAGGAGCTTATGAGGAAGAAAGGGCAGAGCCCCGTTTAGAAGTTCAAGAAGCTATATGTGCTTTATTTAATATTAGTTTGGAAGAGTTCCTGTTTCAGGACCTTTCACAAAAGAGTGAATCCGGTTCCGATTCGGGCGTTGGAATGTCTTATTTGGACCGACGTCGTTCTATGAAAATGGACAAATCAAGTTCTGCAGCTCCAATTGTTCCATTTGTTCCGGTAAAGGCAGCTGCTGGATATTTGGCAGGCTATGCCGATCCAGAGTTCTTAGACGAGTTAAATACCTTCACTTTACCTATGTTGGCACCTGGAGATTATCGTGCATTTGAAATTATAGGAGATAGTATGTTACCAACACCCAGTGGATCGGTTATTGTAGGCGAGAAAGTGGACAGTTTTAAGGATGTTAAAAACGCTAATACTTACATTGTAGTATCCAACGCTGATGGGGTAGTATATAAAAGAATTATAACTAACGATGACCATAAAGATAAACTTACTTTATTGAGTGACAATCCTTTATACGAGCCATATCAAGTAAATAGTCAAGATGTAGTTGAAATTTGGAAGGCTGTGTATATCATCCAGAAAGCAGGGGCGCAACCCATGTGGAATGTGGACCAATTAGCTGGCGTCGTGAATAGTTTACAGGACAAAATCAGCAATTTGAAGCGTACAATGAACTAAACTTTGTTCATTTGAAATAGTTTAAGCCCGGGATAATCTCTCGGGCTTTTTTATTTCCAATACTTAAAAGTTGATTGATTTACACTAAAAAGTGTAAATCAACGCTCGATGCTCGTCATTACGCTAAAAACATTTTCGTTCATCTAAAATCGCGAACTCGCTTCGCTCAGACATGCGCGATTTATTGACGATGCACTCAAGTGTTTTCTTAACGCTATGTCTCAAATCTCGCTTATGATTTTACTTTTTAGTGTAAAATGAACCACGATTTAGTAAGTAATTAATTTAAAAATCCTTGGTTGTTAGATATAGCAATAATGTTGATCAGACTGCAAAATTGAACATTGAGCCATAGCGTAAATAAATTTGTTAAGTCGAACGTTTAAAAAGTCTGCATGTCTGAGCACGAAGTGCGAGTTCAGACTTTTAGTTCGACTTAATGAATTTTAGCGTTAAGTGGCGATCTGAGAAAATTTTCAGTCTGTCAAACATTAAGCAATAGGGATAATAGTAAAAAAATATCCTAAATAAATGATTTACAAGTATTTAGGATATTATTATTAAAGTAAAATTTCAAGTATTATTCCCATTCAATGGTAGCTGGAGGCTTGCTGCTGATGTCGTAAACAACGCGGTTAATACCTCTCACTTCATTGATAATTGCATTGCTCACATGAGCTAGGAACTCATAAGGTAAATGTGCCCAGTCGGCCGTCATGCCATCCACTGAGGTAACTGCTCTTAAGGCCACGGTATATTCATAAGTTCTTTCATCACCCATAACCCCTACGCTTTTAACAGGTAAAAGGATGGTTCCTGCCTGCCAAACCTTGTTATATAAATCAAACTCCTTTAAAGCATTCATGTAAACATGATCAGCTCTTTGAAGTAAGTCTACTTTTTCAGGAGTGATTTCGCCTAAAATACGAATGGCTAAACCTGGACCTGGGAAAGGGTGGCGGTTAATTAAGTCAGCAGGGATACCTAATTCAAGGCCAACTTTACGAACCTCATCCTTAAATAAGTACCTCAATGGCTCCACTAAGCTAAGGTGCAATGTATCAGGTAGGCCGCCTACATTGTGGTGCGACTTTATGGTTTGAGAAGGTCCATGAACACTTACACTTTCAATAACATCAGGATAAATTGTCCCCTGACCTAAAAACTTGGCTTCCAACATTTTAGATGCTTCTATTTGAAATACATCTATAAATAGTTTTCCAATAATTTTACGCTTATCTTCAGGGTCGGATTTACCTGCTAAGGCATCGTAAAACATTTGTTTAGCGTCAATTCCTTTCACGTTTAATCCTACCGATTTATATATATCTAATACACCCTGGAATTCGTCTTTTCTTAAAACACCATTATCCACGAAAATACCATGAAGGCGAGAACCTATTGCTTTATGAATCAAAGTTGCTGCAACGGTACTGTCTACACCACCACTTAAGGCCATTATTACATGACCATCTCCAATTTGAGCCTTAAGCTTTTCAACAGTCTCATTTACAAAGGAGGCTGGTGTCCAATTTTGAGTACATCCACAAATGTCCACTAAAAAGTTCTTGATCATTGTTTTGCCCTCGCTAGAGTGGTAAACCTCCGGGTGAAACTGAAATCCGTGAAGGCTATTGCCAGCATCGGCTTTTTTTCTAAAAGCGGCCACTGGAATGCTATCGGTGTCTGCTAATAATTCAAAATTCTCAGGTAATTGGGTAATCGAGTCACTATGGCTCATCCAAACCTGGCTATTATTGGCAATATTCTTAAATATGATGTCGTCTTTTTGAATACGTAACTGTGCACGACCGTATTCTCTTTTATTTGATTTTTCAACCTTACCGCCAAAATTCTTCGCACTTAATTGAGCTCCATAACATACAGTTAAAACAGGAAGCTTTTCCAGCATGGCTTGAATATCAACGTTTGGAGCGTCTTGTTCGTTTACACTGGCTGGCGAACCACTTAAAATGATACCTTTTAAAGTATTATCATAAACAACTGCCGAATTAAAAGGCTTAATCTCGCAATAAACATTTGCTTCTCTTACTGCACGTGCAATAAGTTGAGTGTATTGGCTTCCGAAGTCAAGGATAAGTATTTTTTCAGTCATGTGGCAAAGCTACAAAAAAAAATCCCGCCGAGAAAGGCAGGATTTATATTATAATAGCCAATAGGCCAGTTAATTACTTCTTTTTAGTAACCTGAGCAACAGCTGTGTGTCTAGCTAATTTGCTTTTTAAATTAGCTGCTTTATTTTTATGGATAATTCCACGCTTTGCTAATTTGTCAATTTGAGAAATGATGTTTGGTAATTTCTCGTTGTAAGTTGTTTGTTCGCCGATTGTTTTTAAATCACGAATAGCGTTACGCGTAGTTTTACCATAATAACGGTTTCTATCGCGACGTTTAGTTGCTTGTCTTACATCTTTTTTGGTAGCCGAATGATTTGCCATGTACTAATTAATTTTCAGGAGGGCAAAGGTAAGGGAAGAAGGCTAATAATTAAAATTAAATTGTAAAAAAATACAAAAAGAATGTAATTTATTGATAATCAATGTATTAATACGTTTTATACTATGATTCTGAAACTTAATACACCCATGTGCATTTTGTATGTTTTAAATTCCTGAAATGTTAAATTGGTAACAATAAATTTGGCTTAATTTCCTTTTAAATCAATCAATTAGACCGATATTTGCCATCCAAGAATTTCAAAAAGAAAGCAATCTAAATGAAGGATTTTTCATACATCACAAATTCACACCCATCTTTTATTGAAGGGATGTACCAACAATTTATTCAGGATCCTAATTCAGTAGACCCTGATTTAAAAAAGTTTTTTGAAGGTTTTGATTTTGCAATGCAAAATGGAACCGATAAATCATTAAATACAAACGCTTCACTTCAAAATAAAGCGAATCAAATTGTATCAAGTATTAATGATTCGTCTAATATTAATTGGGCTCAAGAAATTGCAGCTTATCGTTTAATATTAGGATATAGGAATAAAGGGCATTTGAACGCAAAGACCAATCCAATAAGAGAAAGAAAAGACAGACATGCCAATTTAGAACTTGAATTTTTTAATTTGAGTGATGCTGATTTATCTAAAACATTTTATGCAGGTAATTTATTAGGTTTAGGCACCACAACTTTGGACAATATTATTATGCATTTGCAAAATGCTTACGCTAAAAATATTGGTATAGAGTTTAAATACATTTCAGACCAAACTAAAGTAGATTGGTTGACAAATGAAATGGAACATAATTTTTCAGATACGATTACATTAGATCAAAAAAGACGCATTCTTGAGAAATTAAACCAGGGTGTAATTTTCGAAAAATTCTTACACACAAAATATATTGGACAAAAACGTTTTTCATTAGAAGGCGGAGAGTCTACCATTGCTGCATTAGATGCCATCATAAATGTCGGAGCAGATAATGGAGTTGAAGAAGTTGTTATAGGAATGGCGCACCGAGGCCGTTTAAATGTACTTGCTAATATCATGGGTAAAACCTATGAGCAAATTTTTAGTGAATTTGAAGGTACTGCAGTGTTGGATCAAACCATGGGTAGTGGTGATGTTAAATACCACATGGGGTATAGTTCCGATATAACAACTATATCAAATAAAGAAGTGCATTTGAAATTAATGCAAAACCCATCGCATTTGGAAGCCGTTGATCCTGTGGTGTTAGGATTCGCAAGAGCAAAGGCAGATGTATTATACGAAAATGATTTTAATAAAGTATTGCCAATATTAATACATGGTGATGCGTCGGTTGCAGGGCAAGGAATAGTTTACGAGATTTTACAAATGTGTGATTTGAATGGATATCAAACTGGCGGTACAATTCATTTTGTTATTAATAATCAAATTGGATTTACTACTGACTTTGATGATGCACGAAGTGCAAACTATTGTACATCGGTGGCGGCCATGGTGCAAGCTCCTGTATTGCATGTTAATGGTGACGATGCGGAAGCAGTTTACAAAGCGGCTGTGATAGCTGCTAAATATCGACAAACATTTCACGCTGATATTTTTGTTGATTTGGTTTGTTATCGTAAGCACGGACACAATGAGGGAGATGACCCTAAATACACACAGCCTCAATTGTATAAATTAATTGAGCAACACAAGAATCCAAGAGAAATGTATGTGGATTTTTTATCTATTAATGGAACTGCCGATGCGCAAAACTTGGCGAAAGAAATGGAGCAAAAGTTTTGGTCTGATTTACAATCAAGATTGGATGAAGTAAAACAAAATCCATTGCCCTATAAATATCAAGCACCAGAATTAGCTTGGAAAGCAATGCAAAAAGCAACCTCTGCTGATTTTGAAACTTCACCAGACACAAGTATAAGTGATGATAAAGCAAAATATATTTTCAATTCATTAATGAAGTGGCCTGAAGGATTTACACCACTTAAAAAAGTGGAGAAATTAATTCAAGAGAAAGTTAAGTTGTATGAGACGGAAAATAAAATAGATTGGGCTACAGGTGAATTAATGGCATATGCTTCCTTATTGTCTGAAGGAAAAACAGTAAGAATGAGTGGGCAGGATGTAAAGCGTGGAACCTTTAGTCATAGACATGCGGTATTGTTTGATGAAAATACAAATCAACAATATTGTAGATTGGATCAAATTTCACAAAGTCAACAGCCTTTTAGGATTTACAATTCATTATTAAGTGAATATGGTGTATTAGGTTATGAATATGGATATTCATTAGCAAATGCTAATGCACTTGTAATATGGGAGGCTCAGTTTGGTGATTTCTCCAATGGGGCACAAACTATTATTGACCAATTTATTGCGGCTGGTGAGCAAAAATGGCAAAGACAAAATGGGGTAGTCATGTTACTACCTCATGGCTATGAAGGACAAGGTCCAGAACATAGTAGTGCACGTTTAGAAAGATATTTGCAATTGTGTGCAGAGTACAACATGATTGTGACAAATATAACGACTGCCGCAAACTTCTTCCATGCACTTCGTCGTCAATTAACTTGGAACTTCCGAAAACCAATGATTAACTTTTCGCCAAAAGCGAATTTGAGAAGTCCTTGGACATTTAGTGATTTGAAGGAATTAACAGAAGGGGGATTCAAAGAAGTTTTGGATGACAGTTTTGTTGCAGATCCATCACAAGTCAAGAAAGTTTTATTCTGTTCAGGTAAAATTTCATTCGAATTAGCAGAGAAACAAAAAAATGAAAATAGAAAAGATATTGCGATTGTGCGTTTGGAACAATTATATCCATTGCCAGTAAATCAAATTAAGGCTTTGCAACAAAAGTATGAAAAGGCGGTTTGGTTCTGGGTTCAAGAAGAGCCATTAAACATGGGTGCTGCAAGTTTCCTACAAATGAATTTAAAAGCGATTAAGTTTGGTGTGATTAGCAGGCAGTCAAGTGCGTCAACTGCAACTGGATATATGAAAGTACATGCCAAAGAACAAACAGACATTATATCAACAGCGTTTTCTTTATAAATAAATAATTAGTTTTTATGATTTCAATAAAAGTACCAACAGTAGGTGAATCAATTACAGAAGTGACTTTGTTAAAATGGACAAAGGCTGAAGGCACATGGGTAGACCGTGATGAAGTAATTGCAGAATTAGAAAGTGAAAAAGCAACTTTTGAAGTGAATGCTGAAAAGGCTGGAGTTTTATTTCATAAAGCAAAGGAAGGAGATAGTATATTAATTGGTGATGTATTAGCTGACATCGACGAAACAGCTGCAAAGCCAACTCAGACCGAAGCGCCTGCTGCAAGTGCACCACCTTCAGTACCTGCGCCTCCAAGCCAAGCGCCAGTTACATCCGTTCCAAATAATGTTAAGGCAACACCTGTAGCTGCTGCTATCATTGCAGATAAAAAAGTAGACACTACACAAATAAAAGCAAGTGGTTACGCAGGAAAAATCACAAAAATTGATGTTTTAGATGCTTTAAATAATCCTGGTAAAATTCAATTTGCTGGACAAGAATTATTTTCTCGTAATGTGCGTCCGGAGAAAATGAGTAATCTTCGTAAAACAATTAGCCGTCGTTTAGTTGAAGCAAAAAATACGACTGCCATGTTAACTACATTTAATGAAGTGGACATGACAGCAATTATGCAAATCAGAAAACAGTTTAAGGATAAATTTAAGGAAGCGCATGGAGTGAATTTAGGATTCATGAGTTTCTTTGCTAAAGCTTGTGCGATTGCTTTAACGGAGTGGCCTACTGTAAATGCGTTTATTGATGGTGATCAATTATTATATCATGACTATGCTGACATTAGTATTGCAGTAAGTACACCAAGAGGATTAACCGTTCCTGTCATCAGAAATGTAGAAAGTTTAAGCATGGCTGAAATTGAAAAAAACGTTATTGTGTTGGCAGGTAAGGCTAGAGATTCAAAATTAACTGCAGAGGATTTAACGGGCGGAACATTCACCATTACCAATGGTGGTGTGTTTGGAAGTTTAATGAGTACACCTATTATAAATATTCCTCAGTCTGCAATTTTAGGTATGCATAAAATTCAGGATCGACCAATGGCGGTGAATGGGGAAGTGAAAATATTGCCAATGATGTACTTAGCACTTAGTTATGACCACCGTATTATTGATGGACGTGAAAGTGTTGGCTTCTTGGTAAGAGTTAAAGAATTATTAGAGAATCCTTCCTTATTATTAATTGGGAAAGATCCAGTAGCAAGCTTATTAGAATTGTAATGCATTACGCAGTACATCAAGAAATTGCTGATAAATTAATTGCAGCTTACCATGGGGAAGAACCGCTTGCTAATTATTTGAAAAAATATTTTGCGGCAAACAAAAAGCATGGAAGCAAGGATCGAAAAAACATAAGTGCTTTATGTTATGCGTATTTTAGAAATGCCTCTATTAATTTTCCTTTAGCCCTTAAAATTTCAGATCAAATTGATGTTGATGCATTTGTTTCATCACATCGTACACAACCTTTCTTGTTCATTAGGATTCGTCCTTGGCAAAAGGATAAAGTAGTTCAAAAATTACAAGCTGCCCATATTGAATACAAAGAAGTAAATGAAAATGCGTTTGCTTTTGCCAATACCACTTCATTACAAAATATATTGGAATTAAATAAGGAGGCGGTTATACAGGATTTAAATTCGCAAGCACTAGCTGAATTATTATTGTTAGTGCCTACAAGTGTAGAGCACCCCATTCAAGTTTGGGACGCTTGTGCTGCAAGTGGAGGAAAAACAATTTTAATGTTCGATACCATGTCCAACATTAGAATGCATTTATCGGATGTAAGAGAAAGTATTTTATTTAATGCGGATAAACGTTTGCAAGAAGCAGGTATACGTCCAGCAAGTGTACAAGAAATTGATTTAACGCAGACCTTTGATATTAAAAAGCCATTTGATTTTGTGTTTGCCGATGTGCCTTGTTCCGGAAGCGGCACATGGGGTAGAACACCCGAGCAATTAGCTTATTTCACTGAAGCACAATTAATTAAGTATACAAAATTACAAGCCCAGATTTTACACAACCTTATTCCTACTGTAAAATTAAATGGACATTTATTGTTTGCCACCTGTTCGGTTTACAAGAACGAGAACGAAAAAAATGTAGACGCTTTACTTGCCACTGGTAAATTTAAAGTGGTGAAACAACAATACTTTACTGGTTACGAAAAACAAGCTGACACATTGTTTGGAGCCTTGCTTGAAAAAATTGCAGAATAAATTGCAGAATAAATCTTACGAAAGTTTTGGAAGCAAACTTCCACTTTGAATAATACCACCTGCAACTACATCATCACCTTCATAAAATACGGCACTCTGTCCAGGAGCGATACTCTTTACATTTTCATAGAACCTTGCTTGAACGCCATTATCGGTATGAGATAAGGTACATAAAGCACCGTTATCATGGTATCTAATTTTTGCCATCAAATCGGTTGGGCCGTCTAAATGATCATATTTGATCCAATTGATTTTTGACACCAACATATCATTGGAGTCTAAATCTTTTTCTTCACCAATCACCACAATATTTTTTTCAGGATCAATGGCTGTTACATAAGCAGGCTTACCTAAGGCAATTTCTAAACCCTTACGTTGGCCAATAGTATAAAAAGGGTAGCCTTTATGTTTGCCTAATCTTTTTCCGTTCGTATCAACAAACCAACCACCGTTCACTCTTTCTTCTAATCCATCAACGCGTCTTTTTAAAAATCCACGGTAATCATTATCAGGTACAAAACATATTTCATAGCTCTCACTTTTCTTAGCCAATTCAGGATAACCCATATCAATCGCCATTTGGCGAATAGCTGTTTTATGCATGCCACCCAATGGTAAAATAGTGCGACTTAATAAATCCTGATCAACACCCCACAATACATAACTCTGGTCTTTAGTTTCATCCAACCCTTTTGAAATCACGTAACGCCCATTGGTATGTTGACGTACTTTAGCATAGTGTCCTGTTGCTATAAAATCACAACCCAGCGCATCGGCTCTTTTTAATAAAGCACGCCATTTAATATGCGTGTTACACATCACACATGGGTTGGGGGTTCGACCTGCTAAATATTCTTCAACGAAATTTTCAATCACGAAATCGCCAAACTCATCTCTAATATCTAATATATAATGG
>CAIYUO010000015.1 GCA_903929425.1 uncultured Bacteroidota bacterium
CCATCAACATATGCGCCTACTATTTCTACCATCATGAAACGTAATTATGTAGAGAAAAAAGAGAAAGAAGGAGTTAAAAGAATTTATCAAATATTATCTCTCAATACAAAGGATGAAATTACCACAGAGGAAGCATCTGAAATTACAGGAGCCGAAAAAAATAAGCTCTCTCC
Source organism: uncultured Bacteroidota bacterium (assembly GCA_903929425.1). Classification (GTDB taxonomy): domain Bacteria; phylum Bacteroidota; class Bacteroidia; order Chitinophagales; family Chitinophagaceae; genus Sediminibacterium. The sequence continues at coordinate 174 of CAIYUO010000015.1, forward strand.
TACCGATTTAGGATTGGTGGTAACTGATTTCTTAAAGTTAAACTTTCCTAAAGTCATGGATTTTGGCTTTACGGCTAAAATAGAAGGCGAGTTTGATGAAATTGCCTTAGGCAAACTTAAGTGGAGTAAAATGTTGGAGGAGTTTTATAACCCGTTCCATGAAACCATTGAATTTACCTTAGAAAATGCAGAACGAGCTAAAGGTGAAAGAGAATTAGGATTTGATCCAGTGAGTGGCAAAAAAGTAATTGCACGAATGGGTCGTTATGGTCCAATGGTACAAATTGGACACCAGGACGAAGAAGAAAAACCAAGATTTGCGAAACTAACTGCATCCCAAAGTATTGAGACCATAAGTTTCGAAGAGGCTATGGAACTTTTTAAAATGCCTAGAACTTTAGGATTGTTTGAGGATTTAGAAGTGTCAGTGAGTATTGGGCGCTTTGGCCCTTATGCAGCGCATGACAAGAAGTTTTATTCCCTGAACAAGGAAATGGACCCATACACAGTAACCCTTGAGGAATTGAGCCCTATGATTGCTGAAAAGCGAAAAGCAAAAGACGAACGCACTATTAAAGTATTTGAAAAAGAAAAAATACAATTATTAAGAGGTCCTTATGGCCCCTATATTAAACAAGGTTTACGTAATTTCAAATTAAACAAAGAGCAACAAGAAAAAGTAGAGACTTTGACAATTGAGGAAGTAAAAGAGATTATTGAAGAGTTAAAAAAGAATCCTCCTCGTAAAACTGCAAGGAAAAAGAAAGCTTCTTAATTATAAATAACCTAACCAAAGTTCACAAATAATAAAAAAGCGATAACCATTTAAATGGTTATCGCTTTTTTATTGTGTATAATAGCTAAATTAAGCTACGACTGGCTTGCTCATTGATTTTAAAAATTGAACATGCGCTTTAATGGCACTTCCTACAGTTGGATATTCTATATACTTTAATTTAAACTCAGCACATGCATCTTTAACAATTTTTGAAATAGCAGGATAATGTACATGTGAAATTTTAGGGAATAAATGGTGTTCTATTTGGAAATTTAATCCACCTACTAACCAACTTACTATTTTGTTTTTAGTCGCAAAGTTTGCAGTGGTTTGAATTTGATGTGCAGCAAATTCATCAGGCATCTTGTTTTCAGGCATGATTGGCAATGGGAATTCAGTTTCATCCACCGTATGTGCCAATTGAAATACAATACTTAATGCAAATCCTGCAACGAAAGTGGCTATTAAAAATCCTACTAACCAACTCACCCAACCTAACATATAAATAGGTATTATTACAAATACAACTGCATGATACACTTTCACAGCCCAAAATTCTAAATGCTCTGCAAAACTCATACTCTTGAATGAAATGGAGCCTATCTTTTTTGAAAAATACTTTTTATAGTCAGCAAAAAATATCCAGAAAATATACAATAACATGTATAAAAACCAGAAATAAATATGTTGGAAACGGTGTAATATATAATGCTTTTGAGTTGGCGCCATTCTCATTAAAACACCTACTTCAATATCATCGTCAACACCATCAATGTTGGTGTAAGTATGATGAATGGTTACATGCTTCATGCCCCACATAAAACGACTAGCTCCCAATACACTTATTGAGGAGGAAGCTAACTTATTTAACCATGCATATTTACTAAAGCTACCATGGCTGCCGTCATGCATGACATTAAATCCAATTGCCGCAATTAAACAACCAAAAAAAGCAGATTCCAAAACAGCTATCCAAATAGGAGGTGTAAAAAATATTAAATGGATATAGGTAATTACAAAAAGCGATATTAAAATAATAGCTTTTGAAAATAATTTTCTATTTCCTGTTCCAACAATATCTTGTTGAGATAAGTATTCATTAACTCTTCGCTTTAATTCCGAATGTAATGACTTGGTTGATACAGGAAATTTAGGTGTCCCGATCGTTTCTCTAATTTGCATTTTTACAAAAAATTATTTATCAAATATAACCATTTAGCCATACTTAATAGCGTAAAAACTGATATTTTAATAGGAACGAATATAATTTGCTTTTATTATGTTAAAATGTAATTAATATATCCACATGTATGGGATAAATTTTGCCTTTAAGTATGGGAAAAATGATGTTGATTTGAATAATTAAAACCCATAATTTGTTTTCATGGAAAACGAAAAAGAAATAAAAGCATTGTTTAAACTCATTGATGACCCTGATGAGGAAGTCTATAATACCATTTCGAGCAGATTACTCAATTATGGATCTCCCATTATTCCGGATTTAGAAAACTTATGGGAAAATACTTTAGAGGAGACCACTTTAGAGCGTATTGAATTAATGATTTATAAACTGAGAATTCAAGATTTAAGGGAATCCATTATCAATTGGAAAAACAGTGAAGACCCTTCCTTATTTGAAGGCGCTCTATTAATTGCACAATTTCAACATCCTGAAATTGCAATTGATAATTTAAGGCATCAAATGGAAAAAATCAGACGTAACATTTGGCTTGAGTTGAATAATTATTTAACCCCCTTAGAACAAGCCAACGTACTTAGAAACATTTTATTTAATTATTATCAAATCAAAGGTTCTGAAGTAAACTACGAAAAGCCAGATGAATTTTTAATATCTGCCCCACTGTTATACAAAAAGGGAAATGCTTTTTCAAATACCATTTTATATGCTGAATTATGCCATCAATTAGAAATTCAAGCAGCCTATATAAACATACCTAAACAGTGTATCATTGCGTTTTACGCACCCAACTTAGAAGCCCACGAAACACATCAAAACGAGCAGGAATATATTCAGTTTTATGTAGAAGGCACAACGGGTCATCCTTTTTCTCAAAAAGACCTTGACCAATATTTTACCAGGTCGAATATCGAACCTAAGAATATATATTATAAACAATTATCCAATGTTCGTATCCTTAAAAAGCATTTAATGGAATTGGCAAAATGTTTTAACAGTCCCATTCTTCAATACAAACAAAAAGATTTAATAGCACTCGCAAATTTGCTTGAAGCATAATGGAAACAATCGTATCTCATATTTACCATAGTCCAATAGGAAAAATTTGTATTACAGCAGAAGATGGTTGTATCACTGAACTTGTATTTATAGATGAAAATAATGAAGTACCCGAAATGGATACGGATGAAGATTTACCAAGTGTAATTCATCAATGTGTTGATGAACTATTAGCCTATTTTTCCGGTACGAGTCGCACTTTTACAGTCCCCATAAATCAAACCGGCACTGAATTTCAATCAAAGGTTTGGAAAGAATTATATGAAATTCCTTTTGGTAAAACTTTAAGTTATGCTGATCTTGCAAAAAAACTAGGGGATCCAAAAGTAATTAGAGCAGCCGCATCAGCTAATGGTAAAAATAAAATTGCCATAATCGTTCCCTGTCATAGAATCATTGGAACTGATCAGTCATTAGTTGGATATGCATGGGGGAAAGCAAGAAAACGTTGGCTTTTACAACATGAATTTAGATTAGCCCTTGGTGTCCAAACACTATTTTAAAATAGACCCATCAAATCCGAAAGGCAATAAATTTGCAGCTGAAGGAATAATCATAACATTTCCTGACATTCCTGAAAGTATAATCTTAATATTGGCCCCATATCTATTTTCGTAGTCTAACAAAGACTGTCTACACATACCACAAGGCGAAATGGGCTCGATAGCTTCCTTGTCTCGTGGCTGATAACTAATTGCCATAGTTGTTATTGTTAGGTCGGGAAATTGACTCCCAACGCTATTTAACAATGTACGCTCTGCACAGATGCCAACTGGGAAACTAGTGCTTTCTTGATTTGATCCAATTACGATTTGTCCATTTGATAACCTAGCGGCAGCGCCAACATAAAAATTTGAATAAGGTGCGTACGCCGTTTTAGTAGCTTCTTTTGCTTTTTCAAGCAAAGCTTGATCGTCAAAACTTAAGCTATTTTTATTATCTAAAAGCTCATATACAAACTCGAACTTTTGTTGCATAGCTTTTAATTAATTAGGTTGAATAAGCGATTCCATCTAACTGATTTACTATAACTAAACCAAATTAAAGAAGCCTTACCTACAATATGTGTTTCGGGTACATATCCCCAAAAGCGACTATCCTGACTACGATGGCGATTATCACCCATCATCCAGTAATAATTTTGCTTTACTGTATAAGTTGAAGCCGCTTTCCCATTTAAAATGTATTGACTACTATTTTTAGATAAAGTATTTCCTTCATAAGTACAAATTAAACGGCGATATAATTCAATAGTACTATCATTTAAATTAATAATATCTCCTTTTTTGGGGATTCGTATTGCCCCGAAATTATCAATCGTCCAAGGAAAATGAACTACATCATTTGGAAAAGTATACCCAACCGTATTTTCTTCGTAAAATGAAACTGATTGTACAAATGATAAACTCCTCAAACTATTTGCCGCTCCAGCCGTCATGTTAATTTTATAGGTGTTTGGCCTTCCGTCAACTGGTTGAAAGTCCATGGTTGCTTCAGCAATATTAATACCTAAACTATCCTCAATGTAATCTTCCGGTATTGGCTTTCCATTGGTCACTACAATATATTCAGTTTGGGCATCCTTTGCAACCAACGCTGGTTGATCATTAATATATAGCACACTTTTTTTAACTTCTAATTTATCGCCTGGGATAGCTACACAACGTTTTATATAGTTATCGGTTTTATCAATAGGATGAACTAAAATGGGATATTGTGCGGTTAATTTTTCTCTATCCCCATTAAATTCAGGACTTCTTAATACATCGTAATAAGGAATTTTACTTCCAAATTCAGGCAAATTAATAATAGTGTCTCCTGCAGGAAAATTAAAAACAACAACATCATTTCTGTTTATTTCTCTTAGCTTTGGAAGTCTTGTATAATCCAATTGAATCCATTTTAAATAGGATTGTGTTGTAACAGAACCTGGCAATGTATTATGTACAAATGGAAAAGCCAAAGGTGTTTGCGGAACTCTTGCCCCAAAGGTTACTTTATCTACAAATAAAAAGTCATTCACTAACAAAGTTTTTTCCATACTTTCTGTTGGAATAACATAAGCTTCAAATAAAAAGGTTCTAATCAAAGTAGCAGCAACCACAGCAAAAACTGCAGCATCTATCCACTCTCTTGACATAGATTTGTGATAATGAACCAACGCTTCTGCGCCATGCCATTTTTCATTATTAGAAAAGCCTAAATAGGGTAAATAAATAAACGGGAACAATACCGTTAAAGTATGATGCAATAAACTTACCCGTTTAAAATGCATTACAAAAATGATTGAAATCCAAAGCGTAACAAACTGACCTAAAATTGGAATAAGTTGAATCCAAAACCATCCTTTAGAAATATTACATAATTTAACCAATTCCCAAGTATTATAAATTGGGATAATGGCCTTTGTTTTATCGACTCCTGCCTTTACCAACATAGCATAAATTCCAATATGTCAACCTAACCAATAAATAACCAATAAAAATATACCCATAAATTTGTTTGTTTGCTTTAACAAAAATATCCCTTTGTGAGGGATATTTGTACAAAAGATTGTTAATTACTTGATTACTTTATAAAAGGCCCAAATAAAGGACTATCGTTTAATAATACTTATTTATATTGACGTAATACTTCTTTAACTAAGCTTACTGACCTAGCGATGTCTGGAATTGCCAAAGCAGTTAAATTAGGTGCATAGTGCATTGGAGCATCAGCGCTCGTAATACGGCGTATGGGTGCGTCTAAATAATCAAACCCTTCTTTTTGAATACGATATGATAATTCTGAAGATACTGAAGCAAATGGCCATTGCTCTTCAATGATGACTAATCGATTTGTTTTTTTAACGCTTGTTAAAACAGTCATCCAATCCAGTGGGCGTATGGTTCTTAAGTCAATAACTTCAGCACTTATTCCTTCCTTCTCTAACTCAGCAGCAGCACCCAATGCAACTTTCATCATTTTATTATAAGACACAATCGTTACATCTGTACCGGCATTTTTAACATCAGCAAGTCCTAATGGAATATAATATTCTTCGTCTGGAACATCACTTTTATCACCATACATCACTTCACTCTCTAAAAACATAATTGGATCTTCTTCGTAACGAATAGCTTGCTTTAATAAACCTTTTGCGTCGTAGCCATTTGAAGGAGATACCACTTTAATGCCTGGTATATTTGCCAAATAACTTTCAAAAGCAGTAGAGTGTTGTGCACCTAATTGACCCGCACTTCCGTTAGGGCCTCTCATTACAATTGGACAACCAATTTGTCCACCACTCATAGCCAACATTTTACTAGCCGTATTTAAAATTTGATCCAATGGCAAAACTGCAAAATTCCAGGTCATGAACTCTACAATAGGTCTTAACCCATTTTGAGCAGCACCAACAGCAACGGCCGTAAATCCTAATTCAGAAATAGGAGTATCAATGATACGCTTAGGTCCAAATTCAGCCAACATTCCTTGACTTACTTTATAGGCACCGTTATACTCAGCTACTTCCTCGCCCATTAAAAGGACTTTGTCATCTCTTCTCATTTCCTCAGACATTGCTTCTCGCAGTGCTTCTCTAAAGGCTATTGATCGCATTGATTAAGATTTAATTTGAGTGGCAAAATTAGCATTTTATATAAAGAAAACGATGGTTTTGGGCAAAAAAAATCCCTCCTCGAAAAATCGAAGAGGGATAATTAAGGCTAACCCACCTTTAAGCCTATAAAATGTTATATGCAAAGCTTACATAGTATAATCCACCGATTGAAGGACTACCGTATGCAGTTTGATAATAACGATTAAATATGTTTGTTCCACCCACTTTAATTAAAGATTTAATTGCAGGTACTTTATAAGTTAAAACAGCATCTACCGTTTGGAAAGATGAAATTTTACCTACAGCAAAAGTTCCTTCATAAACAAAATCGTCTTGATAGTGAACGTTAACACCAAAACCTAATTTGTTTTTTAATAAGAAACCGCTGTTGTTAAGACCGAAATTTGCTCTAAATAATGGTGTATTGAAATAACTTATGAATCCTGAAGGTAAACTACCAATTTCATCGGTATATACACTACTTGAGAAACTAAAGTTTTTAGGTAAAATATAATCAGCAGATAAACCCCATCCACTTGTAAATACTTTACCTGGAGCATTCGTAGAAATACTATAAGAATTAATCTTAGCTGCGTTTCCAGCATCTGCTGCTAAAAGTGCAGTTCCAGGAACAACCGGTTGCCATACTGTTACACCACTTATAAAGTTGGTGTATTCGCCAGCATAAACGTAGAAGTCAATTAATAATTTCTTATTAATTAAAGCTTTGTAACCTACTTCAAAAGAGCTCAAAGACTCAGGCTTAAATTCATCAAACTTTTGTTGAACTGGAGCTCCTGCTAAAACAGTAGATGGAATATATCCAGGATTGTTGTCGAAATTATAGAATTTACGTAAGGAAGGTAATCCGCCCATTAAACGAGTACCAGCACCTACTTTCAAATTAATATATTGATTTTGTGTTGTAGGAAAACGGTATGCTTGTTGGTAAGATAAACGGATATTATTGTCTTCTGCGATTTTAACAACAGCAGTTGCTCTTGGCGTAAAACGACCAGCAAAATTATCATTCTTGTCATAACGACCCGAAACAGCCACTTTCAAGATATCACCAAAAAAGCGTTTTGATAATTGCGCATATTGACCAGCCTCATTAATCCAAATTCTGTTTAAAGTATCTGCAAATAAAGTTCCTTGAGAATTTAATACATAACTTTTAATGCTAGTTCCAACTAATAAATCAGCATCATATTTAGCAAGGCCTAATAATTCAGTTAAATTATATTGAGCTTCCATCACATTCAATACAGATTTGTCTAGGAATTTACCGCCACCTTTTGAAATTGGCACACCCGCTAAATAAGTAAATAATTTATTGGTACCGATATTTCCAGTTGGACGACCATCATCAGCAACTTTTCTTGCTTGTAAATGTGCTTCATTTACGGATGCATTTGTTAAAGCAAGCCCAGTGTAAGCATCAAAATATTGCTTAAACCAAGTTGCACTTGGCTTCCATGCTTCATTAAATAAACGTGTTGCTACAGTTGAATTGAATGAATTTCCTGCATCTTCAACTGTTTTGTAAGCGCGATAGTACCAGTTTTTTGATTTTACTTCAAATTTATACTGACTCATATTCAAATCATGCAATGAATAACGATCACTTCCAGTATAAACAGTGTTACCAGAACCAGTGTAAACACTAAATGAAGCTTCCGTTATATCATTTATTTTATAATGAATAGACCCAGAAATTTTTGTATTCTTTGTAACAGGATCAATTACGTCTTTCTCATCATATCCAGTTCTGCTTACTAAACCATAATATCCTTTTTGATCTAAATATAAAACAGGAGCATAAGGAGCTAATCCAGCATATGATGCACCGGTTGCAACTTTCAAGAAATTATTGTAATCAGTAAAAGTTTTATAACCTGCAGCAGCACCATATAAAGCATTAAAAGTTGGCGCACCAACTAAGCCAGTTACCCCAGCCTTAACTAAAGCACTAATATTACTTAAATTATAATTGGTTTCGTCTCCATAAACGTTCACTCCATCATAATTTGGATCTGTATATCTTACACCTGGAATTGTTTGACCATTTGGTGTTGTAGCGTTTTGAAGTCTTGAATAATTTGACTTGTTATTTGCTAACCAATCCTGCGCTTCTGTATATTCAGCACTGATTTTATAAGCAAAACGATCCCCTATTTTACTAGCCCATCTAACTGTATAATCTTTATAAGCAGCTTGAGGACGTTGATAATTGTCAACGTGATTCACACCTTGCTTAATTTGAAAACTTAAACCTTGGTATTTGAAAGGATTTTTGCTGTTAATTAAAACAGTACCATTCATACCTCCTGAACCATATAAAGCCGAAGACGCACCTGGAAGTAATTCCATATTGTCAACATCTAATTCAGTTAAACCAACCATCGTACCAACAGCGAAATTTAAACCTGGTGCTTGGTTATCCATACCATCAACAAGTTGATTTAAACGTGTGTTACCACTTCCGCTAAAACCTCTTGTACTGATGCTTTTAAAAGTTAAACTTGCTGCTACTACGTCTACTCCTTTTAAGTTCGCAAGTAAATCATAATAATTAGCAACTGGTGCTGCTTTTATTTGTGCACTTGTTACACGCTCAATAGATACTGGAGATTCTAAAATACGCTCAGCAACTCTTGAAGCCGAAACAGTTACGTCAGAACCTAATGTATAACTAGGTTTTAAGCTAACTGTCAACTTTGCATTATTTGATTCTACTGCAACTTCTTTTGACTCGAAACCTACAGAGGAGAATACTAAAGTAACAGGTAGTTTTTGACTTAAACTTAATTTAAAATTACCTTTATCGTCGGTAAATGTACCTGCATTACCTCCCTTAACTGTAACCGAAACAGCCGACAATGACTCCGAGGAAGTTGAATTTTTAACAGTACCTGAAATGGCACTAGCACTTTGAGCATTTGCTGAGAAAACCATTAAACTGGCAAGGCAAAGCAAACCCATGTGGCTTAAAAATCGTTTCATATTTGTTTGTTTTTAATTGAATTGTAGTACAAAATAACAAAATTTTAGCATTTAAAAAAATTCTAAGAAATTAAGCTTAAATTTTTAATTTAGTGTTATGAATTCAAAGCCATTTCCCCAACAAACTGCTGAATACCACGGCAAGGTAAGAGACGTATATTACATTGAAAATGAACTACTTGTGATGATTGCAAGTAATCGAATATCCGCTTTTGATGTTATATTACCTAGCCCAATACCTTTTAAGGGTCAGGTTTTGAATCAAATAGCATCATATATGCTCCAAAAAACAGTTGATATATGTCCAAATTGGCTGTTAAGTACTCCTGCTCCAAATGTGGCTATTGGCAAAAAGTGTATTCCTTTCAAAATCGAAATGGTCGTTAGGGGTAATTTAGTTGGGCACGCTTGGAGAACTTACCAAGCAGGTGGACGTGAACTTTGTGGCGTAAACCTACCTGATGGTATGATAGAAAATGACTTTTTCCCAAGTCCAATTATAACTCCTTCAACAAAAGCAAGTGAAGGTCATGATGAAGATATTTCAAAAGAGGAAATCTTTAAACAAGGTTTAGCAAGTGCGGAAGACTGGGCAATTTTAGAAAAATACACTTTAGCGCTTTTTGCAAGAGGAAAAGAAATTGCTGCAAAACAAGGGTTGATATTAGTTGATACTAAATATGAGTTTGGAAAAATAGGAGACACTATTTATTTAATGGATGAAATTCACACACCAGATTCCTCTCGCTATTTTTATAGTGATGGGTTTGAAGAAAGACAAGCAAAGAAAGAAAAACAAAAGCAATTAAGTAAGGAGTTTGTTAGAGAGTGGTTAATTGAAAATAATTTCATGGGAAAGGAAGGTCAAACTGTTCCGAATATGTCTGATGAATGGATCGATACCATTTCTAAAAGATACATTGAACTTTATGAAAAAGTAATTGGTGCTCCTTTTAAACCAGCAGAAAAATCAGATGATGAAACCTATGATTTAGTTTGTGAAGCATTAAAAAAATTACACGCTTAATAAAAAAAAGTCCCAATTAAACTGGGACTTTTTTTATTACTTAACTTCTGTATCCTCTCCTAACCTTGGTCTTAAGCGCTGTTTGCTTTTATTAAAAACCTGAATGCCATTTTTCTTTCCAGCCCTTAATTTTTCTTGTTCTTCTATAGGTAAGTGATATACATACGTACATTCTGAAGTACAACAACCATCAAAAGTTTTTGCACAATCTTCGCATTGTATGAATAGTAAATGGCAGGCATCATTTTTACAATTTGTATGCGTATCAGCTGGTTTCCCGCATTGATGACATTTTGCAATTACATCGTCGGTGATCTTCTCTCCTAGCCTTTCATCAAATACAAAATTCTTTCCTTTAAACTTACTGTCTAATCCAGCTTCCTTGATTGTATTTGCGTAATTAATAATACCCCCTTCTAAATGAAATACATTTTTAAAACCTTGGTGTAACATATAAGCACTTGCTTTTTCACAACGTATCCCACCCGTGCAATACATGATGATATTTTTATCCTTATTATCCTTCATCATCTCGGCCGCCATCGGCAATTGGTCTCTGAAAGTGTCGGAAGGAATTTCGATTGCTTTGTCAAAATGTCCTACTTCATATTCATAATGATTCCGCATGTCAATAATAATGGTATCATCATTGACTAATAATTTATTCATCTCTTGCGCATTCACATACTTGCCCTTATTGTCCATACTAAATGTTGGATCGCTAATGCCATCAGCAACAATTTTTTCTCGCACTTTAATTCTTAATACCCAAAAGCTTTTTCCATCATCATTTACAGCAACATTTAATCGTAAACCTTTTAATGGCTCAAATGAATACAAATAATCCTTTAATAATTCCAAATTTTCCGAAGGCACACTTATTTGTGCATTGATACCTTCCGTTGCAATATAAATGCGACCAAACACTTTCATGGCATTGAGTGTTAGGTACATTTCGTCTCTAAAAATGGTAGGTTCTTGAATGGGGAAATACTGATAAAAACTTATTGTTGTACGAGGAAAAGTTTCCTCATACAATTTTTGCTTCAACGCTAGGTTGGAGACACGATTGTGCAATACTGACATATAAATAAATTTAAGCTCAATTACAGATTAAGCAAATTCATTACAAAGATATCAAAAAAATGATAGTTACTTTTCCTTTCGAATAAATGAACCTGTTAATGATGCCAATCCGCCTAGTAAAAATCCAATCAGGGTGGTAATAGCAATCAATTTTGAAAAGGACCCATTCAATGGAAGTATGTTAGCTACCTTGGTTGATAGAATGTGTTGGTTTTGGCCATCTATCACTAAACTTAAAACAAGCCACAATAATCCAATCCCTAAAGCACCTGAGAGGAAAGCATTAACTGGTTTTTGTACAATGACAATCGAGATCATAAAATTAGTGACTACAAAACTCCACCAAGGTAAATTACCATACAATCCCACTGCGTATCCAAGCAAAGCTGTTAAAAATAAAGTTAGTATTAACTTAAAGTATATTGAAAATGATTTTTGCATAATTTTTAATTAAAAAAATAAGGTTAAATTGTTTTGAATTGAATATGCCATTTAGTTCTATCATTAGCCACTAATTTTTCTTTTGGCAAAAACAATAATCTATAATATTTTCCAGCAGCCCAGTAATTAATAAATGTGTCATAATATGGACTGCCTGGATTTCCACTTTGTCCACCAGGATATAATCCATATGCTTCAATTTCATCGGTTAAATGTACCACCATTCTCCAACTTGGTCCATGTGCTTCAGTGGTTGCATTAATGATATTTTCACCGCCACCAATGGGTAAATTTAATCTGCTTAATGCAGGAATTTTTGTTAAATGTAAAACACGTGTTGCTTTAAATGCAGACCATGATAATTTACCTTCCTTTTCCAATTCAAGTAACATTTTAGTGGCTTTTTCAACGCCTACATTCACTTGCTCTTTTAGTGTCTCTATTTTATTTTTCGTAGTGATATCATCCGCAACAGACCAATTAGAGTCCTTATTCATTTGATCCAATAATACATATGATTCTGGTGCAGTTAAAGGAATGGGTGATCCAGTTAATTCATCTCCCCAAACAGAGGTTTCAACACTATCCCAAATAATTTTAAATACCGTAATTCCTTTTTCATTTTCATTATTATACAAATTCCAACTAGTCATTATACTAACCATTCTGTTCGCATCAGGACTTAACTTAGTTGGATCAATAAATTTCATTAATGCAGGTCTTGCTGCTTCAGCAAATACATTATAATTGTCAGTTTGTAATAACTGCATGTCATTTGCAGTTATTTGGTTCATATTACTAAGTCGCTTATTTACACTAATTCCTCGGTACAATGGAAAAGACGATGCTGTCCCAAGGTAATAGGGATAAGTCGGATCGACTGATTTTTGATTCGCACTACTTACAAATCCCCTTTCTGGATTTTTAATCATTGGATTTTCATCATTTGGAATGATACCTTGCCAATCATAACTACTATCTTGGCCTGGCATAATAAAATCACCTTGACGGTCCCATCTCGCTATAAAGTTTCCTTGTTGTTTAATGGCAATATCCCCAGACTTACTTGCAAAAACAAAATTTTGACCTGGACATTTCCACAAGGAGATCGCATTTAAATAATCATCATAATTTTTAGCTCTGTTTAATTTATAAAAAGTCTCTACGCCAGTTGAAGCATTATGCCCTGTCCATTTAACTGCTAAATTACGCCCCTTTGATTGAGGATTTTGATAATGCGCATCATACATTGCAGGCCCCCAATGAGTCATTGCAATATTCTCCACTATATCTGCACTATCTTTTACTTTAATTATTTCTTGTCTATTAGTTGTTGCTTGCCATTTTCCATTAAACCAATATTCTTTTTGAGTACTGTCTTTAAACTTAAGTTCATAATAATCTAGAACGTCTCGACCAGCGTTGGTAACACCCCAAGCTAAGCTATCATTAAATCCAATAATAACAGCTGGAGATCCCGGGAAACTAGCCCCATAAGTACTATGTGTAGGAGTTGTTATTTGCACTTCATACCAAAGTGATGGTAAATTTAATCCTAAATGTGGATCACTACATAAAATAGGACGACCCGATTTAGTTTTACTACCTGAAACTGCCCAGTTATTGCTGCCATTGTTTTTATCTGGAGCCTCAGGACTATTAGAAACAGCGGTAGCTTTTAAATTGGAATCTTGTTTTTTCAAATAAGCTATATCAACTCCCAAAGGTTGAATAGGTGTTATAGATGGTTTTGCAAATACCGTGCCTTTTGGAATAATTGGATCCAAGGAGTCTTGTTGATTCGTAAATAAAGTATTAAATAAATCATACCCTAAATAATCTCGCGTGTTAGTCAACTGTAAATCAGCTGATGCTGAACGTCCAGTTAAGTCATAAGACATAAACATTAAAAACAAATACGTTTTTTTAGGGGTCCATTCTTCTGGCGAATAGTTCATTAATTTATATTCAAATGGCAAATCCTCAGGAGATAATTGTTTTAAATAAGCATTCACCCCTGCTGAATAAGCATCCACTGTAGCTTTCATTACAGGATTGTGCTCATTAATGTATGCCTCGGTTTGTTCTGCACCATATACCATACCTAGTCTTCTGAAAAAGCGATCAATTGATAATTTGTCGGCACCAGCAATTTCACTTAATCGTCCAGCTGCAACTCTTGTTTGAAAGTCCATCTGCCATAATCTAAATTTAGCATGCAAATACCCTTGAACAAAATAAGCATCCTCGTCATGATCGGCATATATATGGGGAACCAATCTGTCATCCATATAAACATCAACATTCCCCTTTAATTCATCAGCAAAGATTGAGGCATCGAAATTTGCATTTATTTTCTCTGCATTTTTCCAAAAACCATGTTGAGGCGACAAAAAATATCCTAGTCTTGGTGATTTTGTAGATCCAATCGGCAACTGTATATTCAAAACAGTAGTTAGACCAATAGTTACAATAGCGGAGGCAAGTAATGGCAATAATCTCATACTAATAATTTAGACTCCTAAATTAAGTAATTATTTGGCAATTTGCTCTTTAAAAAAGGGTAACAGTTCATGTAAAGAAAGGTAAGGATATTGATTTATCAAAGCTGCTGTTTTTTCAACACAGGATTGTATAAATTTTTGGTGTTCACTTGAGCCAGCAAAAAAAGGTTTGTGTTGTTTTGCAAGTTGTAATTCAGCAATTTGTTTCATCATATTTTGAGTTTCATTACTCATATACGTCTCTACAAACTTTTCCCAAACATAATTTGTTGCAGCATAATTAGGGTGCACTAAATCCTCGGCATAAAATCTATAATCTCTTAAATCATCAATAACATATTCGTATGCTGGGAAATAGTCAATATTTGTTTCACTACCTACTATTTCATGTACCGCTTGTATGAGCACTGCCTTACTTCTGTTATTTTCAACCAACCCCTCTCTCAAATGTCTAACCGGACTAATGGTGAAAATAATATTTAGGAGTGGGTTAAATTTTTTTAAACGGTCAACTAATGATTTTAAATTTGCAGTTAATTCGGCTACGTTCATTAATTTTTTAGCAAACCATTGTGCAGGTGCTTTATGATTATTAGCAACAATTAATCCTTGTTGCGAGGGGGCATTTTGATTCAATGTATATAACCAAGCAGATCCCAATGTGATGATTAAATGATTTGTTTTTTTTAAAAAATCATGTGCATTATTAATGGAAGTATTTATTTTGTCTAATGCTTGTTGTGACGTAATTCCTGAAAACCTGCTATGATGATGCCAACTATTCCAAACCTCATTCAATAAAAACAAATCCTCCATTGTATATTGTTTGTTGTCAATATAGTCAATGATTGCATTTTGAACACTTACTGGATTAAATAAAATACCATGTCCATTTTCATTGGTATCAAATAAATGATGCTGAAATTTAGCTCCCATGTTTTCCGAAAAACAAGAACCTACTAACATTATTTTATTGGGATAAGATATTTTATTATCCGTTGGTTTTGCAGCAAGTGTCAATTTAAATTTTTGTGTACTCATGAAGGCCTTATTTATTTACCGAGAACAATCTTTGCTTCATGGCTTCATATAATACAATACCAGCTGCTACTGATACATTAAACGAATCGAAATTTGTAGCCATTGGTATTTTGAAAAAGTAATCAGCGGCTTTTGCTAAATATGGCTGCACTCCTCGGCCCTCATCGCCCATAATAATACAACTGGGTGTTTGAAAATCTAGCTCATGTACATTTTTGTCTGCACGCATTTCACTGGTGAAAACTTGTATACCATTTAAATGCAAATCGTCCACTGCTTTTAATAAGCTACTAACTCGCACTACATGAATGTGCTCTAAAGCACCTGCACTACTTTTAAATGCCTCTTCATTCAATGCACCTACTCCTTTATCGGGAATAATCAAAGCTTGTGCACCACAACAGTGTATGCTTCTACTTATGGCACCAATATTACGCACGTCCGTTACACCATCCAACATAACGAATAAAGGCGTTTCACCCTTAGCTACTACAAAATCAATTACCTGTTGTAAGTCTAAATATTTAATATTTGAAATAAAAGCCAATACGCCTTGGTGATTAGCTTTAGTCATTCCATTTAATTTTTCAATAGGAACCAATTGAACAGGAATGGTATGTTCTCTTGCAAATTGTTTTATTTCTGTTAAACCTTCTCCTTGTGCATTTTTTTGAATTAATATTTTTTCAATATTTGCACCCGACTCCAATGATTCTATTAAGGGTTGGCGACCAATAATAAATTTACGCTCTGTTGTAAAACTGGGACGTGGACTATATCTTCTTGGTCTATTATTTCTATCCTGCATTTTGTAAAGTTAAAGTTTTATGTGGTTTTTAGCGCGCTTTCATAAAAGCCCATTTCAATATGGCCGCAACCGATATTGAATCAGTAATTTTTCCCTGCATTACCCAATCAACTGCTTCCATAAATGGCATTTTAATTACTTTTAAAACTTCGGTCTCCTCAGGTGCAGCTTCCCCCGCCATTAAATGCTCTGCGACATACACTACAGCAAATTCATCAGATACCGAATTAGATACATGCATTTGTAAAATCTCGGTCCATTTTCCTGCTTCAAAACCTGTTTCTTCTTTTAATTCTCTTTTAGCAGCTGCTAGCCAATCAGTTCCTTCTGGGCAACCTCCTTCTGGAATTTCCCAACTGTATAAATCCAACGGAAAGCGATATTGTCCTACTAAATAAGTGTTATCATCACTATCTATAGCAATGACCCCAATAGCAATATTTTTAAAATGTACTTTTCCGTAAATGCCATTAGTGCCTGCAGGCGTTATTACTTTAAATTCAGTTAAACTAATCCAAGGGTTTTCATATTTAACTTCACTACTAACTTTTTTCCAAGGATTTGAATTTTCTAAATTAGCGTGTTTGTCTTTCTGCATGTTTTCCATAACGATTGTTTTGCACAAAATAAAAAGCCCGTCCAGAAAATTCGGAACGGGCTATATTATAAATCATTCAATTATTTTAAACCAAACGCTTTTTTCACTTTTGCTACATAATCTAATTTTTCCCAGGTAAACAATTCAACTTTCATTGTTTTTGATTTACCATCTGGGCTTGTAAATGTTTTAGTAACTGTTTCGTTCTTGCGACCCATGTGACCATAAGCAGCAGTTTCACTATACATTGGGGTTCTTAACTTTAATCTTTGTTCAATAAAGTAAGGGCGCATATCAAATACACTTTCCACTAATTTACCAATTTGACCATCGGTTAATTTTACTTTAGCTGTACCATACGTATTTACGTTAATGGATGTTGGTTTAGCAACGCCAATGGCGTAAGATACTTGTACTAATACTTCACTAGCTACACCTGCAGCTACTAAGTTTTTAGCAATATGACGTGTTGCATAAGCTGCAGAACGGTCAACCTTACTTGGATCTTTTCCAGAGAAAGCACCACCACCGTGTGCACCTTTACCACCATAAGTATCCACAATAATTTTACGGCCAGTTAAACCAGTGTCACCGTGAGGACCACCAATTACAAACTTACCTGTAGGGTTAATATGATACTTAATATCCTTATTGAATAACTTAGCGTACTTCTTGTATTTAGCTTGTACTCTTGGAATCAAAATCTCAACAATATCCTTGTTGATTTTCGCTAACATCTTTCCTTCCTTATCAAAATCATCATGTTGTGTACTCACTACTATCGCGTCAATTCTTACCGGCTCGTTTTTGTCGTTGTACTCTAAAGTCACCTGAGATTTTGCATCAGGACGCAAGTATTTAATCGCCTTGTTCTCTCTTCTTAAGGCAGCTAATTCAATTAAAATTTTGTGCGCTAAGTCCAAAGCCAATGGCATATAATCATCGGTCTCATTAGTTGCGTAACCAAACATCATACCTTGGTCACCAGCACCTTGCTCCTCTTTCTTTTTTCTATCAACACCTTGGTTAATATCAGCTGATTGTTCGTGGATAGCACTTAATACACCACAGCTATCCGCTTCAAACATATATTCACTTTTCGTGTAACCAATTTTCTTGATTACATCACGTGCAATTGTTTGAACGTCTAAATATGCTTTAGATTTAACCTCACCCGCCAAAATTACTTGACCAGTAGTAACTAAAGTTTCACATGCCACTTTTGATTGTGGATCAAATGCTAAAAAATTATCAATTAACGCATCAGATATCTGATCCGCTACTTTGTCTGGATGTCCTTCAGAAACACTCTCAGATGTAAATAAATAAGGCATATTGTATTATTTAGATGATTGTTGTAAAGTGCAAATATATTAATAAATCAAATTCATTATAAATCAGAATAATAAACCTTTAAACGCATTCTAAATTTAGAATGGGACCCTCCACCAAGTCTTACTCGTCCTATAGCAGGACTATTGGCTAAATAACTTGAAATATAATCATTCCCACTGGTCAAATTATAAGGGTATTGCGGTACATATTTAATGGTTTCATTCACAGGCGCAATTAACCTTAGGTCAAAAATTGAATCCTTTCTGGAGACGATACCTTGCATGTATCTACTTAAATCAAAATTATAAGTAGCTACATTGTCATACCCTTGAATTGATTTGTAAATTACCCTTCCTCCAAATCTTGCAAACTGAGTTGCATTTGCAGTTCCTTGGTAATCATTTGGCACATTTCTTAATAATTTAAAAGCACTATCATAAGCTCCTAAAAATAAATAAGAAGGGGCTGTCCATTTAGATTCTAAACTACTAGGTGCAGTCGTAGGTACTTGCTCTGCTATTAATTCGGCACGATGAATAATTTTATTAGCAAAATTTTTCAGACCAGGTATTTTAATTTTAACTAAAGTACCCGGACTTGTTTGCACATATACTAAAGAGTCCTTTGCAACACCAATATGTTTGCTAACTTCTGAAGCTGTCCGATTTCGCTTTACAAAATTGGCATAACCATTACCATAAGTACTAAATTTAAAATAATCAACAACTGTATCTCTTGCACCAGTTACGGTTGTTGAATTTGTTTTATAATATAAAGCAAGTTTAGTATTTGTGTCTGTCAAACTAATTCTCACCAATACATTATTATTACTAGACGCACTTGCTGTTAATGCAAAACCAGGAAAATATTTACGAAGTGTCGTATCGGTTTTGTATGCGGTTGTTGAATCAAAGGTTTTAAGGAACAGATCCGTAAAGGTTTTGTTCAAGGGAATTCTTATTTGGTTTTTTGCAGCTTCATACCTATTAATGACTGAATCTTGCACTCGTGAAAAATTCAAGGTGTAAGGATTTGCCATTGTTACATCAGATTGTATATTATATGCTTCAGGATAATTGCTTGCATATATAGAGTCAATGTTTAATGGTGTTGATGCACTAATTCTTTTCAAGTTTAAAGTGACTGGATTTGTAGAGTCGCCGTAAAACCCTTTATAAGAAAGTATCAAAACTGCAGAATCCACAACAAGACTGTCTTTACTGCCTCTCGTATAATATGGAAAATAGGAAGGTTTTAACTGAAAAAACATATTAGCTGTAGTAGAACCAAAAATAGGGTCATTGGTAATACTACCTACGACATAATCATCTGACCCATAAAATTTTGTTGAATCGAGACGATCAGCCGTTTCAGTTTCAACTACTAAAATGGTATCCTTCGTGTTGTAAGAATCCATTGATGGTAGTAATCCTAAACCTAATTCAGTAGTCCCAATTCGAGTACACGCTGAAAAGAGAAAACCTATAAATATAGTAACCGATATACTTCTCACAATATTATTTGCTGCCATGAATTAATTTGTCTTTACTTGCCTGCAAGTTCGTTGTATAAATCTAAATACTCTGTTAAATCAGAATCCCAGCCATTAAAAGGAACTACTTTTTTCCCTTTTACGGTTGAAAAATCAGCTATTAATTTTTTCTCAATGGTGTCCGATCCAAATGTGATTGCATCTGCATAGGTAGCACCACCTCTGAACATGGCTGCATTGTTTAAATCCTTAAATGATTCAAGATCCTTGTCTTTTATATTAGCATTTATCAAAGCTTTTGATAAAAAATCCTTACCCAATTTTTCTTCAAATGTATTAGCACCTATTGTGAATATTACTTTTGAATTTGCAAAAACGGGTTCTTTTTTAAATGCCGTTTTAATATATGCAGGAATTAACCCAGTCATCCAACCACTACAATGAATTACATCTGGAGGCCAGCCAAATTTTTTGACAGTTTCAAGTGCGCCCCTACAAAAAAATATGGTTCTCATTGCATTGTCATCAAACCAAGTCTCATTTTCGTCATGGAAAATTTGCTTACGCTTGAAAAAATCTTCATTCTCTAAAAAATAAACCTGAAGCCTTGCGTTTGGTAATGAAGCAACCTTAATTTGAAGTGGATAATCATCACCATCCACCTGAACATTAATACCTGAAAGTCTTACGACTTCATGTAAACGATGTCTTCTTTCGTTAATTACACCAAATCGAGGCATAATGCAACGAACTTCTAATCCGCTATCATTACTTTTAATTGCCAATTTGTTAATTAGCTCTGCAAACTCTGTCAACTCTAAATAAGGAGACATTTCTGTAGCTATGTATAATATTCGTTTTTTTTCAGACATTCCTTTTTGGGTTTAACTCAGAACCATCATTGAGTCTGCGAAGGTACGAAATGCTACTCACATTAAGAAACGACAAAAAAAGGGCAAGAAATCAAGCCTTTTTACCAAATTAATAAGACAATAGGTCGTAAATTGCGTTGTATTAAAAACGAACAATAATGGGTAAATTTCTGAAAATAGCTTTCTTTTTACTCATTGGCATATTATTGATTTGGTGGAGTTTACACCAAATTCCCCCTCAGGAATGGGCTAAATTCACAACAGCACTAAAAACTACAAATTATTGGATTTTAATACCCGTTTCCATAATTCTTGCCTTTTCGCATTTACTAAGGGCGCTTAGATGGAGGCTCATAATGGAGCCCTTAGGATACAAGCCTTCCCTTACGAATGCCTTCTTGGCCGTACTCATCGGATACCTAGCCAATTTAGCAGTGCCTCGTTTAGGCGAGGTTTTAAAATGCAGTATTATCGCAAAGTATGAAAAAGTACCTGCCGATAAAATCGTGGGTACTATAGTAGCTGAGCGTGCTTTTGATGTTCTTAGTTTATGCATAGTGTTTTTATTAGCGCTTGTATTGCAGTTTAATGTTGTTGAGGGTGGTTGGAAGCAATTAGTGTCTTTAAAATCTCAAAATTCCTCAGCCGATAGCAATCAATACATTTTATATATACTCATTGGAATAGCTGCCATAATGCTCATTGGTTTTTTTATTTTCCGATCCAAGTTGCAAAAAACATTTGCAAGTATTAAAAATATTTTAAAAGGAATTTGGGAAGGAGTCATGAGTGCTACCAAATTAAAAAAACATAATTTATTTTTCCTTTATTCATTTGGTATTTGGTTCTTGTATTTGTTAGCAACTTATATTGGCTTAATGGCTACTGAAGGCACCGCTAGCTCATTTGCTACAGCCATAAGTTGTTTAGCATACGCAAGTGTTGGCATGATCATCACTCCCGGAGGAATTGGGGCTTATGCTTATTTAATGGCAAAAGTGTTATCATTAAACGGAATTGAATACACATTAGGTTTAGCAAACGGTACAATACAATGGTTTGCTCAATTTTTAATCATTATTGTACTGGGGGGATTAAGTTTAATCATATTACCTATTATCAATAAACAAGTCAAATAACATGAGATTTGTAGAAGGCATACCCGAAAAAATAATGACCATTCAAGAAGCAAGGGCCAGGATAAGTGCATGGAAAGTATTAGGCAAAACGGTTGCATTCACCAATGGTTGTTTTGACATTTTACACCCAGGTCATTTATACTCAATTGGTCAAGCTGCTAAGGAAGCCGATTATTTAATAGTTGGGCTTAATAGTGATGCAAGTGTTAAACGATTGAAAGGTCCCGAACGTCCGATAAATTCAACAGAGAGTCGTGCATTAGTTATTGCTAATTTAGTTTTAGTAGATGCTGTTGTAGTTTTTGAAGAAGACACACCATATGAATTAATTACAACCTTATTACCTGATATATTAGTGAAGGGAGGCGACTACACCATTGAAACAATTGTAGGTGCTAAAGAAGTAATTGCAAATGGAGGAAAAGTAATCATCAATCCTATTGTTGATGGTTTTTCAACAACAAATATTATAGAAAAAATTAAAAAATAAGCATGGAATTTTTAAAGCAATTGAATTTAAAGAAACAAAACGAAGGAACTTCAACAGGAACTGCAGTCGTTGCAAGTAATGGAACATTCATTTCCAGCCATTCCCCTGTTGATGGAAACTTAATAGGTGATGTTAATACAACTGACAAAGAAGCCTATGAAAAAGTAATTAGTACTGCTTCAGCTG
The DNA here is from genome assembly GCA_903929425.1 of uncultured Bacteroidota bacterium. Taxonomy (GTDB): domain Bacteria; phylum Bacteroidota; class Bacteroidia; order Chitinophagales; family Chitinophagaceae; genus Sediminibacterium. Next base: position 22,835 of record CAIYUO010000015.1, read on the forward strand.
CTTTTTTGGAATGGCGAAAATGGCCGGCTCCTAAAAGAGGTGAAGTGGTTCGACAATTAGGCGAAGCCTTAAGAGCAGAAAAAAATGCTTTAGGTCAATTAGTGAGTTATGAAATGGGTAAAAGCTTACAGGAAGGTTTAGGGGAAGTACAAGAAATGATTGACATATGTGATTTTGCAGTAGGATTATCCCGACAATTATACGGTTTAACTATGCATAGTGAGAGACCATCGCATAGAATGTATGAACAATGGCATCCCATGGGTATTGTTGGAATAATTTCTGCTTTTAATTTTCCTGTAGCCGTTTGGAGTTGGAATGCTGCATTAGCGTGGGTATGTGGAAACGTAACTGTTTGGAAGCCTAGTGAAAAAACCCCTTTATGTGGTAATGCTGTGCAAAATATTGTTGCAAAAGTATTTGCTGATAACAATGTACCTGAAGGTGTAAATAATTTAATTCAAGGAGGTCGTGAAGTTGGAGAGTGGATGAGCAATGACACACGTATACCATTGGTTTCTGCTACAGGATCAACTAGAATGGGCAAAGAATTAAATAAAGCAGTAGCGGGAAGATTAGGAAAAACCATTTTAGAACTGGGTGGAAATAATGCCATTATCATTACTGAAAATGCTGATTTAGACATGTCATTAATTGGCGCCGTATTTGGAGCCGTTGGAACTGCAGGTCAAAGATGTACTAGTACAAGACGTTTAATTATTCATGAAAATGTTTATGATCGTTTCGTTGAAAAACTGACAAAGGCCTATCAACAAATAAAAATTGGCGATCCATTAGATGCAAATAATCATATGGGGCCATTAATTGATAAAGATGCTGTGAAATTATATTTACAAAGCATTGAGGCATGTAAAAAAGAAGGTGGCAAATTCTTAGTGGAGGGTGGTGTCATTGAAGGCAAAGGATTTGAAAGTGGTTGTTATGTAAAACCATGTATTGCAGAAGCAAAGCCAAACTATGCAATTGTACAACATGAAACCTTCGCTCCTATTTTATATGTCATGAAATATAAAACCATAGAGGAAGCTATTGACATTCAAAATAATGTACCTCAAGGATTGTCGTCTGCAATAATGACATTGAATATGAGGGAATCTGAACTATTCTTGTCTGCACAAGGAAGTGATTGTGGAATTGCAAATGTAAATATTGGAACAAGTGGCGCAGAAATAGGTGGTGCATTTGGAGGAGAGAAAGAAACAGGTGGTGGTAGAGAAAGTGGAAGTGATGCTTGGAAAGCTTATATGCGACGTCAAACCAATACCATTAATTGGAGTAACACTTTACCACTCGCACAAGGCATTAAATTTGATCTTTAGTTTTATGAAGCGTTTATTAATTTTTGGAATTTTATTTTTTATTCGTTTGTTTGTTAGCGCACAAACAAATGTGTCTAATATAAATTGGCATTGGAAGGATTATGATAAGGATACTGTTCATGGTATTAGCCTACAACAAGCATATCAATACCTACAAGGCATCAATAATAAACCAACTCCAGTAATAGTAGCCATCATGGATGGCGGAGTGGATACTATGCAAATTGATTTGAAAAATATACTTTGGACAAACCCTAAAGAAATTCCTAACAATGGTATTGACGATGATAAAAATGGATATACCGACGATGTTCATGGATGGAATTTTTTAGGTGGCAAAGATGGCCAAAATATTGACAAAGCCGCTGATGAGAAATCTAGGATATACCACAGATTCAAATCTCAGTTTGAAAATATCACTAACATCAATGAATTAAAAACGGAGATTCAAAAAAATCAATACCTAGTATGGAAACAAGCAGCTGATGAAATTGAATTTACGGAAGAAGAGGCAGGTAAACTTCAGTATATAAAAATGGCAGCAAATGCACTTCAGAAATTAGGCAAAATAATCATTAAAGAAATGAATGATTCTAATTTTACCATTCAAACGCTGGAACCATTTCAACCATTAGGTCGCACAACGTTGGATGCTAAGTTAGCCTTTATAAGAACTGCTCAAATTATGGGTATTGAAAAAGAATCCCCATACACCGAAGTAATTAATGATTTAAACGAATACATTGAAGGTAAAGACAAATCGGCTAAAGCAAAATCAACACCACCTGAAAATATAAGGGCTCGTATCATTAAAGATAACTATGAGAATTTAGCAGATAAATTTTATGGCAATAACGATATTACAGGTCCTGGTGCCAAACACGGAACACATGTGGCAGGTTTAGTAGCGAGTATACCTGATAGTAGTTGGAAAGTGAATACATTATATCCTGCCATACAAATTATGGGTATACGTGTAGTTCCCAACGGAGATGAATATGATAAGGATGTTGCATTAGGAATTAGATACGCAGTTGACAATGGAGCTAAAATTATTAACATGAGTTTTGGCAAATCTTATTCACCCGAACAAATTTGGGTGGATAGTGCTATTCGCTATGCAGCAAGCAAGGATGTTTTAATTGTTCATGCAGCTGGAAATGAATATTATGACTTAAATGTAAAACCTGTTTATCCAAATCCCTACTCCACTTTTTTAAAGGATACTGCAAAAAATGTAATTACAGTTGCAGCAAGTAGTGATTTTTTTATCAATGGTACCCTATTAACTGACTTCAGTAATTTTGGTCCTGCAATTGTTGACGTACTTTCACCAGGTGAAAAAATTTACTCAACCATACCAGGTGCTAACAACCATGGGTTTTTGCAAGGAACGAGTATGGCCGCTCCCATTGTTAGTCATATTGCAGCAATGATTCGATCCTATTATCCGACCCTTTCAGCAGTTGATGTAAAAAATATAATTAAACAAAGTGTTTGGAAACCAAATGACCCAGACTTTAGTTATGACATTCCTCAAAAAGAAGATACCAAAAGTTTGCTTGAAGTTGCTTCAGCTGGGGGAATTGTAAATGCCGCAAAAGCCATTCAAATTGCCGATATTTTTAATAGTCAAAAGGCATCTAATAAATCAAAAAATAAATCACACAATAAATAATAAATATGTCTAGACCCAGCACAACCGAATATGGTAGTTTTTACCAAACATACATTAACTACACCAGTGGAAAAGACTATAGCATTTTATTGCAACAATATAATGACCGTATTATTGATTTTTGGGCTGCTATCCCATTAGAAAAAATAAACTATGCTTATGGTCCTGATAAATGGACAATTAAGCAAATGTTTCAACATGTAATTGATACCGAAAGAATATTTGCTTACCGTGCACTTGCCATAGCAAGAAAAGAACCCAATGCTATAGCTGGATTTGACGAGAACGAATACGCAAAAAATGGAACAGCCTCCAATAGAAATTGGAAGGATATGTTAGTTGAATGGCGCGTTGTTAGACAGTCTACCAATATATTGTTTGCCTCTTTCACCGATGATCAAATAAAAAGCATGGGTACGGCAAGCAACAATCCAATGTCAGTAAATGCATTAGGTTTTATTATTTTTGGACATGCTTTACACCATTTGCATATTTTGAAAGAGCGATACGAGATATGATAATTGAAATCAGACAAAGTCTGATTGAAGAATTCAAAAAATTCAAACTAAAAATAAAATTCCCTAACAAAATTTAGGGAATTTTATTTACCTGTCGGTAGTTCTTATTTTTTGAAAAAGAAATTAAGTGATAAAGATATAATCAGACGATGTCTGATTGAAGAATTCAAAAAATACTCATTAAAAAAATTAACCCCTAACAATAAATTAGGGGTTAATTTTTACCTAGCGGTAATTCGTATTTTTTAAAGATAGCTTTAAAGATACTATAGTGATATTTTCTAAGAGTTCAAAATAGTAAACCTATTTTTTAGCATACAAATGAATCGCTAATTGAACATCTGTATCTACCATACCAACACCATAGTTTACACCAAATACAGTTCTATCTAGTGGAAAGAAAGCTTCAGCAAAGAAACCTTTTGAAGGATCTGTACTTCTGATATAAGCAGTAAAAGTAATTGGTGCTTTAACGCCATGTAAACTAAGATCACCACTTACTGTTGCTCTATCAGCTCTTGTATAATTCACATTATTAATAGTGAAAGTTGCTTCACCAAATTTGATTGCATCTAAAAAATCAGCTGAAAATAAATGTCCTTGTAATTTTTCACCCGCCGCATCTGTAACTTTTAAACCTGCTACGTTGATTACGAAGCTACCACCTACTAATTTACCATCATCTACTTTTACTGAACCAGATTTAACCGGAAAATAACCTGTATGGAAATCACTCGTTTTAGAACCTGTAAAGTCAACTTTACTTTTAGTAGCATCTACTGTAAAAGTAGTCGCATCTATTTTAGTTGTTTTTGGGGTAAATGAGAATAACGCTACTGATGCAAGCATCATTACTGATAAGAAGATTTTTTTCATATTGATTTTTTAATTTATTAATAAATATCCTATAAATTTTATAGAGTTCAAAAATACAAATCAATGTTTAAACAACAAAATATATTTTTTAGCTTTTAATACTACAATTTTGAATAGATTTTTGCTATTATTCTAGTATCTTCGCCAAAATTTCATCAAAATGAATCTGCACGAATACCAAGCAAAAGAATTACTAAAAAAGTACAATGTCCCAGTTCAAGAAGGAGTAGCTGTAAAAAATGTAGAAGACGCTGTAGCAGCTTATAAAAAAATAGCTGCAGATACCAACAATAAATTTGCTGTTGTTAAAGCACAAATTCATGCAGGTGGTCGTGGTAAAGGATCTATTATAGGCACCGATCAACGCGGTGTTGCTGTTGGTAAATCTGCAGAAGACATTGAAAAATTTGCAAAAAATATTTTAGGTGGAACTTTGGTAACCATACAAACTGGTGCTGCTGGAAAAGTAGTTAACCAAATTTTAGTTGCACAAGACGTATATTATGATGGTCCTCAACCTACTAAAGAGCTTTATTTATCTATCCTATTAGATCGTACAAAAGGAATGAATGTAATCATGTATAGCACCGAAGGTGGTATGAACATCGAGGACGTTGCACATGATACTCCTGAAAAAATATACAAAGAGTGGGTACACCCAGGTGGTGGCTTACAAGGTTTCCAAGCAAGAAAAATTGCTTTTAACTTAGGATTAAGTGGTGAGGCTTTAAAGAACTGCGTAAAATTCGTAACTAACTTATACAATGCTTATGTAGGATTAGATTGTGGCATGTTAGAGATTAATCCTTTATTTAAAACAAGTGATGATAAAATCATTGCGGTGGATTGTAAAATGAATATTGATGACAATGCTTTAATGCGTCATCCCGATTTATTAGCAATGCGCGATGTTACTGAAGAAGATCCTACCGAAGTAGAAGCTGGAGAGTTTAATTTAAACTTTGTGAAATTAGATGGCAACGTGGGATGTATGGTAAATGGTGCTGGATTAGCGATGGCTACGATGGATATGATTAAATTAAGTGGTGGTGAACCAGCTAACTTCCTAGACGTAGGGGGTTCTGCAAATGCACAAACGGTAGAAGCAGGTTTCAGAATTATCATGAAAGACCCTAACGTAAAAGCAATTTTAATTAACATCTTTGGTGGTATCGTTCGTTGCGATCGTGTTGCTGCTGGTGTGATTGAGGCTTTCAACAAATTAGGTAATATCAATATCCCTATCATTGTTCGTTTACAAGGAACCAATGCAGTGGAAGCAAAAAAATTAATTGACGAGAGCGGTTTGAAAGTTCAATCTGCAATATTATTAAGCGAAGCTGCTGACTTAGTGAAGCAAGCTGTTGCTTAGTTTTAATTTGCATTTTTATAAAATATAAAATGCAAAATTAAAACTATCTGATGATTTTAAAAACCAACGATTTTCGTTGGTTTTTTTTTAATTTCTCAGCCCTAAATTAAAATTTGACGGGCTTCAAATTATCCTCTTATGATTTTATAAAAGGCCTCGAATATCGAGGCCTTTTATAATTTCTTTTCATACACCCTAACCTTGGATTACTTTTACTTCTGTAAGTGCACTAAAGGAATAAACATGACCAGTGGCCACTTCCACACATTCAATACGAATTCGACGTTTTTTGCCACGACGAAAAATGCGTCCCTTTGAGGACTCGAATAAAGTGCCCTCGGGTAAATGAGCAATGAAGGATAATCCTTCCTTTTTAACCTCATTATATTTACGCAACACCAATAATAACGCCGTCTCACCATTAGCTGTAGCTGCTGGATTAAGTAATGTTTTTTGTAAACTTTTTTGAATATCAGGAGGAAAAATTTGAAGTTGAATAAACTCAGCTAATAAAGTACTGTATATATTTTTCCACTCCTTCCCATGTGCTTCTACCCTATTTTTGTATTGCTCGAAACATAGTAAATGTGCTAGTTCATGCAATAGCGTAATTAAAAACTCATACTTATTTAAATTCCCATTTACTGAAATTTTATGGTTGGATCCCATACCTGCATGTCGATAATCACCTAATACAGATTTACGTTCCTTAGTGACTGTTAAATGAACTTTATATAAATTTATTAAATGAACAACTGGTTCAAATGCTCCCTCAGGTAAATAATGCCTTAAAGCGTGTAATGGATGTTCAACTTTCGCCATTTAAGGAGCGTTATTTATTATTTTTTGTCCAACTAATCTCAATCCATGTATACAGTAAATAAAGCCCCATACTTGAAAGTAATGTTGGGTATCCTACGGGTGATTTTTTTTGGGCTGCATACGTCAGAGCAGCTCCAGCAAAAATGACCATTTTAAGCAAAGTGCCCACCATTACTGAGCGCACCATTGCACTTGGTTTATTGGTCTCTATTTTCCTTAAACGAAAATAATTATATATTGACATGCTAAACAACATCAAATTTACAACCATCACAAATTTAAAATTGAATTTATCGATAGCACCATAATAACTATTGGCAAATAGTAAAATAGAATTAGCTAATACAAATAAAAATAAAATTGGACTTAAATGTTTACGTATCATGTTAATATAATTATGATTTTGTATTAGTTTTTTTAATTACATCTATTAACGATATGATAATAAAAACAAAAGGTAAAACCCATACAAATAAGGGTCCATTTATGTTAAAAAAGTGTTTTTTATCTAAAAATTTGCCAAGCAATAATAGTAAAATTAATGCAACAGCCCATTGAGATGCCAAACCTGCAAATTTAGTCCAAGCAGTTTTGTTTTCTGATATAGGTGTTTTATTCAATTTTCAAATGTTAATCTGTTATTTTTATACCATCCCTAATTTGAAGAGGAACCGTATCTAATTGCTGAGGTGTATTCGTATTTAAAACCTTCTTTAGGCTTTCTAAATAAATGTCTTTATCATGCATGGATTGTTCTAATGAATCCGTTTTAATTTTAAGTAATTGTAAAGTGGTCCTACTTTCTTTAGACCCATATCCTGGTATATAATATTTAAGAGGGGTAAAAGCAATTAACCCAATGGTTAACCCCACTAATAAAATAAAGCAAATGCTAACCCCAATATATACCGAATTCCTAGAAAATCTGATGGCAGCCACTTCATCATAGGTATCGTCATTCATGATTACCAACCGGTAAGTGTTACTGGTCCTTTTAAAGGTGTTATTGATGTCTAAATTTGGCATAAGGATAAATACCTAATAAAGATACGATGGTATTACAATTTTTGTTAAAATAAAGCATATAAATTGTACTTTTAAGGAGTTTTTATTCATATTATGTTTGCGCCTAAACCAATTTCAAAATATAATCATCTAGGATTTGGAATTATTATGTTAATCATAATGATTCCATCGCTTCTTCAGGCACAAGACACTTCGAATAGTATTTTTAATTTGAATCAATTAAAAATTGTAAAAAAGGTTAATGCACTATTAGATTCAACTCAGAAAAAAGTAAAAGGCGATATTTTAAATAAGGCAAATGTTGTAAAACAAGCTGCAAATGATCAATTAAATAAAACGGTCCAAAAATTTACACCCCAAGTGGAAGAAAGACCTTTACCATATGAAATTTTATTAAATAAAAAATATACGCTGGGAAGAAGAGCTTATCAAAATACGGTATCACAATTTAACTACTTATTTAATGCTGAGGAAGAATTAAAAGAAATGATACAAAATGCAAGAAGTCAATATGTTGAAGACTATAGTAATTTGCTCAGTTTTTATGATTACGATTTAGCCAATATCGCTAAAAACAATATTGACTCAATAGTGTATCGTTGTAATGCAAATATTGTCTTACATGATTTAAGAAGTAATTGGGTAGATGATGCCTATTTACTTTTAGCAAAAGCATATTTATACCATAAAAATTTTGATACCGCAGGTAGTATTTTACAATTTATTAATTACTCATTTGATAATCAAGAAGACGGCAATAATTTGCAAATTGGAAGTAACTTACGAAATTCAAATGGAAAATTTTCAATTGCAACTAAGGAAAATAATAGAATCTGGGAAAATGCAAATATTAGAAATGAAAGCATGATTTGGCAAGCTAGAAATTATTTGGAATCAAATCAAATTAATGAGGGTATTAGTTTATTAGAATTATTAAAAGCTGACGCGAATTTCCCTAAACGCTTACAACCATTTTTATATGAGCAATTTGCTTATGGTTATTATTTAATGGAAATGTATGAAAAAGCAGCTACGAATCTTATTGAAGCTATTCCAAATGCGATGGACGCCAATGCTAAAAGTAGATGGTATTTTTTGATTGGTCAATTATGGCAAAAAGCAAATAATATTAATAAGGCTTACTATTGGTTTAATAAGGCTAGCAACTATTCACCCAACCCGATCATTGGTGTTTATGCAACGATTAATTTAGTTAGTATACAAGCTAATAAAGCTAGTAGTGATTGGCAGGTATTAGCAAAAAATTTAGAACGTATCACAAAAAGAGAAAAATACAAAGCATTTAAGGATATTATATATTTTGAAATGGCCAAAATAGCCCTTCAATACAATCAAATTCAAAAAGCAAATGAATGGTTAATTACATCTGTGAATTATAATTTAACCAATCAAAATCAAAAACAAAGATCATTCGAATTACTCGGTGAAATTAATTATAACAATGATCGTTATGGATTAGCAAAAGTTGCCTATGATAGTCTTAATAATGTTATCAAAACCAACCCCCAATTTGTACAAATAATGCTCAGAAAAAAATGGCTAGCTACCATTGAACAAGAAATAAATAATTATCAAAAGGAAGATAGTCTACAATATATATATTCGCTCCCTACTGAATTGCAAAAAAAATACGCTGAAAGATGGAATCAAAATACAAAAGCTAAATTAAATAGCTTAACGACTATATTTAATGACAAAATCAGTGTTTTAAATAACCTAAATTACGTAAGTACAACACCTAGTAATAATAACAATTTAAATTATTTCAAAAAAAATTCGGGAACTGATTTTTACTTTGAAAATAGTGCCACCATATTACAAGGAAAACAAAATTTTATTCAAAAATGGGGCGAAAGACCTAACGTCGATATGTGGCGAAGAAAAACCAGTACTGCCGTTGTAAATAAATTATCAAAGCAATTGACGCAAAATATAAATTCAGACACTTTAATCAAACAACTTGCAAGTATTGAGTCAGCTGCAGATACCAATAATATAATATTAATTCAAAATTTAACTGAATATAAAGCTTCTCAAATTAAATGGAATAAAGCAGCGCTAACTGTAGCTCAAACCTTTTTATTGAAATTGAATGATTTTAATAAAGCAAAAGAAATTTATTTAAAAATTATAAATAAAAATATAGACCCTATTACAACAGAACGCGCTTTATTAGATTTAGCAAGTCAATATTTACACGACGGCAAAAAAAACATATCAGATAGTATCATTCATATTGTCACAACGCAATACCCCAATGGCAGCTTTAATCAAAAGAAGCAAGCTCAGTTAACTGAAAAAAATAAAAACACAGCGGTTGAACAAATATATAAGGACGCTTATTTCTTAAGTCAAATCGGAGACTGGGTTGAATTGGAAAAAATAGTTCCGAATACGAATGCAGCATTGAGAAATTCAAAATGGTCAACACCATTTGAATTTGTTAAAGTAAAAATGTATGCGCAACAAAAACAAGACGAAAAGGCAATTGTTATACTAGATTCAATTATTTTGAAAAATAAAAATGACCTCATTCGTGATAAAGCAAAAAATATTTTGCAGGATATCAAAAATAGAAAAGACACAGAAAGCAACTTGTCAACATTGCAAATTGGCAAAGACCATTTTATTGCCGAAAACGCAACAGATACTTTGTCATTCATTTCGAGTACAACCAAAATAGCGGAAGTTAATGCTAATAATATTTCAAATTCAATATACAAAAAGGATACTTCTGAATTACATTACATAGCAATTGTTGCAAAAAAAATCAACGCCTTTACAACAAATAAGATAAAAGATAGTATTTCAAATATTATCACCTCAGCTAACACAAAACAAAATATGGGTACTACCATTTCACAAATTGATAATGATATTTATGTAATTTGGATTGGACCATACGATAATACAAATATGTCCTTGAAGTTTTTAATGTCAATCAATGCAAAAATTAAAAAAGATTTGACCCCTTTACTCAACGAAAAACAGTATGAAATTTTCACTATTGGAAAATCAAATATCATTCAGCTTAAAACATTAGATGATTTTAATAAATATAAAATTTTCATGTTAAACAATATTTTAAAATAATAATATATTATCAGTGAACCAAGCAATCAAAACTACAAAAAACTGGGTACGTATTTTTTGGAAATACTATTTTATTGCTATTGGGGTATTTGTGCTTTTTTTACTAATGTTAAATTGGGGGTTAATTGGCGACATGCCCGACTTAAATGATATTGAAAACCCAACTGCATCATTAGCTAGTCAAGTGTATGCTCAGGATGGTACACCCATGGGCAAATATTATTTAGAGGATAGAATTAGTGTAAAATACCGAGACATTAGCCCTTATTTAATTCAGGCATTAGTAGCAACTGAAGACAAACGCTTTTACGATCACTACGGCATTGATGGAGAAGGCTTACTTCGAGCAATTACTTTTTTAGGTAGCAAAGGTGGTGCATCGACAATTACCATGCAAACAGCAAAAAATATTTTTACAGATAATTGGGGTACTCAAAATAAATTATTGCGTGTCATTCAAAAAATTAAAGAAAGTATTATTGCCGTTAAGTTGGAGCGTAAATTTACCAAGCAAGAAATTATCACCTTGTATTTAAATACCGTACCATTTAGTGAAAATTTATTTGGGGTGAGCAATGCCTCTCGAAGTTTTTTCCAAAAAGAGCCAGACAGATTAACCATTGAAGAAGCGGCTTTATTGATTGGTATGATTAACGCCCCTACCAAATACAACCCCAACAGAAATCCAAAGCTTGCATTAGAAAGAAGAAATTTAGTGATTAATAGAATGGCTGGTCAAAAATATATTTCAACCGATCAGGCGGAACAATTAAAAAATTTACCAGTCGTTACCAACTTTAAAAAATTAGATGAAAACAATGGACTGGGACCCTATTTTAGGATGAACCTTGGTGAGTTTATGAAGAAATGGTGTAAAGAACATAAAAAAAGCAATGGCGACCCTTATAATTTATATAAGGATGGATTAAAAATTTATACCACTATCAATCCTAGAATGCAATTATATGCCGAAGAAGCGGTTGCTAGACATATGGCCTATTTACAAAAGGAATTTAATCAACAACCTAAGCTTAAGTCAGGTGAAATATGGAAAGATTTTAATACTCAGGTTGAACTTGCTATTAAACAAACTGACCGATGGAGAAATTTAAAAAGAGATGAGCTCAGCGACGAAGCCATTAGGAAAACTTTTGATCAAATTGTCCCAATGCGTGTTTTTGCTTGGAATAAAAATAGATTTTTAGACACTACAATGACGCCACTGGATTCCTTAAAATATCATAAACAAATACTTCAAACAGGATTCTTAGCCGTTGACCCATTCACTGGAGAGGTTAAAGCATGGGTTGGCGGGGTTGATTTTAAAACTTTCAAATACGATCACGTTAATAGCAATACTAAAAGACAAGTTGGAAGTACAATGAAACCACTATTGTACTCTTTAGCAATTGAAAAATCAGGATTTACACCCAATACAATTGTTCAGGATCAACAACAAATGTTTGACGGCTATGGAATGGTTCCTAATACACCAAAAACATGTACTGGAGCTTCCATGCCAATGGCTCAAGCACTTGCAGAATCGAGAAACTGTGCATCGGCTTATATCATGAAGCAGATAAACGGTAAAGGAAATGAAGCTGCAAAAGAACTGGTGGAATATCTTAAAAAATGTAATGTACAAGCCGAAATTCAGCCCTATCCATCTATTGCATTAGGTGCTTGTGAAATATCGTTATTTGAAATGGTGCAAGCGTATACCATGTTCCCAGGTGGAGGTTATAATGCACAACCATTTTTCATCAATCGAATTGAAGACAAAAATGGAAATGTGTTGGAAAGCTTCTCTCCAAAAAGAAAAAAAATAATTGATGAAATTACCGCTTACTCTGTGGTTAGTATGATGCAAGGAGTAATGACCAAAGGAACAGGCAGATCCATGTACTCCTATGACGTAAAGGCTCAATCGATAGCCGGAAAAACTGGAACAACAAATGACAATAGTGATTTATGGTTCATGGGATATACCCCTCAAATTTTGGCTGGCGCTTGGGTAGGTTGCGACGATAGATATATAAGATTCACAGATAATTACTTTGGACAAGGTGCACATGCATCCTTACCTATTTGGGCCTATTTTATGGAAAAGGTATCCAATGACCCAGCTTGTAATTTAGACCAAAATGCAAGCTTCTTAAAACCGTCCAATTTGTTAAATGACTTTGACGTCAATTTCATATCAAAGGACACTAGCACTATTGACAAATCAGTTCCTTCATTAGATAAAGTTGAAGTGGTTGCTGCTGAGTCAGATTATGAAATACCTGCACCAAAGCAAGTGCCAAGTAAAGAAGCACCTAAAAAACAAAAGGACAAGGCAAACAAGGAAGCGCAAAAACCAAAAGCAATTTTACCTACAAAAAAGAAATAAATAACAAGTTTAAATCAGCTACTTTTTTGTTTTATATACAACTGTAAAATGATGGTAACTATTTTGTTGAAAAAAAGATGTTCCATATTGAAAATTCATTCTTTCCAATTTTATGCCAAACCCAGTTGCAAAGCCATTCAACCCATTTGATTGATTCTGTATATTTAAATCATAGCGCCTGATAAAATTATAGCCTAAATCAAAATCAATTTGTTGTCCAATATACAACTCAGTAGCAACTGTTAAATGATTGATTAAATTTTGTAAATTATTAGGCGCTGTTTCACCCTGTGTTTGAGCGTAAACTGGGTCATAATAAACATTATTCCAAACCGACAACCTATCAGCTGTTAATGAAAATTGAAGTGGCGCATTTGCTAATTTTCGCGACCACCCAACAATAATATTAAAAGGTAACTCTTGTTGACTATGTCCATTATCAAATTGCATACCCATATTGTTTACTAAGATGCTGCCTTGATTCAATTGGTTTTCGGATAGATATTTTAACCCAATATCCATAGCAAGACCATTGGATTTATAAAGTCCGTAATTAGAATGAATAAACTTGATACTAGCACCAATACTAAAATGTTGAATATAATCTCTTGCAGCAGAAAACTGTAATGCATAATCGACTGGGTGCATTGTGCCAATTTCATTGCCAGCTAAATCTGTCATATTAATGTTTCCATAATTCATATAATGCACTCCTGTAGACCATGTAATTTTTTTCTTTTCCCAATAATTGACATGCATAAAATCATATTGCTGTATTCCAGCAAAATATGGCTTAACGCTTAATGTTAAAGTCTTTTCCATGGTTGGTAAAAGCAATGATGGATTATACATAGCCATACCAATGTCATTTTCCATTGAACTAATATTAACGCCTCCTAATGAAGTAACTTTTGCACTATAGGGTAATGATAGGAAATTATAAATAGCATTTCCTGCAGTTGTTTGAGCATTGACTATTTTTATATTCAATACTAATACAATGCATGTTATATAAATGAATAACCCTAACTTTTTTGTATAATGAATATAATTACTCATTCAACAAAGCTAGGGTTTCAATCCAAAAATTCAAATTAAAAATTTTTTTTATACTAAAGCTAACTCTAATACTTGAAGCATGTTTTTGACATAATGAAATTGTAAGCCTTTAATAAAGGTTTGATCAATTTCATTTACATCTTTCTCGTTTTGCCAACATAAAATAATTTCCTTCATGCCTGCTCTTTTAGCCGCCAAAATCTTTTCTTTAATCCCGCCTACTGGTAAAACCTGTCCACGCAAGGTTATTTCACCTGTCATGGCCAAATAGGGCTTTACTTTTCGTCCAGTAAATGCCGATGTCAATGCAGTCAACATGGTAATACCAGCACTTGGGCCATCCTTTGGAACAGCTCCTTCTGGGACATGCACATGTATCGATTTCGAATTAAACATTTGCGAATCAACACCAATTTTTTTAGCATTAGCTTGTAAATATGTCAATGCAGTAGAAGCACTTTCTTTCATTACATTACCTAGGTTTCCCGTTAACTTCATTTCACCCTTACCTTCTGACAACAGTACTTCAATAAATAAAATATCTCCTCCAACATAAGTCCAAGCAAGACCTACTGCTACACCTGGCATATTAACGGTTTTATAAATTTCATTGCTATACCTAGCCTGTCCTAATATTTTGTGTAAATCAGTTTTACTAACAGTAGGTTTTACTTTATGTTTATATGCAAGTTCCTTAGCCTGATAACGCATAATAGATGCTAATTGACGATCTAATTCACGAACTCCACTTTCTCTTGTATAATCTTCAATAACTTTTTCCAAAACATTATCCTGAACTTTAAAATTTACTTTTCCTAATCCATGGGCTTCTTTTTGCTTAGGGAATAAATGTCTTTTTGCGATTTCTACTTTTTCCTCAACGGCATAACCACTTAAATCAATAATCTCTAAACGATCCCTTAATGCAGGTTGAATATGACTAATATCATTCGCTGTTGCAATAAATAAGGTTTTACTTAAATCATATTCTGACTCTAAATAATTGTCATAAAAACTATTGTTTTGTTCTGGATCTAAAACTTCTAATAAAGCACTTGAAGGATCACCTCTGTGATCGCTTCCAATTTTATCGATCTCATCTAATATCATAACAGGATTAGAAGTTTTTACTTTTCGAAGACTTTGTATGATTCTACCTGGCATCGCTCCGATATAAGTTTTACGATGTCCTCTAATTTCACTTTCATCATGCAGTCCTCCCAAACTAACCCTAACATATTTTCTTCCAATAGCATGAGCAATGGACTTACCCAAAGAAGTTTTCCCAATACCTGGAGGACCTAAAAAACATAAAATTGGACTTTTCATATCCCCTTTTAATTTTAAAACGGCCAAGTATTCAAGAATTCTATTTTTTATTTTACCCATTCCATAATGATCCGCATCCAACACCTTCTTTGCATTTTTCAAATCATAATTATCATCGGTAAACTCATTCCATGGTAAATCCAACAATAAATCCAAATGATTGTAAACCACTGAATAATCAGGTGTACTTGGATGCATCCTTTCCAGCTTTTCTAACCCTGTTTGAAATAATTTTTTGGCAGTATCAGGCCATTTTTTCCCATCTGCCTTTTTTTTCATTTCAGCAACCTCACGTTCATTTGGATCACCTCCTAATTCATCCTTAATACTTTTTAGTTGTTGTTGTAAAAAATAATCTCTTTGTTGTTTGTCAATTTCTGTCCTTGTTTTATTAGCTACTTTATTTTTTAACTCTACAAATTGTAATTCCTGTTGTAAAAACTGAATTAATTTTTCAGCTTTTAAGGTAATATTATTTTCTGCTAACAGTCCTTGCTTATCGGGAAGCTCTACATTTAAATTTGAACTTACAAAATTGATTAAGAATAATGGACTTTCAATATTTTTTAAGATGAGTGCTGCCTCCGAAGGAAAATTTGGAGACAATTGAATAATTTGAGTCGCTAAATCTTTAATCGTTGAAAGATGTGCTTGAAAATTTTGATCTTCCACACCCATTTTCTCTTCTACCAATACTTTTACTTCTGCCTTAAAAAAAGGGTCTTCCTCTTTCATCTCAACTAATTCAAACCTGGTTTTTCCTTGAATAATAATGGTAGTACCTCCGTCCTGCATTTTAATCATTTTCATGATTTTAGCCACCGTACCAATTTGGCATAAATCAGCTGGACTTGGATCCTCAACATTGCCATCCTTTTGAGCTACGACTCCAATAAATTTGTCTTTATTATAGGCAGCTTTTACAGCTTGTATGCTTTTGTCTCTTCCTACTGTTATAGGAATAACTACACCTGGAAACAAAACCGTGTTCCTTAAGGGCAAAATGGGAATTAGCTTGTCTATTTCTATAGGATCCTCATTTTCAATATCCTGCTCATTAAATGAGAAAATGGGGATTAACTCATTTTCATCCTCACCTTTTAATAAAAACTTATTCACGCTTATCAAATTTAAAAAATAGTCAAAATGGCATATGCCATTGAACCCATAATAATACTATTAGGTATTCAACTATAAACAATATTAGTGCCAAACACTCAAGAATTTTGCTTAAAAATCATTTACCTATACACAAAAAAAATCCCTCCTATTGGAGGGACCTTCTTGCAAGAAGTTTTATACTTCTAATTACTTTTTAGCAGCTGTATCAACTTTAGCAGTTGAATCAGTAGCAGCAGCAGCAGTATCAACAGCTTTAGCAGCAGTGTCTACAGTTGTTGCAGCAGAATCAGTTTTAGTTTCAGATGCAGCACCACCACAAGCAGCTAATGCAGCGATAGCGAAAATTGCGAATACTTTTTTCATTTTCAAGGTTTTTTTTAAGTTTGGTATAAAAATACGTTGGCGAAGATATCAATTAGCTGTAAATTGGCCAAATTTTAACAATAGTTTTTTTAATGTTTTGTCAATTTTAGAGGTAATTCTACTTTTTTCTAAAATAAATACGAACTGGGACCCCTGTAAACTTGAAATTAGCCCTTACCTGATTCTCTAAATAATTACGATATGGCGTTTTGATATCATCTGGAAAATTGGTAAAAAAGGCAAAACTTGGTACCCTAGTAGGCAGTTGCTGTACAAATTTGATCTTAATTACATGACCTCTAACAACAGGTGCTTGGTAATTACCTATTGCCTTGAGCATCACTTCGTTAAGTTTAGAAGTGGCAATTTTTCGGTGTTTATTATCAAAAACATCCAAGGCGATTTCAATGGCCTTAAAAATTCTTGTTTTTTCTACAGCAGATATGAATAAAATAGGCACATCAGTAAATGGTGCCAGTTTGTCTCTTAATACCTTTTCGTAATCACGAGCAGTGTTTGTTTCTTTAGTAATTAAATCCCATTTATTCACTAAAACAACTAAGCCCTTACCTTTCTTAGCAGCTAAGCTAAAAATGCTAAGGTCTTGAGCAGTTATTCCTTTTACAGCATCTATGACCATTAAACAAACATCTGCCTCATCCATTGCTTTAATCGCACGAATCACAGAATAGAACTCCAAATCGTCCTTTTCTTTATTTTTTCGTCTTATCCCTGCTGTGTCAATTAAAATGAACTCCTTTTGGAACATGTTATAATGGGTGTGGATAGTATCACGTGTTGTGCCAGCGATATCACTTACAATGGTTCGGTCTTGTCCAATCATTGCATTTAATAAACTCGATTTACCTACATTGGGTTGTCCAACAATTGCAATTTTTGGAACAGCCGGCGCTTCTTCAGGCTCCTCACCCTCTGGCAATTCGGCAGCATCAGCAATTGCTTTTCGATTTGGCTCCTCCTTCATGTCAGCTATTACTGCATCCAATAATTCACCAGTTCCACTTCCTGAAATTGCACTTACAAAATAGTTATGCTCAAACCCCATTCCATAAAATTCAGTTCCTTCTAATGCTCTAGCTGAGTTGTCAACCTTATTCACACAAACGTAAACTGGTTTGGTAGTTCTCCTTAACAAATCTGCCATAGCTGAGTCTAAATCCGTCAAGCCCACCGCAGCATCTACCATAAAAATCATGGCATTTGCTTCCTCAATGGCAATTCTCACCTGCTTACGAATCTCTGTCTCAAACATATCTTTGGAATCAGGTACAAATCCACCTGTGTCGATTACATTAAAGTGCTTACCGCCCCATTCAGTTTCACCATATTGACGATCCCTTGTCACACCACTAATGTCGTCCACTATAGCTTTGCGCTCTTCTAATAAACGATTAAATAATGTACTCTTGCCAACATTTGGCCTTCCTACGATTGCAACTGTATAACTCATAATAATTCAATTTAAAATTCAAATAAACTTTATTAATTAATTGTATATCAATATTTTAAAACAATTAATTAAATTTATTATTGATATCCAAACTCCTTTAACTTAGTGTCATTATCTCGCCACTTTGGCTTCACTTTCACAAACAACTCCAAGTAAACCTTTGATCCGATAAAGTCCTCAATATCCTTTCTAGCCAATGTTCCAATTTCCTTAATCATCTTACCCCCTTGCCCAATAATGATTGACTTCTGGGTTTCTCGATTTACGATAATATCAGCTTGTATCTTTACCAATAAGGGTTGCTCTTTAAAGGAGTTCACCAAAACGGCGGAGTGATAAGGGATTTCTTCCCCAAATAGCTGGTATATTTTTTCTCTAATAATCTCACTTACAAAAAACTTAGTCGGCATATCACTCAAATCCTCTTGATCAAAGAAAGGATGGCCTCCTTCAGGAATTAATTCAAGTATAACTTTCAATAACCTATCTATATCAATGATATTCAATGCACTAATTGAAATAATTTTATTGCAATAAGGTTTTGCACTAAAGTAAGCATTGGCTTCTTTCACGCGACCACCAACCGCCAAATCCGACTTATTCATCACCACAATACAAGGCACTTTTAGTTTCAGAGCAGTGAACATGGAATCGATTTCCTCAAAGTCGTCACGCACATCAACCATTAATAAGGCAATGTCGGCATCCTCCAACGCACTTTTAACCGCACCCATCATCTTTTCATGAAGCTTATACTTTGGGTCAATGATTCCAGGTGTGTCTGAAAATATGATTTGGTATTCATTTGGCTTGTTCAAAAACGCTTTAATACGGTGTCTGGTAGTTTGTACTTTGGAGGACACAATAGCCATTTTCTCACCCATAATGGCGTTCAGTAAGGTGCTCTTACCTGCGTTTGGCTTTCCAAATATGTTTACAAACCCTACTTTCATTCCTATCTATTAATTTGTGCTACTTTGATAATGCAAAGTTACAATAAAAAAAAATCCGCTCTCGATATCTAAATCGGGAGCGGGATTATGTTGCGAGGGAAGGGATCGAACCTCCGACCTTCGGGTTATGAGCCCGACGAGCTACCGCTGCTCTACCTCGCGATGTTTGGACGGCAAAGTTACGCCATTATTACCAGTAAACCAAGTTTATTGATTTAATAAGTTAATGATCAGTTATTTATTTGCAATTAGTTCTTGTGCTTAATGCTTGAAGCCCCCGAATTCCTAGACTCCTGAACCCTTGCTTCCCCTTTATAATTAATACTACTTGCCCCAGTAGCATCCGCTTTTAGTAACTCACTTACATTAACATTCGCTGAGCTTGCACCTGATGCATTCACAATAGCCCCTTTTGCATATAAGTTAAATAATTTAGCGTCACTTGCACCAGATACTTCAATTGATAAGTCATCCACCTTTCCGGATAATTCAATACTACTTGCCCCTGAAGCATCTAAAGACATTGACTTTGCTTGTAATTGACCTTTATAATCTGAAGCTCCTGATATTTCAATTGAAATATAACCTGCCTCAATTTCTCCTTTCAAATCACTTGCACCTGCTAATTTTACCTTTAGCTTAGGCGATTCAATTTTATTCACTAAGTGAACATTAGTTGCTCCTGATGCTGATAAAGCATCAATATCTTTTATACTAACATAAGCCTTAGCCTTCGTATCGGACCATCTTTTCCATGACCACCATCCATCATTATCTGACATTCTGATAATTAAAGTGCCCCCAATAACTTCAGTCACAATTCGATCTCTATTTTCATCATTATTTGCACTTACTGCTACTTGATTAGTGGATGATTGTGTCAAGTATAAATCAATCGCACTTGACACTTTAATAGCCGTAAAACTAACCAACTTTCTTTCCTGTGCATTATTATCATGTATAATGGCACTTTTTTGGGCATTCACTTGCGACGTCAATAAAACTAGCAAGGCAAAAAGTATTTTTTTCATAAAGGGCATTTTATACTTCTTATAACGTAAACCAAAGGGTAAAGTTACAGTTGGCTATATTAATTATGTACTATAGTTTTGCACTGTCCTCGGGGTGCTGTAAAAAGCTGAGAAAAAACCCGTTGAACCTGAACAGGGTAATTCCTGCGAAGGGAAGGTACCGCACTTTTCTGTGCACTTCTCATAGCTTATTATTCCTGTTCCCATTTATTAAAACTTAACCGTTAGTTATGACTAAGTTATTGGGAACAATTGTATCATTTTTATTGCTTGCGCCTGTTTTTGGCCAACAAACCAAATTATCTATTTCAAAAAAAGATAGTAATCAAAAATTCATTGACAGTATTCGTAACCTCCCTCCTTTGGAAGTTAGGTCAGTCAGGGTCAGTGAAAATAGTCCATTTGCAAAAAGCAATGTGAATGTTAAACAAATTGCTCAATTAAATTTAGGACAGGACCTCCCTTTTCTTCTTCAAAACACGCCTTCCATTGTTGTTAATGCCGATGCGGGAAATGGTGTCGGTTATACCGCAATGCGAATAAGAGGTACCGATGCGACAAGAATAAACGTCACCATTAATGGAATACCCTATAATGATGCAGAAAGTATGGGTACATTTCTTGTGAATATACCTGATGTTGCTTCAAGTGCAAGTAGTATTCAAATTCAAAGGGGTGTTGGCACATCCACTAATGGTGCAAGTGCATTTGGCGCAACCATTAATATAGCAACTAATGATTATCACCCAAGTAAATATTTAAGTCTGCAAAACAGCTTTGGCTCATTCAATACCTTGAAAAATAATTTGCAGTTTGGAACGGGGTTGATAAATAACCGATTTACAATTGATGGCCGAGTGAGTAGTATAAAAAGTGATGGGTACATGGATCGTGCAACTTCAAATTTAAACTCATTTTTTATGAGCAGTACTTATTGGGGCGACAGATCATCACTACGTTTAAATGTATTTTCAGGAAAAGAAAAAACTTATCAGGCTTGGTATGGGGTTCCTGAAGAAATGTTGTTAACCAACCGTACATACAACCCTGCAGGCACTGAAAAATCAGACAGCCCATATGATAATCAAACTGACAATTATACTCAAACGCATTATCAATTATTTTACAACCAAACAATGAGTTCAACGTTAAAATGGAACACCGCTGTATTTTTAACAAAGGGACATGGTTATTATGAAGAATATAAAGCTGGGGTTAATTTAAATGATTATGGAATAAATTTAAACATAGGCTCACAAATTGATTTGATTAGAAGAAGATGGTTGGATAATAATTTTTATGGTCAAATTGCTTCCATCACCTATGAAAAAAACAAGGACATTATTACAGCAGGAGGAGGATGGAATATTTATGATGGAATTCATTTTGGCAATCTACCTTATGGGATACCAAGTTTGAATGGTTATTCAACTATCAATAAAGTGTATTATAATAACAATGCAACAAAAAAAGATATAAACGGTTACTTTAAATGGGAACACCAATTATTGAATCAACTCACCAGTTTTATTGATATACAATATCGACGTGTTCAGCATGCCATGTATGGATTTGACTCCAACCCAAGCTTGCTAGTTGATAGGAAGTTTGACTTTATGAATCCAAAAGTTGGATTGTCTTCCAAAATAAAAAATACCACCTATTACACAAGTATTGCCGTTGCACATAAGGAGCCGAATAGAGACGATTTTGAAGCAGGCATCAACCAACAACCAAAACAAGAAGTATTGTATGATTGGGAGTCGGGTTTTAAATCAAAGTATGAAAAGTTTAATTGGGGGGTGAATATTTATTATATGCATTATAAAGACCAATTAGTATTAACTGGTAAAATAAATGACGTTGGAGCTTATACAAGAACCAATGTTCCAAAAAGTTATAGAGCAGGAATTGAAATGGAAGAAAGCTGGCAGATTAGCAAAAATCTGGATAGCTATGGCTCAGTGACATTTAGTAAGAATAAAATTGAACATTTTACAGAATTTTTTGATGACTATGATAACGGTGATCAAGCTTCTATCACACATAATAATACCGATATTACACTATCTCCTAATTTGACGGGTACACATAATTTAGTTTATAAACTTAATGCAAGAACTAATTTTACTTGGACAAGTAAATATGTATCAAAACAATATCTGGATAATACTCAAAATGAGTCTAGAACATTAAAAGCATATTTTTTAAACGATTTAAATGTATCCTATAAATTATTAGATAAGAAAAAATGGCAAGCGTTATTCCAATTTTATGCCATTAATTTTATGGATGTAAAATATGAACCCAATGGATATACCTACAGTTATATTTATGGTGGCACCACGACCACTTCAAATAATTTTTTCCCTATGGCAGGAAGAAACTATTTTGCTAGTATCAAAATTGAATTGAAATAAATTATTACCCTGGGAATTGTTCTTGCCATGCTAACATACCACCTGCTACATTGATGACGTCTTTAAAGCCAAATGGCTCAAGCATCATACAGGCTTGACCACTTCTGTTACCGCTTCGGCAGTATACATAAACAGTCTCGTCCTTTAAATGCTCAATTTCATCAATTTGCAAAGCTTGCACTAAACCTAAAGGCAATAATTGTCCACCAATATTAAAAGCAGCATTTTCGTGTGGCTCACGAACA
The DNA here is from genome assembly GCA_903929425.1 of uncultured Bacteroidota bacterium. Classification (GTDB taxonomy): domain Bacteria; phylum Bacteroidota; class Bacteroidia; order Chitinophagales; family Chitinophagaceae; genus Sediminibacterium. The sequence goes on from CAIYUO010000015.1 coordinate 45,966, forward strand.
TCTAATAAATTTAATTTTTCACCAGCATCCATTTTAGCTTTTAATTCAGCTACAGTTATTGTTTTCATATAATTAATTATTAAAAAGTTAAAACCAATATTATCTAATCGAATCTGTAAGCGACCTAACTGGTGCTACTTTATCTATACTTAAATTGATAATGCCACCAGGATTCATTTTGTTTTTGATGGGCATGCCTAGTGAATCTAATTGCATTGAATTTGGACTTGGATCTTGTCCTACAATAAATGAACTAGCAGTGTCCAATATATTTGAATTAGCTGAATAGCTACCAACTAATAATCCCAATGCCGTTAATTTTTCTTTTGCCATTCCTACCGTAAGTCCAATTAAATCAGGAACTTCAACTATGGCTGTCATACCGCCATCACCAACCGTTAAATTAATGATAGAACCTGATGAAATTTTTGTTCCTGGTGCAATACTTATTCCTCGAACAAATTGGTCAATAATCACATTTTTGTTTCTATCAGGAACCATTGTGATTGAACCAACTCTTAGACCTAAAACTTTCAAAAATGCTTCAGCACTTTGCAATGAAAACCCAATCAAATTTGGCATTTCAATTTGCGGGGCAAGTACTCTATTAATTGTCAAATAAACGGTACGTCCTTTTTTTACAACTTCATCCGCTTCGGGGGTCTGCCTTAAAACACTATTTCTAGTTAATGTATCAACATAAATAGAATCTTGTAAAACCACATTAAATCCAAGATTTTTTAAATTTTTTTGAGCTACACTTGCTTCCAAGCCAACAATATTTGGCACTTTCTCAGTGACGCCATTTCCCGTTAACCAACCCAATGAAAAGAAAAAAATAATAATTACAGTCAAAAATGCACCAATGCCTATTAAGATATTTACCCAAACTGGCTTTTTTAATAATTGATCAATTGTTTGCATATTTTTGAAATTACTTATTTGTTGAAATTGCATCCTCAACAATAGTCGCATAAAAGTCAGTTAAATTCCATCCCATCGATTTTACTTGCTGCGGAATCACACTCGCCTCACTTTGACCAGGCACCGTATTAACTTCCAACATATAGGCCTTTTGTGCATTTTCGTCATATATAAAATCTACCCTAACCACTCCTCTACAATTTAAGGTTGCATATACTTTTTTGGCAGCGGTTGTTAAATCACTAAACATTTTATCATCAATAATCGCAGGTGTTATTTCCTTACTCTTTCCCTCATACTTTGCTTCAAAATCAAAAAATTCATTGTCGGTAGTAATTTCGGTAATTGGTAAAACCGTTAAAGTTCCTTTGGATTTAAATACACCTATCGTAAATTCTCTTCCACTTATAAATTCTTCAACCAACACCTGCGCATCTTCTTTAAAAGCTTTTGCTAAAGCAGGTTCAAGTTCTTGCGCTGTATTTACTTTACTAATACCCAAGCTACTTCCACCATTATTGGGTTTAACAAAAACGGGGAGTGTGAGTTGTGCTAAAATTTCATCCGATGTTAAAGGTGTATCTAAAAACAAATGCAATGATTTCGCAACATTGACGCCACCAAAACCTGCAACGGCAACCGTATATCTTTTATTGAAAGTTAATGCAGATGTAGCTGTATCACAACTTGTGTATGGCAACCCAATCATATCAAAATATCCTTGCAATTTTCCATCTTCTCCTGGTGTGCCATGAATACACATTAAGGCTACATCAAAATTGATTTTTTCACCTCCTTCTTCGATACTAAAATCGGCTTTATTAACCGCTACTTCTTCTCCTACAATATTTTCATACCACCATCCTGTTGGATGAATGTCAATCAAATAAACATCATACACATTTTTATCTAAGGCATTCATTACCGTCTTAGCACTTTTATAACTTATTTGTGCTTCCGAACTTAATCCTCCAGTTACTAAGGCCACTTTCTTTTTCATCATCAACTGATATTAAAACATAAAAATAAACAATAAAAAAAAGGGAAAAACTTCCCCTTTTTTTATCTTAAATCTTAAGCGTGTAATTTTTCTTTTTTTGCCAGCAAGACTTCAACAGTCTCTTGGTAAAGTTCGTCATGAACACAACAGTCTACAGGACAAACTGCAGCACATTGTGGTTCCTCATGAAAACCCTGACATTCAGTACATTTGTTTGGAGTAATATAATAGGTGTCTGCAGCGATTGGCGCGATTCTAGCATCGGCATCAACTGCTGATCCATCTAATAAACTAAAACTTCCTTTTACTGTTGTGCCGTCAGCCATAGCCCACTCAACTCCACCTTCATAGATAGCGTTATTTGGACATTCTGGTTCACAAGCTCCACAGTTAATACATTCGTCGGTGATTTTTAATGCCATAAAAATAATTTAATAATTAGTGACGTACTTTTGCCTTACAAATATAAAGAACACATATGAACATTCAAGCAAGAATTGAGGCTTTTTTTACCCTTGGAGATAAATATTTAAACACTAACAACCCTTCATTTTCAAGTGCTAAAAAGGAAGCAAATGTTCAAAATTCATGGTTTTTGCCTGAATTCATAGACCAATCAACAAAACAAATTGTTGAACAGTTTTTACAGCGGCAGGATTTGAATAATTGGGTCAACTTTTACCCTAACATTTCAACAGCGCCCACTAATGTTAAAGTTGGCATTGTTATGGCTGGCAATATTCCAATGGTTGGTTTCCATGATTTGTTGAGTGTATTGATTGCTGGTCATATAGCCGTTATAAAATTATCCTCAAAAGACAAGGTTTTAATGCAATATGTGATTGATTCTTTAATTGAAATCAACCCCATTTTAAAAGAACGTATTATTATACAGGAGCAACTCAAAAACTGTGATGCATACATCGCAACAGGTAGCAATAGCGCTGGAGAATATTTTGAACAATATTTTGGAAAATATCCTCATATCATCAGAAAAAATAAAACATCCATAGCCATTTTAGACGGTTCTGAAACAATTGATGAACTAAATCTACTTGCCGACGATATGATGTTATATTTTGGTATGGGTTGTAGAAATGTTACACAAGTGTGGGTGCCAAGCGGATATGATTTTCTTCCACTTGTAACTGCGCTCAAAAAATACGATTATTTAATTGACCAGCATAAATACAAACATAATTATGACTACCAATTGGCTCTATTAATGATGAATAGACAATATTACATGGATGCTGGCGGGATTTTATTAAGCGAAAACCCCTCACCGTTTGCAGCCCTATCTCAAATACATTACCAATTTTACGAAAACAACAAGTTACCTGAAATCAACCCGATAAATGTTCAATGTATAGTTGGAAAAACCGGACTACCTTTTGGGAGTTTGCAAAAGCCAAGTATAAGTCAATATGCCGACGGGGTGGATACATTGGAATTTTTGTCAACCTTATTATAAAAATTGCGAAATTTTGACATAAACGAACAATTTCGTAAATGTTTTGTTAAAGATTTAAAATGATTTTGTGACAAAGTTTCGGCTTCGTTATTTTGTGTTTAAAATGGTATGACAATTGATAAAAATTTAAAGTAACCATCAAAATAATAAATTATGAACCTAAGTTTTAAGAATGTGTTGGCCATTATTGGTATTAGTGCTTGTACAACACTAGTGAGCATTTGGGGCTTTACTAGATGGAATCAAAACAGCACTGCATTTGAAAATAATGGAAAGCTACCTGCTAATTATGCAAGCTTTGTAAATGGTATAACGCCGGGATCCACTGTGGACTTTACACCTGCAGCGAATGCTGCTTCCCCTGCGGTTGTGCATATCAAAACAAAAACAAACGCAAAAAAAGTAGATAATGGTAATCAACAAAGACAAAGAAATCCCTTTTTTGACTTTTTTGGCGATGATAATTTTGGCGACTTTTTCGGAGGCCCAAGAATCATTCCAGAACAACGTGCTAGCGGTAGTGGCGTTTTGATTACCGCCGACGGATATATTGTAACCAACAACCACGTAGTTAATGGCGCTGACGAATTAACGGTAACATTGACTAATAAAAAAACATACAAAGCTAAAGTAATTGGAGTAGATGCAAGTAGCGATTTAGCCGTTATCAAAATTGACGAAAGCAACCTTCCCTATTTAGTATATGGAAATAGTGACGATATTAAATTAGGACAATGGGTACTTGCTATTGGTTATCCTTTGAATTTAGATGTAACTATTACTGCAGGAATCATTAGTGCAAAAAATCGTAGCATTGATATCAACTCAAGACAGTCTGATAAACCTTTAGAATCTTTCTTGCAAACGGATGCTGCTGTAAATCAAGGAAATAGTGGCGGTGCTTTGGTAAACACGAATGGAGAATTAGTGGGTATCAATTCAGCGATCATGTCTCCTACTGGTTCCTATGCTGGTTATTCCTATGCGATCCCTGTTAACATTGTTAAAAAAGTGGTTACAGATATCGTGAAATTTGGAACAGTACAAAGGGCATACTTAGGCGTTTCAATGGCGCAAGAAGAATTGTCAGATGAGCAAATAAAAAAATTAGAAGCTGATTTAAATGTAAAATATAAAGCTGGTGAAGGTGTACTTATTACAACTGTATTAGAAGGTGGTGCAGCAAAAGCAGCTGGACTAAAACCTGGTGACGTTATCACTAAGTTTAATGGTGCCATTATTAAAACAGCTCCAGAATTACAAGAACAAGTATCAAGATTCAAGCCAGGCGATAAAGTAGCTATGACTTTAAAAAGAAATGGTAAAGAAATGAATTTTGAAGTTGTATTAAAAGCAAAATTGGGATCGAACGACCTTTCTAAGAGTAGCAAGATGGCTGAAAAATTAGGCGGAAAATTAGAAACAATAGATAAAGCTACTGCTGATAAGAATGATATTGAAGGCGGTGTAGTAATTAAAGATCTTGGAACAGGTGTACTAAGTAAAAGTCGAATTGAAAAGGGTTTTGTAATCATCAGTGTGAATGATGAGGAAATTAAAAATGTAGAAGACTTTTATGAAGCCATCAAAAAATCAAATGGAAGTATTAAGCTTTCTGGTTTTTATCCCGGCTACTATGGAACCTATGCCTTTATCATTAATTTGAATGACTAACATTAAATAATCCCCTTATAAATAAAAAGGCCCTCAAAATTGGGGGCCTTTTTATTATTTCATTTTTTGCCACAAGGCTTCTTTTTCCATTAGGCTCATTTGGGCTAAATCTAAGCCATGCTCTTTGGCATAAGTTTCCATCAATTCAAAGCGGTGTTTAAATTTTTTATTCGTTTTTTCCAACGCCGTTTCCGGATCAATATTTAAAAAGCGTGCATAATTAATCATACTAAACAATACATCGCCAAACTCTTGTTCCATTTTTTCTTGGTCATTGGCTTCAATTTCTACTTTTAACTCTCCTATTTCTTCTTCTACCTTATCCCAAACTTGCTCTTTGTTCTCCCACTCAAATCCAACATGCTTTACTTTCTCTTGTATCCTTAAAGCTTTCACCATGGATGGCAAACTGTTTGGCACTCCACTTAATATTGTTTTATTCCCCTTACCTTCTTGTAATTTTAATTGCTCCCAATTTCTTTTTACATCATCATCATTTTCCACTTTCACATCACCATAAATATGTGGATGACGATGAATTAATTTTTTGGCTATGCCTTCCATCACTTCATCTAATGTAAACTTGCCTTGCTCATTACCAAGTTTAGCATAAAATAAAACATGTAACATGATATCGCCTAATTCTTCCTTAATGCCATTCCAATCTTCCTCCACTATAGAATCTACTAATTCATATAACTCCTCAATGGTATTGCTTCTCAAACTATGAATGGTTTGCTTTTTATCCCATGGGCATTGTTCACGAAGGGTATCCATGATTTCAACTAATTCCAAAAAACGTTGGGAAACTAATTCCTTATTCATGATAATTTATTAAGTTAAATAATTGTCGCTAAGATACGGAGAGAATTAGGACTGCCGACTCATTTCATTCGTCGTCTTCCTCAATAACGGGTCTTACCCAAAGCCTTTCAATTAATACTTCGGGACTGCCGACTCATTTCATTCGTCGTCTTCCTCAATAACGGGTCTTACCCGAAGCCTTTCAATTAAAATGCTTTGCATTTTAATTGGCTTTTTTTATGCGCTCCAACTTACGAAAGCGGGCTTTCGACGTTGTTTCGCATAAAAAAAGCCTCTCACTTTCGTGAGAGGCTTTGTGCCCCAGGCGGGAATCGAACCCGCACGGGCGTTGCGGCCCACAGGATTTTAAGTCCTGCGTGTCTACCAGTTCCACCACCAGGGC
>CAIYUO010000016.1 GCA_903929425.1 uncultured Bacteroidota bacterium
TCATTATAAATAATATCTGAAGTAAAACTATCATCAAATGTTTCTCCATTTATAGTACCATTTAATGAAATAGAATCCACCATTTTATATTGATTAATGTCGTAAACGATAACTGCTCCTGCATCACCAGCACTTAAATAAACCAAATCATTATTATTTCCTACAAAAGTGACGCCTAAAAAGGAACCCTGTTTTAATGGGCTTATAATTTTTTTGTCATAACTAGGAATGCGAACTGCTTTTAAGTTGTTGTTATTAATAACGGTCAACACACCGTCATGTAAAGTCACTGTTTTAGAGCCATCAGGTGACAAAGCCATACCAAATGGGTCATTGGTAATTTGAATTGTTGTTCCTGCTGGTGTAATATATCTTCCACTTGGTAATACACTATGATTGTTTTTATCAATGGTAGCATATTCTTTAACACCGGGAACAGATAAGTAATTAATTGCTTTTTGTGCAATTATCAAGTTTGAAATGATTAATAATGGTAAACAAACAAAAAAAGATTTCATGTTTTCAAATTTAATTTACAAAATAGGAAATCGGGTTGATACAATTTAATATTTAACATGAATAAATTATTAATGTTTCTTAATTGTTAACTAGGCATACAGTAACAAAAAAATTACCATATCAAAAAAAATTACTTAATATTTTGTTAATGCATTCTTAAAATGTTAAATGATTTTTTGATTCTACTTTAGCGTTTCAAAATCGAAAAAAAATATTTATGAATCAAGTTAAAGTCAACTTATTAAAGTATCTGATGATGCCGCTAGCAATTGTCTGCTTTGCGTTTCAGGTACATGCTCAAAATGTGAGTATAAGTGGTAAAGTAATGGATGCTACTACTTCAAATCCAATTGAAGGTGCTAGCGTTTCAGTGAAAAATGGTAATAAGACAACATCAAATGCTTCTGGTAGTTTTACCATCAGTGCCGCTAAAGGAACTAGTGTTACAGTTTCTTTTGTAGGATACCAAACTGCACAAGTTGTTGTGAATGGTGTTGACTTAACAATAAAATTATTACCTGCAACTCAAAATTTAGAAGACGTGGTAGTTACAGGTTTGGGGGTTAAGAAAGATGTTAAAAAGTTAGGTTACTCAGTTCAAGAAGTTAAAGGTGGAGATTTAGTAAAAGCTAGAGAACCCAATCCAGTGAATGGTTTAGTAGGTAAGGTTGCTGGTTTGGATGTAGCCATTAATCGTGAAATGTTAGCTTCACCAAATGTATCTTTACGTGGTTATAACATCTCATTATATGTTATTGATGGTATTCCAGTAACTTCTGATACTTGGAACTTAAGCCCAGATGATATTGAATCTTATACTGTGTTAAAAGGTTTAGCAGCAACTGCAATTTATGGTAGTCGTGCTCAAAACGGTGCGATTTTAATTACCACTAAAAGAGCTAAGAAAAGCGACAAAGGATATACAATCGAATTTAACTCTTCAACTCAGGTTGATAAAGGTTTTATTGCTTTACCTAAAACACAAGCTTTATATGGTGGTGGTGAAATTGGACAGTATGCATTCGGTGATGGAAAGGGTGGTGGATTATGGGATGGTGACTATGATGTTTGGGGTCCAGCATTAAATGGCCAGTTACTTCCTCAATGGAATAGCCCAATTGATCCAGTAACAGGTGTGCGAAAAGCAACTCCTTATAATGCAGTTGGCGTAAATAACTTATCTCGTTTTATTCAAGCTGGTGTTTTAAGTACAAATAACTTAAGTTTTTCTTCTGCTACTGATCGTTCAAATGTTAGAATGTCATTAAGTACTACCAATCAAAAAGGTATTATTCCAAATACTAAATTAAACACTATTAATTTTAACTTAAATGCAAGTTATAATTTAAGCAGCAAGTTTAAAATTGATGGTAGCTTAAACTACAATCGTCAGTTTTCTCCAAATACTCCTGACGTTTCTTATGGTCCTAATAGCGTGATTTACTCAGTTACTGTTTGGACAGGTGCTGACTGGAATATTGATGATATGAAGGATTACTGGCAAAAAGGTAAGGAAGGTGTTCAATCAAAATTTGTTGAATATCAACGTTACCATAACCCATACTTCATGAGCTATGAGTGGTTACGTGGTCATTATAAAAATGATGTTACTGGTAATATTGCATTATCATATAAGCCAAATACTGACTTTGAAGCAATTTTAAGAACTAATATCAGTTCATATAATTTATTAAGAACTGAAAAATTACCTTACTCTGCACACCCTTACGGTCGTGAATTAAATCGTGGTGATTACAGAGAAGATGTTCGTTCTTTATTTGACAATAACGTAGAAGCTTTAGCAAAATATAACCATAAGTTTAAAAATGATATCGTTGTTGATGCGGTTGCAGGGGTGAACGCAAGAAATTTCACTTACCAATCAAGTTTTACAACAACTGACTACTTAAACGTTCCAGGTTTATACTCATTTGCAAACTCATTAAATGCTGTTAAGGCTTATAACTATCATTCTGATATGTTAGTATTAAGTTCATACTATCAAGCAGGAGTTGAATTTGGTAAATATTTAACCTTAACAACTACAGGTAGAGTGGATAAAAGTTCAACTTTGTTAATTAACAACAATACTTACTTCTACCCTTCTATTTCTGCTGCATCAGTAATTTCTGATTATGTAAAAGTACCTGATTTCATTAGCTATTTAAAAGTAAGAGCAAGTTATGCGTCAGCAAAATCTCCAAATACATCTTCATATACTGGCCCAGCAGGTTATCCGGTTGGATATGGTCAACCTTATGTAAGTGTTTATGGCGGACCTTCTTATTCATTATCTAATCCAGCTTATTCAATTGGAACAGTATATAACAATAACTCAGGTGCAAGTGCTCCATTAAATGCAATTGACTCAGCAATTAAATCTTCTCAGGTTACAAGTACTGAATATGGATTTGATGTTAAAGTGTTAAAAAACAGATTAGGTTTAGCTGCAACTTTCTTTAATAATATAAATGGTCCTGGTATCCGCAACTTCCCTATTTCTCAAACTACAGGTATCACTGCATTTACAACCAATGCGATAAAAACACAAGTTAAAGGTGCTGAAATTTCATTATCAGGATCTCCATTACGTAATCCAAAAGGTTTAAACTGGGATGTTATGTTTAACTGGTCAACATTTGTTGAAACGTACAAGGAATTACCAAGCAACTTTGAAAGTTATCAGTTTCACCAAGGTGATCGTGTTGATAAATTATATGCAGGTGTAACTGCAAAAACAGCTGACGGACAAGTTATTAATAATAGCGCAGGTTATCCTGTGTACTTACCAAAAGCACAATATGTTGGTAATGCTGACGCTGATTGGAGCTGGTCAATATATAACAAATTCAATTATAAAGCTTTCAGCTTTGCTTTCCAATTTGATGGTAAAGTAGGAGGTAAGGTGCAAGACCGTGTTATGAGAAAAGGTATTGAAGGTGGTTCTCATATTTCCACTGTTGAAGGTGCTGTAGGGGAAGCTAGAGCTAAAGAAGCAGCTTATTGGGAAAAAAATCATACATGGGTTGGATATACTCCAACATACGTAGGAACTGGTGTGCAAGTTTCCAATAGTAAAGCAATTACATATGACCCAGTTACAGGGGTGATCACTAACTTAAGTGCTTTACAATTTTCAAAAAATACCGCTCCTATTCTATTTGTTCAAGACTATGTAAGTAGTTTCTTTAATGACTTTGAACATACTTCTGTATCTAAGACTTATGGTAAATTAAGAGAAGTTGTAATTACTTATTCTTTACCAAAAGAATTGATTGGTAAAAAATCATTTGTATCTAAAGTAGATATTTCTTTAGTGGGTCGTAATTTATTATACTTCTTCCCAGAAAGATTTAAGGACATGGATATTGACCAATACTCAGGACGTGACTACAATAGCGGTAATAGCAGAGAATATAATTTACAAACACCTACTACACGTAGTTATGGTATTAACTTAAACATTGTTTTCTAAAATATAAAATAACTGTTTAAAAAATATAAAAAATGAATATGAAAACAAATAAATTAATAATACTACTTGTTGCAATTATTGCAATTACAGTAAGTAGTTGTACTAAGACTTTTGAGAAGTATACTCAAAATCCTAACCAACCCACATCAGTTCCTGCCTATTTGTTGTTAAGACAAATAGAAAATAGTCTTACGGTATTCCCTGGTGGGGATGAAGAAAAGTGGTCCCAATATACTTTGTCTACTTATACTTATTATGGTACCAATGAATATTGGAATGGTAGCGCTAGTTTAGAATATAATACCTTACAAAATATCGCTGCAATGGAAAATGAAGCTGCAAAAGCTACTCCAGGAGTTACTCCATACAGCGCATTGGCTAAATTTTTCAAAGCGTATGTTTATGTAGGTATGAGTTTAAAAGTAGGTGACTTGCCAATGTCTGAAGCATTAAAGGGTTTAGCAAATGCGAAACCTAAATATGATTCGCAAAAGCAAGTTTTTGTGCAAGCATTACAATTATTGGAAGATGCGAATACTCAATTAACTTCTTTAATTGCTAGTTCAAATACGTCTTTATTAGGAGATTTCTTTTACCAGGATAAATTAGCTGGTGGCGTAGATCCATTAACAGCCTTAAAAAAATGGCAGAAAGTAGTGAATACCTACAAATTACATGTATTGATTGAATTAAGTAAAAAGTCAGCTGATGCAGATTTAAATATTAAGCAAAAGTTTGCTGATGTAATTAGTAATTCAACTAAGTATCCTATTATGACTGATATGTCAGACAACTGGGAGTATACTTACAATGCAAATTATAACTACTATCCAAACAACAAAGGTAACTTTGGAAATGATGCAACACGTTTGTGCGTAGCATCAACTTGGTTGAATACATTGAGTAGCTTAAATGATTTAAGAGCTATGATTGTTGCTGATCCAGCTCGTGGATTAGGTTTTCCTGACACTTCTTATAAATCTTTTGTAGGTGGCGGTGCAGGAAATACCATGTCTACATTGCAGGGAAATATTGGGGTATTCAAAATTTCTCCAATTGGTCGTAAGCGTTATTATGATGGTTATACTGGTGAGAATACTTTCCTAATTGGTTATCCTGAAATGTGTTTAAATATTGCTGAAGCAGTTAATAGAGGATGGATTACTGGACAGTCTGCAGATACATGGTACCAAAAAGGAGTAAAGGCAATGTTTAGTTTTTATGGTGTTGTGGACGGTGCTAACACGGTTTCTTTCTTAAAAGGGACAACTCCTGGTGATTACGTAAATTATACAGTGAATTTTAGTTTTACTAACTATTTTAATCAAGCTGCAGTTAAATATGCTGGAGATAATGCAACTGGTTTAAATCAAATTTTAACGCAACGTTATTTAACATTAGCTCGTAACTCAGGTTTAGCTGGATACTATCAATGGAGAAGAACAGGTGTTCCAACTTTTGATATAGGTGCAGGAACTGGAAATAGTAACATCATTCCTTTACGTTTCCAATATCCATCTTCTGAATTGTCTACCAATGCTACTAATTTAAATGCTGCTTTAACTTCGCAGTATAGTGGTAAGGATGATATTAATGCAAAAATGTGGATCATACAATAAAAATTTTCTCATAATTCTTGTTAAATTGGCATGAGAGTCTCCGAAAGGGGACTCTTTTGTTTAAATTCAATTTCATATGAAATTCAAATATTTACTTGTTTTAATAACTTCACTTTTTTCTTTACAATCACTATCTCAAAATAGCAGTAACAAATTTATACCAAAATCAAAAAATGCAATTGTAGTAATTGCACATAGGGGAGATCATATCATTGCGCCAGAAAATAGTTTGTTAGCCATAAAAAATGCGATACACGATGAAGCCGATTATGTTGAGTTAGACATTCGAACCACGCAAGATGGAAAATTAATTTTAATGCACGATGCAACGGTGGATAGAATGACCAATGGTCATGGAAAAATAAATGAACTCTTTTTTGATACCATTAGATCATTAAAATTATATAATAAAAACATAGCTAATTCTGATACTGTTCAAATACCCACATTTGAAGAAGCCTTACAATTATGTAAAAATAAAATCAATATTTATTTAGATTTTAAAGCGGCAAATGTGCCGCAAGTGTATGAAGCAATTATTAAAGCCAATATGCAAAATCAAATGGTTGTGTATATTAATGCACCCAATCAATATGTAGATTGGAGAAAATATGTTCCCACCATGCCATTGATTTTAAGTTTGAATACAAAAGTAAAAGATAGTACTGAGATGGTTGAGTATTTGAATAAAGTAAAGATTGATATTTTAGATGGCAATTGGTATGAATATACACAGGAAACGGTTAAAGCAGCTGGATTTAAAGGGGTTCCAGTTTGGGCTGATATGCAATCTAATAATGAAAACGAGGATTATTGGAATAAAGGAATTGAATTAGGATTATTAGGTATACAAACTGATCATCCTAAAGAATTGGTTTTATATTTAAAGCAACAAAAGCTTCATAAATAATACTGCTTTTTCAATTTAAACAGCGTTAATCAATTCTTTTTATATCCGCTCCTAATGCTTGTAAACGGGTATCAATATTTTGATAACCACGATCAATTTGTTCAATATTTTGAATCGTACTTTTTCCTTCAGCGCTTAATGCGGCAATAAGTAATGCTTGTCCTGCACGGATGTCAGGACTACTCATGGTAATACCACGTAATGGATGTTTACGACCTAAACCTATAACAGTAGCGCGATGCGGATCACACAAAATAATTTGTGCACCCATATCAATTAATTTATCGGTAAAAAATAAACGGCTCTCAAACATTTTTTGATGAATCAAAACACTGCCTCTTGCTTGTGTTGCAGTGACTAAAACAATACTTAATAAGTCCGGTGTGAATCCTGGCCAAGGGTTATCATATATGGTAAGTATACCACCATCCATATAAGTTTGTATTTCATAATCCTCTTGCGCTGGAATAAAAATATCATCCCCTTGAATTTCAAAATTAATGCCAAGTAATTTAAATTTATCTGGAATAATGCCTAAGTGTTTTATACCTGCATCTTTAATGCGTATTTCACTTTTTGTCATCGCCGCTAGTCCAATGAAAGAACCAATTTCAATCATGTCAGGTAAAATGCGATGTTGTGTTCCACCTAATTTTTTTACCCCTTCAATAGTTAATAAATTACTTCCTACGCCTGTAATTTTTGCACCCATGCTATTTAACATGCTACATAACTGTTGCAAATAAGGCTCGCATGCTGCGTTGTAAATGGTAGTGATGCCTTCAGCTAAAACAGCAGCCATTACTATGTTTGCAGTTCCTGTTACCGATGGTTCATCAAGTAACATGTAGCAACCCATTAGCCCATTTGTTTTAATGGTAAAGCAAGCTAAATCCTGATCGTATGAATATTTTGCTCCTAATTTTTCAAATCCAATAATATGTGTATCTAAACGACGACGGCCAATTTTATCACCACCTGGTTTTGGTAAGTAAGCAATATTAAAACGCGCTAATATAGGACCAGCCAACATTACAGATCCTCTTAAGCGGCCACTCTTTTTTCTAAAATCTTCGGAAGATAAATATTGTGGGTCAATTTTATCTGCTTGAAAACGATAAACACCGTCGTTTAATTTTTCAACTGTTACCCCCATTTCATGTAGGAGCTCAATTAATAAATTTACATCTACAATGTTGGGAATATTTGAAATGGTAATGGGTTCATTACTTAAAACAACGGCTGATAATATTTGTAAGGCTTCATTTTTTGCACCCTGAGGAACAATTGTTCCTTTTAATGCTTTACCACCTATGACTTCGAATGAACTCATAAAAATTGGGGTCTAGTAACGCTTTTTAAAATTCCGGTTATTATTGTTACGTCCACCTGCACCACCACCGCCACGATTGTTGCGATTGTTGTTTTGCCATCTACCACCACCTGCAGGACGATAATCGTCACCGAAATTCTGATTGCGATGTTTAATATAAGGTGTGTTGCTAAATTCAAGACCACCACCAGTGATGGAGTTTAACTCACTTCTAATAGCATCGTCTTGCACTAGTTCTTTATGCCAGTTACTATAAGCTAATTTCATATAGTGAGCGATACTATTGGCAAAACCTGCTTTCTTTTCTTCGTCGGTTTCTGCCATGGCTTTGTCAATCACCAATTCTAAATTTTTACCTAAATGCGCATATTTTATTTTGCGTTTAGGATAAGGCAAAGGATCTGGCTTTTGCTTATAGGTTTCCTTGGTAGGAATCGGATAAGGACTATCCACGTCCAATTTAAAATTGCTCATAAAAAACAGGTGATCCCATAATTTATGCTTGTAGTCCTCTATATTTTTTAGGGATGGGTTTAAAAATCCCATCAATTCAATCACTACTTGTGCTTGTTCTTGACGCTTGGCCTTGTCTTCAATGGTCATAAGATGGTCAACCATCCTTTGAACGTGACGGCCATACTCTCTCATCCCCATTATGCTTCTTGCTGTATTGTACTCCATGTATTAAATCTTCCGAATAACAAATGTAGGGTTTTTATGGGTAATTTTCGTCAGATGAAAAACCACTTTTGCGTATATTCGTGCTATGGAGCAATTGTTACAACAAATAGAAGCCATAAAGGCGGAAATCGCAGCTACGGTGGCAACAACCCCAGATGCTGTAGAGCAATATCGTATCAAATACTTAGGAACCAAGGGTTTGGTAAAACAAATCATGGGGGAAATGAAAAATGTGCCTAATGAGCAAAAGAAAGATTTTGGTCAAATATTGAATGCTTTTAAAATATTAGCTGAAGAAAAAATGGCCCAATTACATGAGGCTTTGGGTGATAGTGGAGAGCAAGGCGGTGCTAATTTTGATTTTACCCTTCCTGGTGATCCAGTTGCTGTTGGAACTAGACATCCACTGAATTTAGTGCGCAATCAAATGGTTTCTATATTTAAGCGTTTGGGCTTTGCAGTGGCGGAAGGACCTGAGGTGGAGGATGACTGGCATAATTTTGGTGCCATGAATTTGCCGGAAGATCATCCGGCGCGAGATATGCAGGATACATTTTATGTAAAAGCTGCTACCGAGGAAAGTTCAGCATGGTTATTAAGAACACATACTTCCAGTGTGCAAGCACGTGTGATGGAAACACAAAAGCCGCCTATTCGCGTAATATGTCCTGGACGTGTGTATCGTAATGAAACCATTTCTGCAAGAGCACATTGCTTTTTTCATCAAGTAGAGGGATTATATATTGATGAAAATGTAAGCTTCGCTGATTTAAAACAAACACTCTATTTTTTCGTACAAGAAATGTTTGGCAAGGATGTGAAAGTAAGATTCCGTCCAAGTTATTTTCCATTTACTGAGCCAAGTGCCGAAATGGATATTAGTTGTCAAATATGTGCTGGCAAAGGATGTAATATATGTAAACATACTGGTTGGGTAGAAATTTTAGGCTCAGGAATGGTGCATCCAAAAGTGTTAGAAAATTTTGGCATAGATCCTGAAAAGTATACTGGCTTTGCGTTTGGCATGGGTGTAGAA
>CAIYUO010000017.1 GCA_903929425.1 uncultured Bacteroidota bacterium
CCATCCTGCCACTCGCATGAGGACATTTTTGTCCAAAAGCATAATAACCCTGCTCCCATTTTGCCAGGGTAAATTTTCGACCTTCGAGCTCCATTTCGAGCATGCCATTTTCTGAAAAATCTAAGCTTAAAGGAAACTCCGTTACTAATACCCAATTCATACCAAAAGGATTAAAGCATTAAGTAAAGAAAACCGTTTTGTAAGGATACTTTATTTGATACATATCACGCACCTTATGTAAAATCACCGTTCTTAATTCTTCGATGTTTTGTTTTTCGATAGCTGAAACAAAAACACATTGATTATTGGTGATGCCATTCCAACGCTCTTTTAATTCTCTTAAAATATCTTCCTTCACTTCATCCTCCAGCCATTCGTCAAAATATTTTTGTTTATACAAATCCATTTTATTAAAAATAGTCACCACTGGTTTATCAAATGCTTTTAACTCTTGTAAAGTTTTATTCACTACTGCAATTTGATCCTCATACTGCGCATGTGAAATATCCACTACATGCAATAACACGTCGGCTTCGCGCACTTCGTCCAATGTGCTTTTAAAACTTTCTACTAAATGATGCGGAAGCTTACGAATAAATCCAACCGTGTCACTTAATAAAAAAGGAGTGTTTTCAAAAACTACTTTACGCGTAGTAGTATCGAGTGTTGCAAATAATTTATTTTCAGCAAACACTTCACTCTTACTCATTAAGTTCATAATAGTGCTCTTGCCCACATTGGTATAACCCACAAGGGCAACACGTATAAACTCGCCACGCTCCTTGCGTTGCGTGAAGGATTGCTTATCAATTTCAGCTAAACGTTTACGGAGTAAAGTTATTTTGTCTTTAACAATACGACGGTCAGTTTCAATTTCAGTTTCACCTGGACCACGTGAACCAATACCTGCACCACTTTGTCTATCCAAATGCGACCACATACCTTTTAAGCGAGGTAAAATATATTGATACTGTGCTAACTCCACTTGAACTTTTGCTTGTGCAGTTCGTGCACGTGATGCGAATATGTCTAAAATTAAATCGCTTCGGTCAATCACGCGACACTTAACCTCTTTTTCGATATTGGATATTTGTGAGCCTGTAAGTTCATCATCAAAAATAACCATGTCAATATCCTTGGCTGCAACATATTGTTTTATCTCTTCCAATTTTCCTTTACCCACAAAAGTTCGACTATCGGGATGTGGTAACCTTTGCTTAAATATTTTAACTGCAATTGGGCCAGCAGTCTCTGAAAGAAAAGCAAGCTCAGCTAAATATTCGTTTACTTGTTCCTCGGTATGTTCCTGTTGAATGACACCAACTAATACCGCTTTTTCTTCCTTCTTAATAATCTGCTTCTTCTCTATCAAAATGCATTGTTTTTACAAAGATAATCTAATGTTAGCCGTAAATAAAAAACCCTCCTTAATAGAGGGCTTTTAAAATATTTTAAGGGTTGTATTATAAGCCACTTATGGTTATACCAAACGACACCTTATTCATAGTAGCGCCATAGCCATCACGTAAATAACCATTTACTAAATAACCCATGTCCAATGAAAAAATACCATAACCTACACGACCTGTTAATGTAATATCGGTAGCATTAAAAAAGCGCTTGTTCTCAATTTTATCTATATAAGATTTACCATATATTGATGAACCATTTGGAGTTTCGTAATTTTTAGATTTTGTATACGCTTTTAATAATTGTCCCAATTTTATACCAGCAGCTAGCTTCCATGATTTACCTGGATGCTCAGGATCACTATAATATCGTAACTCCACTGGAGCATGTAAGTATATAGTTGTGATTTTTTGTTTTGCAAAACGATTTGCAGCAGAATCTAAATGGGTGAACAGTAAAGTATTTCCAGAAGTTTTCAAATTCACATAAGTACGATCGTCCATGAAAATGTTGGTTGATCCAATGCCCGCTCCAAAAGCAACACTGTAATGTTGATTTTTTTTGAAAGGCTTATCATACATGAAGTAAACATTAAAGTGACGGCTAAAACCACTTGTTTTAACGCTGTCAGGTTTGCCTGTTAAAGCGTCACCACCAAACTGTATCATTAAATGATCGGAGGCACGGCCTGTTAAATCCAATTTCGTAGTTGGAGTTGTTGGATTTTGTGCTTGTGCAAAGTATCCAAACATTAAAATAGATAAAGCTGATAATATTACTTTCTTCATGGCGCAAAAATAGCTGAAAAAAAGGGTAGATAACCTTAAAAAAGGTTAAAATATTAGTGGATTATGAGCAAAGAGACGGTCAATTTTACTATTTTTGCAGCCATCATAGCAATATGAGGGCCTATAGCTCAGTTGGTTAGAGCACCTGACTCATAATCAGGGGGTCCCAGGATCATGCCCTGGTGGGCCCACAGCCGAAAGGCAACATTATCAAGGGTTTATGCTGTCAAAGGCATAG
>CAIYUO010000018.1 GCA_903929425.1 uncultured Bacteroidota bacterium
ATTTCAACTGGTTCTGGTAAAACTTTATTCATATAATATAGTATTAGAAATTAATTTCTAAACCTTTATTCATATATTATCATATTAATTTAATTTTATGCAATTCTAATAGCATTAATGGATGTTGATGAATGAACTGTCACAGTTCCAGCACCAGCAGGAAAATAAACTCTACCCCGTAAATATATCATAGTTGAACTTGTTGATATATTGATTGATTGAGTAAATGAAAACATTGATGCGTCAACACTACTAATACCATTATGATATCCACATATACTACTTGGAGAATCTGTTGTTGTTGATATACCAAATTGATATATTCCAGCAGTCGATGTTGCAGTCGTACAAATATATGCAGGCATTGCTGTTATCATCCAAACACCAACAGGTAAAAATATAGTAGCAAAAGTTCTTGTTGTGTTTGAAACTAACGCTTGAGTAGAATTATTTGATCCAGATATTGTATAACCCAATTGACCAGAGGTTGGTGTAGTAAAAGTAGATGCTAACGTTATATTTCCGCCAAGTGTCAATCCCCCACCATATGATAATGATGCACCTGATGCTATTGTCAATGTTTGACCTGATGGAACGGTAATTCCACCGTTTGCTGTTATTGCTCCTGAAGAAGTTATTGCACCACAAACTATGGGGGCATCTATAGCAGATGTTCCAAGATTTTGTCTAAAACAAAATGATCCACCATTTTTAAGATCAATATACCCATTATTATTATTTATATTTGCTTCTAATCGCATATAAGTAGAAGATGAAGAAGTACCGCCTACATAAAAAAGACTTGATACAGATGCCGTCCCATATGTATTTGTTCCAGTTTGACTAATATTAAATTTTGAACCATCAACAACCCAAAAATCATGAGATTTTCCAGCATCAAATGTAACGTATTGAATTTTAGCATTTGTGCTATTATTTGTAATGTAATTATTACCATCGGTACTTAAAAAAAGTTGTAACCCTGTTGGTATTTTAACACCAGCATTCGCTGTTAATGCTCCTGTGAAATTACCAGTTCCACTTACATCTAATGCATATTGTGGATTTGTATTATTTATTCCAACATTAACAGCAGATGAACTTTGAGCTTGTATAGACATTCCTTTCACTAAATATTGTGCTGAAGTAGCACCGATGACAAAATCCATTTGTGAATTTATACAAAATCCACCACCCGCAGGTGATGAACTCGCATTTATACCAACATAATTATCATAAATACCACCATTATTACCTACTCTATAACAATCTAATATAGTCGTATTATTGTTAGTGTCTTTATTCCAAGAACCTACTGGTATTTGTAATCTATAACCTGTATTTGTAGTTAATACAACATTAGGAAATTGAAGACCATTAGATGTTACTGCTCCGCCACTTCCTATGGTTCTAATTAGTCCCGTAGATGCTATTCCAGAATTTGCTGTTAATAACCCTGAAGCGGTTATTGCCTCACAATCTATAGGTGCTTTTACAGCAGATGTTCCAAGATTTTGTCTAAAATAATACGTTCCAGAATTTTTAAGATCAAAATAACAATTACTATTTGAAACGCCATCTATTCGCATATAATTAGTTGATGTAGAACTACCACCCGTATAAAAAAGACCTGTGACAACACCAGTTCCACAACTTACCGTTCCAGTTGTTTGAATAGTAGTAGAACCAGCATTTACTCCAGCATTAGCGTTAATTACTTTTGATGCAGTAATTTCAGTAGGATTTACACGTAGAAGTTCCGTAGATGTATTATACATAAAAAAATATCCATTACCAGTAATCTCACTAATAATATTAAACATTGTATTACCATCACTATTTGTATTTATTTCCCCATATCTTGTAGCAGTAGAACATTTCGTTGTTATTTTAGCACTATTCCCAGTAGTCACTCCAGAAGTTGCTGTTAATGCTCCTGTGAAATTACCAGTTCCATTTGTATTTGTTCCCGTTGAACTTATAGTATATATTTTAGAACCATTATAACAATAAAAATCGTGTGTTTTTCCACTATCAAAAGTAGCATAAGTAATACTACCTGAACCTGTTGAACTATTTGTACTATTTGTAATGTAGTTATTCCCATCGACACTTAAAAGAAATTGCTTATCTACTGGAATTTTAACTCCACCATTAGCATTAATGATACCAGTTGCAGTTGTTGCTCCTATTAATGATGAAGTCCCATTAACTATTAAATTAGTTCCTACTGATGCTGTCCCATTAGTTGTAACAGAACCATTCAATGATACTAAACCACCACCTGTTGAAAAAGTAGATGAACCAGATTGACTAAAATGTCCTGTTTGAACACTGCTCAATGTAGTTGTTCCTGAACCTACAGATAAACCATTTAATGTTGTTGAACCAGTTATAGATAAAGATGAACCAGAAATTGATGACATTCTTATAGTATTAATATATTATTATTATAGATAAAAATTTGAGTAACATTTATTTGAC
>CAIYUO010000019.1 GCA_903929425.1 uncultured Bacteroidota bacterium
AATTAATGCCTTGCGCATTGCTTACGTATGATGATAACATCAATAAACTTGCAATTAAGATTCTTGAAATTGTTTTCAGATGCATTATTTTGTAAAATTTCATATAATAAAATATCCACTTTCATTAAAAGGTAACCAAAGTGGAAAAGACCCCTAACAATTTCTTCCCCCAAAGAAATTGAAAATGATTAAAATATTAAAAGTTAATGTTTAGTACATTAGATAATAGCCTAATGTAAGTTGACCCAAATTTTGAACATTGGGATATAAGTAGGTTTAGTAATAGGAAAGATGTTTATGCTTCCATTGATTAGGTAATAAATATTAATTAACAAGCTATTATGTATTAAGTTTTTTTATATTCACTTAAAATAAGTCATAAAAAAATACAACATATAAATAAGTTTTGAGATATCAAACCTATTTTTACAACATGAATAAAATAGGAATAACACTTTTTGGACTCATTTTTTACATAACCTCAACAGCACAATCCTATTCTTGCCCCAGTACCCCATCACTGGTATATCTTTTTAATACTAAAAGCGAAATTTCAAAAATTAGTCACACACATAATTTGAACCTATTTTCGCCAGAATTGGAAAAATGGAAGCCTATATTCAAACTCATAAAAAATAAGGATGGCTTATTTGCGTTAGTTGATGGAACAGGTCAGGTATACAAAGCAACGAGTATTGATCAAAAAACAATCACTTTTAATCGTATAGATTCCACAAGGTTCATGGGATACAACTTCGAATCCATAAATTTTTCTTATAAAGAAACTATATACTCTTTTGGTGGTTATGGGATTTGGAATAGAAATGGCCAACTAACACATTTCACTCCTCTTGCAGAATGGACTATTGACAAAATAAATAAGACATATAAAACTGTAAATACATTTTATAGCTATCAGCCAGCTGAATCAAAAATCTACTATATTGAATTTCCATGGAATGAACAATCAACGTACGATAAAACAGTTAATACGACAGTTATTGAATTTGATATTAAAAAAAGAGAAAATAAAATACTGGGTACACTTAACTCAAAAATTATTTTTACATACAAAAATTTTTCAATTGATGTCCCAAGCTTAAACGGAATATTAAATCTTAATGAAGGCGATTTATACTTATATAATTTTTCAAAGAATAAAGTTTATAAACTTACTAATTTAAAAATTAAAGACGCTCTGATTGGAAAAGCTGATGCTGAATTAGAAACTACTTTCGAAGATTCAGGAAAAATATATTATTCTTTCAATAATGATACAACACTTAGATCGTTACCAATTTCTATGAATGACTTTAAGGAAGAAAATTATTCCATTTTCATCCCAAAGAATTACTATACCTATTTATGGATTGCAATAATTTTAATTACCCTATCTGTTACAACATTTAGTCTTTATCAATTTGTAAAAAGAAAGAAGATGGTTAATGACGAACGAATAGAAGAAATTCAAGTAGTGGATTTAAATAGCAACGAATTTACTTCCATTGAATTAAACTTGATATCAAAACTTATCGACAAGTCTAATATAGATTCATTTTTAACAGTAGATGAGCTCAACTCCTTTTTAGGCATCAAAAAGAAAACTATTGAAATTCAAAAGCGAGTTAGAACCGAAGCAATTAATCGTATCAACCATAAATTTAATGTCAATTTCGATTTAGAAACAACCTTTATTGAAAGGACTAGATCAGCAGATGATAGAAGATACTTTAACTATATTATTAGTAAGGACAATGCTAAAGTATATCTTAAAAAAAGAAGCATTAATTAAAATTTCCAATAAAAAGTAACCCTTTAGTTAGGAATATTATTGGTTTGAAAGACTACTAATAAAACAGACCCCCATGTTTAATTAATATGTTAAACAGAAAATGTAAAATTCGAGCATTTATTTTATATTTAATATTCGATGAATCACCTATTTATGAAGAAAATATTTTTATTAATTACCTTAATTATTACTTCTCAGTCCATTTTTGCTCAAAAGGATGCTGAATTAATTTTAGGAACATGGCAAACCGGATCAGGCACTGCAAGAGTTGAAATATATAAAAATGGGACTAATTATCAAGGTAAAATTGCATGGTTGAGTGAACCTATTGACCCTGCTACCAATAAACCAAAAACGGATACAAAGCATCCCGACAGTAAATTACATTCAAGACCATTAATGGGTTTAATTAATCTTTGGGGATTTAACTATAATGAAAAAGAGAATGATTGGGAAAATGGACATATTTATGATCCTAAAGCCGGTAAAGAGTATAAATGCACTATCACCTCAAAAGATAAAAATACTTTAAACGTAAGAGGCTATATTGGCTTTAGTTTAATTGGACGAACAGATGTTTGGACAAGGGTGAAGTAAACTGTTAATTTATCTTCTCTAATTTACTTGAGCCTTCCCATTCATCCCATTCATTATCAAAATCATCATAGTGGATTAAGTTTAGGCACATAAATTTTTTAATTATTTTACCAGTATAGTGTTTTTCATCAAAACTGCTCAAAGCATTTACTTTGGTGCCAATAGGGTAATCCTTTACACATGAAAAGGTTTTTAATCGGCTTGATTTAAGCCACTCAGTTTCGTTATTTGTATAACTATAAAAACGAATTTTGAAATTATTTTTTGGATCGGCATCCTCCACAAAACCTAAAAAATCTTGTCCATCATAATCAACCTTAACTCTTGAGCCTACTAAAGCATTCTTCTTTTTAGGAACATTACTAGAAACAATCCAGTTTTTCATGCTTACAGGAATATAATAATCGGCTTTTTGTTCTTCAACAACAGCCATCTCTTCGTCAATATACTTAGCTAATTCTTCCACACTAATACTGCCATTATTATTAAAATCAACATAATTTTTTCCTTGTAACCCATATAACAAAGAATTGGAAAAAGTCCAATTGCCAGTGGAATTACTGGTAGCAACTACTGAGTTAAGGGATACATATTCTCGTTTGGGATATTTTTGAACTTCGAGTGTTAAACCACCAGAATTACAACAATCAGCTGTAAAAAACGCCTTATTCCCGACAAAATTTTCATTTACCGTGCTGACAATTTCTTCAGCAGACCAATCCTCTCCTTTATAAGTTGCAAAACAAACCTTATCATTATCATTAATATATCCATGACCAGCATAATAAAAAAACAAATTATCTTCTTTCTTCGCTTTCTTTAAAAAGTTAATAAATTCAGATCGAACCGTTTTGGTATTCGCTTTTTTATCATTGATTGATAAAATTTGATTGGAGGGCACTCCATTTTTTAAAAAGAAATTAATAATTGCAGAATCAATTCGGCCATCTTTATCAAATGTAGCCATTGTCGTGTCCTCCCACTCAACCAAACTCACCATGAAAACCCATGTTTTACCAAAGCCTGTTTTAGTTTGAGCACTTAAAAAAGTAAATGATACTAAAAATAATAAAGTAAGTATACGATGTTTCATGATTCGTTAAATACTACTTAATGACTAAAAATACATCAGTACCATTTTGTTCTTTCTCAAGTGGCGTCCATTTTTTAGTATCTGCTTCATAAACTGCTTTGTAAACTATTTTTGCCGCAATATCAATTTTGAATTTTGTAGCATAAAACATGGTATTACTTGGTTCAGGATTAATTTCAACTAATGTAATTGAATTATTATCAGCAGCAGTTTGTTTAAAATTTTTCTCTTCTTTTGGAAATGTCTCTTTTCCGTTTATTGCTTCTGAAGCATAATGCCATTCATTTGCACCTATTTTATTTAATGCAAAATCCTGATTCATTAATTCATTTTTCCATGCTATACTTAATACTGTAGTACCTTTTACTGTTTCATCAATGTCAACAACATCAGCTTGTTCTAGCGCAACCTCATTACTATTTGCAGTTACAAATAAAAACTTTTGAGCAGAAGGTTTTCCGTTTTCTAAAACAGTTACTTTTTTATTAGTCAAATCAACTTTTAAATTAACCCCAAATTCCTTTTGTTCTAGTGTTATTGAATTGTTGTCAGCATTAACAACATTAAAACCCCTTATTTCAGTATTACTTCCATCGGCACCTTTTTGAATCATTTTCCATTCTGACTCTTTAAACTTTTGAAAAGTTGTATTTAAATTTTCCATTTTTAAGTTTATTGTTGTAACCGTCTTTCCTGTTACTTGTCCAAAAGACTGAAGGCTTAACAATAATAAAAATGCGCTTACTATTTTTTTCATGAATTGTGTTTTTCAAAATAACTTAAATAAAAACAACTAAAAAAATATTTCAAAATGTATTTAACCCCGATTTTTCAACAATTTTCACCGATAAGATTCACCCTATTATGCTCATTATCAAGGGAAAAGGTTAAAAAGATCATTTTAAAATCCCCTTCCCTTTTTTTTCTTTTTACTTTTATCTAATCCATACAAATTAAATAATGACTTTGATACTCCAAATTTTATACTATAAAATTTATCATTCCCACTATTTTTTGCATTGAATATCCCATTGGCTGTTGTAATTGGGTCCGTTGCACTGAAATTATCCAATAAATCGGATGTTGTAAATCGGAAAGTAACCTCACTTAACAAATTGATATTGTTTTTAAGTCGATAATTTAATCCGAAATTAATAGGCATCGTACATATTGGCCAAAACTGTTCGGTATACTTTTGTATATCAGAAGTGTAAGTGATGAAATTATTTTTATTAGTAGGTACATTTAATAGATACCCAAATCCAACACCAACATAAGGTATGACATGATTTTCTGAATTCAAATACTTTACATCCTTAAAAAAATACTCAAACATGAAATTGAACTCGTGAAAAGTTCTATAAAAATTAAAATCTCTTTCTATGATTTGTTTCTGCTTTGAAAAAGCATCATTAGCTGTTAAAGGAACATACTCGTAATTAAACCGAACACTGAAATTTTCAGACAAAAACTTTTTATAAAACAAATTAAAATTAGCTTTATAAGACTTAAAGCCGCCCTT
This sequence comes from uncultured Bacteroidota bacterium, assembly GCA_903929425.1. GTDB lineage: Bacteria > Bacteroidota > Bacteroidia > Chitinophagales > Chitinophagaceae > Sediminibacterium. Next base: position 5,005 of record CAIYUO010000019.1, read on the forward strand.
TATTTGACCCATATAGGAACTTGTACCTATACCGCCTCCAAATTCTCCTTTATATTGCATCAAGCTAATACTTTGAGAAAAAATAACAGCTGGGGCAAATAATAAAGCAAAAATTATTGCATTACACTTGCAAAATAATATCTTATTAAATATATTATTAATCAAAACCTAATGTGGGATTTTGTTCACTGAATTCATCGTACCTAATCATAAGATCTTTCATCGCCAATGCAGCTGGAGTATTTTCAAGCACTGCAACATTAACTCTTACATTTTCAAATTCAAAACTACTAGAGTCTGCATCAGGAACATCATTTTTTAATACCGCCTCCCCTTTTGCTGAAGCATTAAATATTTCTTGATTAGTGTCCGCAAATCTAATATTTACTTTTCCAGCAATACTGTGCTTTAACTTATTATAAATACCCGCACTTGCCCCATTTTTTTTACTATATTCTGCCTCAGCGCCTACCTCTACACCCATGCCAAATGCTCTATCATCAATCTTTAAAATAATTCTACCAATACCTGGAACATCAATAGGATTAGATTCCCAAGTTTCCTTTGATTCAAAAACAAATCCAGCTCCTATATTAATGGCAGCAGAAAAGCTTTTTGCTACCCCGTCAATAGAAATGTCTCCTCCTAAATATTGACTCAAAGTAAGTACCAGGCCTCTATCTTGACCAATAACATTTGAATGTTTTGCTAGTACCTCAGCTGAAAACTTGCCTTTTTTTTCTTTACTGGAAACAGTTACATCCGATTCATCAACATATGATTTAACCATCTCTGCTCCACTACTAACCCCGTCACTTACCGCTTCTTTAGCCGAATACATCCTATAAATCATTGACTCCATGATTTTAGACATATCAAACATGTCATTTTCTTCCCCATCAGTTTCCTCTTCCCTTTCATCTTTTGGTATTTGAGCGGCCTGTATCCATGGAAATAAATTAGGATTAATAGAATCACCAACACCGTACCCGCCAAAACCAGTACCTTTTCCACCCGCTCCACCACCTCCACTAAATTGGCTTCTTGCCATAGGCATGCCCCCTGGATTAGGATTCATAGAAAAAGGGAATAAAGGGGGCCTTACTCCACCACCTCCACTAAGAGGAAATCTTGGCATTGCTGGTTTCATTAATCTTGCTGCTTGGGCACTTGGCAACATTTTAGGCGCTGCCTGAGCACCTGAACTGACAAATTTTTGAACACCCGTTTTGAAAATTTGAATTCCAGCTTTTTCTAGTGGGTTTCGTTGTACAACGGTATTGGTATCAATCCCTTTTTTTTGAATAGGAGGAGATGATAATGATTTCCCAATTGGATCAGCATTTTTTTGGACTGTTCCATTTTTTTTCTCGTTATTACTTATTTTACCAGAAATCATTGAAGTATATAAATTATAAGGATTGCCACCTCACCCCAATTTAGGTAAAATCAATAACTTATAAACGAAAAAAAGCGCCTTTTTAATGAGTTAATTCAATTATCTTATCCAAATTTGATGGTACGTACTATAAGTATAATTGCCTGGAAAATCGTCAACCTCCCATCTTGAACCACTCCCTTTTATACCCCAATGATAAGTTCCACTTAACCAAAAAGGGAAATTGGTCATTGCAAGATCACCTTCATTCGTAAAATAATTAGCTGCATTATTTGGCAGCATACCAGTATGACCAGTAAGCGTCGTAAAACCTGTGTTTATTCCCGTCATACTGCCACTTCCCGTATTTATATAAGTTTTGGTATTGGCATTTGTTGTTTTAAAGTGAATTACTCTTCCATGTGAGTTACTTGTTTTACCATAAAATCTCATTATAATTAATTACACATTATATTTAAATTATATCTTAGTCAATTTTTAAGCAAATTTTTATAGGTTGCTATTTTTGGTAAAAAACAACATTTTATAATATCATTAACATTTCACGTAAATCAAATTAAAATTTAGATAAAAAAACAGAAATAGAAAATAAGAAAAATTATTATCTATTTGCCTCATTAAGAAAATTGGAAATTTTATTAGTTGGGTTTATATTACCTGCAATCTCTTTATCATCAGCTTCAGCATTTCTCATGTTTTCCCTCTTAAATACCTGTTTATCTCCGAACTTAGCAGGATCTGTAGTTGATTTAGGGTTTAATAACTTAAGAATACTATTATAATTTTTATATAATACTAGTGCGAAGCCACTTCCTCGCGACGACTTATATAAAATCCCATCTTTATTATCTTCTCTTGCAGCCAATTCAATTTCTTTAGGCTTACTCATTACAAGTGCTGTTAATGGTCCTGTTGCATCAACAATATCTCCAGCACCTAAATTAACATCATATGGTAAATAATTAGTTGGCTGAACTAAATCTGCTTTTGCATATGCCATATCCGCCTCATACGGGCTTTTACCATCTTCTATAGCATCTTGTTTTGCTTTCTTTTTACTATCTAATTTATGGTGATCAACCTCCATTGCACCAGTAGCAATATCACTAGCTACATGAAAACCACCACCAAATCTTCCAGACTCATTATGCCAACCTCCATCAATTTGTTTAGCAGCACTTTTTGCACCCCCTTCGGTAGCAGCTACGTGAAATGCCCTCTTCATTAAACCATCCTTTGGTTGATGAATATACATTGGAGCAAGTCGACCAATTGGTTTTTCAGCTTTTGGATCAAAAGGCTTATCTCCAAGTGGGTCAAACTTTTTATTTAAAATTCCATAAGCTGGATTATCATCATAAAAAAAATTGGGATCAGTTTTCCCAGTGATTACCTTAGAGGCTTTAGTAAATAAGTCATGTCTTTTCTTGTCTCTAAGTGAATACAAGCCATCTTCATTCGAAACATCCACAGCTTGGGCCTCTTCAGCCGCAGCCGCAGCAATTGGTGCAGACTTCTTAGCAGCTAACATGGGATTTTCTTGCTTAAAAACAGATGATTTCCCCATTCCATGTACCTTATCCATTGTAATGTCATCAAGATTATCTGGTTTTACACTAAAAGCAGCTTTTTCTGCAGCAGCTCTCTTTGCTACCAACATAGGATTTTCTTGTTGAAAAGTAGATTGCCCGCCTTCAAAAACTTTATCCATTTCAAAGTCATCCACTTTCTGAACAACTCCTTTGCTACTACTAGACATTAGTTGAATTGGTGGAAAAAAGGGAGATGATGGCAATGACTTGCCACTATTAACAGCTTTTTGCTGAACAGGGCTTCTGGCTGATATTTTATTTTCTTTGGTGGCTAGCATGAATACAAATAAATGTATAAAAAAATAACAACATTGAAGTAAATTAAGATTATCAATTTAATATATTTTTATTCATGATATTAAAAAATAACTTAATCGTGGTCAACATCCGATTCAAGTTCGGTAATATAAGTTTGATTTAAACCCTCTTGTCTTAGTTCGGACATTTCACTTGATTCAATTTGTTTTATTAAATTTTTTAGTGTTGTTTCTAATGTTTCCTTTTTAGCTATTTCAGCACTAATACTCTCTACTTCATTTAAAGGATCAAGCAATTTGTCAATATTCAACATCATTTCCTTTGACTCTGTTATTTGTTGGTTATAAACATTGAATTGCCTTAAAACATCATCTTTTTTATCCTCGTTTCTTTTTACGTATTGTTTGTGTTTAATTACTCCGGTTGCTAATTTAGCAATGTAATGCTCTTCCCTAGATTGACCCCAATGACTTGGTTTAAATTTGTCTGAAAATTTATCAGGTTGTTGCTTTTTAATTTCTTGTCTTAAGCTCCATTGATCATATTTTTCTTTTATTTCACCTAACTTCAAAATATAATGTTGTAATCTTTTTTCTATTTTTTTAAAATTTTCATCATTAACAGTTATATCAATACTTTCTTGAAGTAATCTCATTATTTCAACTTTTGCAGCTAATAATTCGGCTTCATTTTTTAAACCATCTTTTAGCTTTATTCCATCTATGATTTTAGTAACGGCATCCATTTTTTGAACAAATGGCAAAGTTTTTGTATCAGCAACAGGATTGGGTAATTTTTTATTTCCAAATTCTAATATTCCTTTTGAATTTCCCTTATTTTTTTCCTTACCAGAAAATAAATTTACAGAACCCGTTTTTTCTGCTTTACCTAAATCCCACTCTTTAATTTTCATCTTGTACAGGGTTCTTTCAAAAATAAACAAAGCCTTTGCATGAATACCTGCATTTAATTCAGCTTTAATGTTAGCTCCCATATTATAATCAAAACTTAAATCAGAAAAATCAAATCCTTTTTCTATTTTAGCAGCCTTCCCGTTCAAAGCCAAGCCAGCCTGTAATTTGGCCCTCGTTGCTCCTTCAATAAAACCACCTATGGCAAAAATAAAACTACTGCCTACATCTATAAACCCTTTAATACCCATTTTTAACTCCCCCTTCCCAGTTGAATTTACATTGAAATCATATTCATTATCACTATAGGTCATTTCCCCTCCGATATCAACTTGTGCATTTGCATCTACATCCATAGATACGCCAGCTTGCATAGGTACTACACCTGCAACAAATGGTATTGTAATGCTATAACCAATAGGTAGTATTCCAGGTATAATATCACCAGGAATGACAGGACTACTAGCTAAAAATTTTAAGGTAGATGATGATATTTTGGGCATTTCCCCTTTTAATATATCCCATGTAAATGATGCATCTCCATTTGCTTCTAACCAAGAGCCTAAGGTTAATCCGGCTCCTGCATTTTCAATTTCAATAATATACCCTTTTGATTTTCCATATAATGTAGCATCACCTAAAGAAAAAGTCAACTTCCCAATTGAATACTCTTTACCTAAAGTTATTTTGATTGATTCCCAATCAAATTTACCATTTTTATATTCTATATCTGTTCCTGTTGCTTCAATATCACCAAATTCAGGTATATATTCTCCTAGATTAAGTTTTATTGTACTGCTATCAATTTTTAACCCCTCCTCATCGTAGTTTAATCCACTGCCATTGATACCAATAAAGCCTCCTAATGCGTTTACATTAAATGTCCCATCAGTTATTGATTTAATTTTAAAACCTTTTTCATATATAACATTTACTGTCCCATTAGCATTATCTGAATCGTTTCCGAAATTTACTGATAAATCCCCTGCCCCTTCCACTTTATATTTTTCATCCTCTACATTTAATTTCCCACTAATATTTTCAACACTAACTAAATTTTCAAAGCCAATTTCTTGTTTATATTCAAAGCCCCCTTCAGTAATTTGAGGTTTTTTAAATGAACCTTCTTGTGTATCATAAGTAATTTCAGCTTTTCCAGTTATTTCAACTTCAATACCCAAATCAACTCCTAATTCACCAGCTGCAGTAATTTCAAAACCTTTAGCTTTTGAGGAAATTGTTAATGACGATTCATTAATTGAAAAAATCTCCGCAAACCCAATTGAATTTTTATACTCAATGGTGAACTCTTTAAATTCAAATCCGCTTTGACTAACTTTTATGTCTTTAATATTTAGATCAACAGGACCAGTTGGCAAGTTGACAGTTACAGACATGGAACTGGCAGAAAAAGTTCGTTTTAATAAGTCTTCCTCATTCAACTCTGAAATGGTGCCAGAAAAAAAATCAGATTCATACGTATAGTTATCCAACAGTATTTGTCTAAATTCTGCTATCTGAATGTTTTCACTTACTAAATTTGGGTTGTCGTCTTTTGCAAAATTTGAATCCCATATTTTAAGTTCATTAACAAAATCAGATAGTTTGTTAAATATGATCAATAACTCATCAACTGTAGAACATATTTTTTTTACTTCCTTATATTGATCATGTAAAATTTCAATAGTATCAATGTTTGATTTATATTCTATTTTAGGTTCAACAATAGGATCATCCTCCATTACTACATTTGGAACAGGATCAGGACCTGGGACTGGATTTGGGACAGGTATAACTTCATCTATTGGTTGTTCCTTGACAACTGTTCTATTTAAACTCTTAAGTAATTCATCAATAGATTCATGCTTAATAATATCATTGGGATCCTTTGAACTTCCATGATCAACTAGCCATTTGTTTGCTAAATTGATACATTCCCCTTTTAATTCCGTATTGCCTGATAAATATTCTTTATACTTTTTTTGAAGTAATGTATAGGTAGATTCCTTACCAAAAAAGAAAGCATTAAACTTTGCACCAAATGTTTGAGCTCCCCTCAATTCAACGCCTGCTCTTTGAATGGGTTTATTATTGTATTGTGATGGTGTAATAGAAGGAGCTGATTGCAATTGTTTGACTCCACCTTGATTTGTGGTTAAATATTCTTTTCCACCAAACTCTCCATTCATTATACCTATTCCAGGTGATTTTAAACTTGATTCAGCAGGCAACGTTTTGCCTTTAGTTTCAGTTTTTTGCTAAATCACTTTATTTGTAGTGGGCTTAACTGTTTGTTCAGCTTTCATTTACGAATAATCTTAGCCTTAAATTTTAATTATAGTATAATTTAAAAATAAAGCTTTTTCGACTTCCACAATGAATATGTTAGAAATTTGGGGGCAACAAAAAATGACCCTCAAAAAAGGGTCATTTTGTATGAAAATTCAAGTCCATTGTCTTATTTAACCGGATATAATTTTCGGTATAATTGATCCTTAACATAAACCGCATTTTTTTTATTCTCTTCTGACCATGCTTTATATTTTGCATTTTCATGAATTGCCTTATAATCAGCTTCAGATGTCCAATGGCCTATAGTTGCAAATTTGTAGTTTTCAGATTTATCCGATTCACTAATTGTTAAAAAAGAATAGTAATTTTTTGGGTACCCAATTTCTTTCATTATTTGATTTACTTTAATTACACTTTCCTTGTAATTTTTAATGGTTTCAGCATTTGTAATATCATACAAGTGAACTGTTGTGATTTCATTTTGTGCGTTCGCATTTATTTGGAAAGCCACAAAAAAAGCAATCATTAAAATGGTAATTTTTTTCATAATAATATGTTTTTGATTTATTATCAATTTAGAATAAAAAACTTTAAGATATACTAATTAACAATTATTTATTTTATAAATTGATTTTTCTATTGATTAAACAACACTAATACTTCATTTGGCAATATTGCTCTGTTGTATACTTTCACATCATCAATTTTGCCAGCCCACTTATCAAAAGCCGATGCTGCTTTAGCACCAATTGTAAATGGAGCTCCATAACTTAATGCTTCGGTAGAGGCATCAGTATTGGTTTGAACTAATACACCATCCATATAAACTTTTTCAAGTCGGTTATTATAAGTATATACTAAGTGATGCCAATCATTATTTGTTACTGTTTGTGTAATATAATCACCATATTGTACAGCTATATTATTTAAATCATATTTAGCAATTCTAAAGTTACCCTCTGAATTTTCAGTTGACAATAAACGACCTGATGTTGTTACTGCATCAGCTGTAAACCAAACCGATACTGTAAATTCTTGCGTTCTTGTAAATTGGAAAATATTAGAAGGTGCAGTGATATAGCCAGCCCCACCTTGCATAGCTGAATTAGCAGTTCCTTTTCTGTTTGTTGTGTATGTCACTGAACCTGAAGTTGATCCAGCAATACCCACTTCTAATAAAGTAAAGGTTAAAGAACCTACGTTGTCTCCATAACTACCATCAGTGAAAGCTAATGAATAGCCACCACTTTTACCATTGCCAATTAAATATTCATAGCTATGATTACTTGCATAACCTGAAGGTGAAGTTGGCGCAGGAGGTGCACAGTTCCCTTCAAAAATCCAGTTTGCATCACAACCTCTATTTGCGACAGGTGTTCCTGATACTCCAATGGTATTATTACTTCCTGCATCATAAGCAGCATCGCGGTGAGCATTACCATTTGCAATTCCCCATGTACCAGTAATTACCATTTTATATACTTTATTGGGATCTGTTGCTGGCAATGTATAAGTCCAAGATGAAGTCATTGCTTTAGTTGTTGTACTTACTTGTGTTGTTGTAGTGGTATTTGTTCCAGTTGCACTTCCATCTAATGGGAAGCTAGCTACCAACCCGTTTGTAACATCCGTAATTGCTGTGGCTGCTGAACCCCCAGCTGCATTCACCCAACCATTCCCGTTAAACACTTCTAATTCACCATAAGTACCGCAGTTATAACAATAAATTGTTAACCCCTGTTCTGGATCAACAATTGCATCCCTCTGAGCAGCTGTGAATTTTGGAGGCATTAACCCTCTTGATGAAGTTAATACTCCAGCAGTTTTTACACTTGTAACATTTGCATTACCTAATTGAATAGTATTAGATGTAGAAACTATAGCGCCATTACCTATTGCTGTTGTATTTGACAAATTACCACTTGCAACATCGGCTTGATAACCTATAAATGTATTGTTAGAGCCCGTTGTATTTGCTTTACCTGCTTCAGCACCAAAAGCAGCAACATAACTACCTGTTGTATTAACTGTTAATGCCTCTTCACCAAATGCAGCATTTTCAGTACCACTTGTATTTGCTTGTAAAGATCTCCAGCCAAAGGTTGAATTATCACTTACCAAATTTGCTTGCAATGCATTATAACCTACAGCAGTGTTTCTACTACCTGTTAAATTTAATTGTGAAGTATTATGACCAAATGCAGCATTTTCTGAACCAGTAGTATTTGAATTCATGGCAGCATGTCCGAATGCATTATTTGAAATACCAACTGTATTTGATGCCATTGATATGTAACCAACTGCGTTGTTTACGCTTTCCAAATTTGATTGTAAAGCACCTACCCCGATTGCAACATTTCTACTGCCTATAACATTGCTTCTTAATGCGTAATATCCTATAGCTACGTTGTTTGGACCTTCGGTAGTTAATCCAGCACTTCCAAAACCAATAGCAACATTATTATACCCTGTTGTATTGGCCCCTAAGGCTCCATTACCTAATGCGGCATTTTGGTATCCAGTGGTGTTTGATTTTAATGCATCACCTCCAACAGCAGCGTTATTTGCACCACTTGTGTTAGCTAATAAAGTGGATACTCCAATTGCAGTATTTCCGGTGCCCGTATTATTAGCAGCAGTCGTACTTCCTTTTAAAGCCTCATAACCAACTGCTGTATTATTTGTTGGTCTACCTGAAGTTCTATCATCTGCATAATACATTGCATTATAACCAATAGCAATGGATCCAGAATTGGCAACATTTGAAATCATGGCATTGTAACCTATCGAAATATTCGTTCCACCTGTTGTATTTTTATTTAAAGATCCCTTTCCTAAAGCAATATTATTTGATCCAGTTGTGTTACTATACATTGTTTGTGTACCAACGGCTGTATTTTGTTGTCCTGTTGTATTAAATCCTAAAGATTCTTTACCTATTGCCGTATTTTCTGAAGAAGTGTTTCTAAGTAACGCTCCTCTACCCACCGCAGTATTGTAATTTCCAGCAACATTTAAAGACAATGCTTCCATACCAAAAGCGGCATTATCCAAACCAGTCTTATTTTTATTCAAAGCATTTGTACCAAAGGCTGTATTGCTATAAACTGCAGTATCAATACTTGCTAAAGCCCCACGTCCAAATGAGGTATTATTATACTTAGATGGATAATTTATTTGTCCTCCTAAATTAACATCGCCATTTACAGTGATGTCTTTGCTAAAAGTAGAACTATTAGCAGTTATCGCATTAATTCTGTTTGACAAGGTTGTTGTGTCAAAGGCTGTAATTTTCAAAGCTGTTTTTAAATCAGCTAAACTTCCAAAGCCTGTTCCTCCTTTTTCAACGGCTAATACACCAGTTACATTATCCGCAGCAACGCCTAAACTATAAAAAGCATATGGTACATATTGCAACTGCGTAATACCCATGTTAATATAACTCGTTCCTCCTGAAGGATCCATTTCTACTTTTAAAAACTTAGGTGCTTCCGCCCAATTAACACCTTTAAAAGTACCAACTGTTGCAGTGACACCGTCACCTATTACAATAGAGAATATACCTTGTGCATTGGTTACTACTTTTTTTGTTTCAACATACTCTGGTGTAGCGTCCACACTTTTACTTAATACTGAAAGACGTAAGCTAATATTAGAACTAGCTAAAATGGTTCCATTAGCTGATCTTGCTACTCCCTGAAAGTTAATGCCTTGTGCATTACTTACATACGTTGCCAGTATTAATACACTAGCAATAAATAATCTTGAAATTGTTTTCATAATTATAACTTAATAATTTTATAAATACCTGATTTTACTTTTCCTGTGATTGGTTTGTATATTATTTGTATATAATATTGACCTGTTGGATAATTTGAAAAATCTATTTGACTTTGCATGGAACCATATGTAGTTAATGCTTGACTACGGTACAATAACTTGGATCCAATATCCATGATTTGATATTGCATTTGACCTCCTCCCGTTAAATCAGTATATAATACCGTTTTAGTTTGTACAGGATTAGGGGTGATTTTTATTTCATTCACACTAAAAGGTGTATTTAACTCCTCAATGCCCGTTACAAGGGGTGGATTGTTTTGTAAAAATCCACTGCTTAAACCAACACCATTGGGTGATTTAAAATCCGTTATGGAAATAGTTTCTCCAGTACTTACCGTTAAAGTGTAACCACTTTGAGTACCATTGAATCCCCCAATGTTTAAAGTAAATGGTGTGATTGACTGTGCTTTTGTGCTGTAACTAAAGCATACTGTTGCAATGAATGCATAGATTATTCCCCTCATAATAAAGTATTTTAAATGAACCTATCGGGGGGAATAGATTACATCAAATTTATATGTTTTTTTTAACATATAAATTAAAATTGAATTAAGTTTTAGCTTTATATAATAATGACTAATTACAAATGTTTGATATTGAACAACTTAGTTTAATACTGGTCGACATTAACAAGGTCCAAGTGTTTTTGCTTTCGCAGCATTCTTGCTTTGATCCTATTATATTTTCTATTAAACACATTATATCTATATCTATCATATTGGGTAACCTTCCATTTTTCTTTATTCAATTGAACTCCACTTTTTTCGACGAGTAGCTTTTCATTATAAAAAAACTTGTTAGCTAATAAATAATTATTGTTCATCTGTGAAAACTCATAAATTAAAATTAAATAAGAAGGCACCAAAAAATAAGGCACCAAAAAATAAGGAGTCAATTTAATATTTAAAAGACTAGCTAGAATTAAACCTTCTCCTGTAAGCAAGTTCAGCATAGCATGTCCAAATCTTTTATTATAGAGTTTAAAATACTTTTCAGTTATTTCATATTGCTTTTTCAAGTCCTCATTTTTCGTTAATTCAATTTGAAAGTTTGAGTCTTTTTTCAATTTCACATATTCAACAAACCACATACTATAGGGTGGTGAATTTCTAACCAAAGAATCAGTAACAATATCTTTTTGCGCACTCAACTTTATAGTAAACAATATAAAAACAAGAAATAATATTTTTTTCATAAATAATTTATTAATTACTTCCAATGATTGCCCAATTTGAACCATCACTTGTTACTTTAACGTATTTATATTGTCCACTTAATGTATAAGTTGCAGAACCATCAATACTCTGTGATGAAGTTGTTGCCACTACAACATTATTTGCGTTTGAGTTTGTTCTTTTGATAGTATAAGTTTGTCCAGTCACACCAACTGCAGTTGGCAAAGTGATTGTAATAGAAGCAGAAGTTGCATTTGCTAAAATAATTTCATCAGATGGTAAAATGGTATAAGATGAAGTTTTTGTACTTAAAGTTGATAATTGACCATTTGTTTTTAATGCTCCTTTTATTTCTGCAGAAGTTATGGATGAATTACCAATAACCGTTGTATTGGAACCATTACCAATGGCATTATAACCAATTACAATTTGATTGGTTTGCGAAGCTGCTTGAGGATAAGATTGGAATCCTAAAAACACTGAATTATCCGCACTAGAATTTGTTGAAACACCGTCTGCAATTTTTTCACCAGCCAAAACGCCTAATGCAACGTTATTAGATCCAGTTGATTTATGTCCCATTGCACTACCGCCAATACCAACGTTATTTGAACCTGAAGTATTACCATATAATGCACCGCCACCCATTGCAATATTACCATCGCCAGTATTTGAATACAATGCTTGTTCACCAAATGCATTGTTGTCTGATCCAGTATTATAACGTAAACTTCTTGAACCATATGCATTATTTCTGTTACCAATGGTATTTGTCGATAATGCAAAATATCCAATAGCTACATTGTGTTGACCAATAGTGTTATTACTTAATGAAGTTGAACCTAAAGCAATATTTGCACCTCCACTTGTATTAGCAGTAAGTGCGCTTGCACCGACAGCTATGTTATCAGTACCGGTATTATTATTTATTAACGCACTATTACCAACAGCTACGTTTGCCGATCCTGTAGTATTTGATAATAATGTTTGATAACCAACCGCAGTATTTGCAGTGCCGGTATTATTTGCAGGTGTTCCACTACCCATTAATGATTGATACCCAATTGCTGTATTTCCTGTTGAAATTCCAGTACTTCTACTATCGGCATTATACATTGATTGATATCCAACAGCTACGGAACCTGAATTAGCTACATTATTCATTAATGCATTATTTCCAATTGCAGTATTATTTGAACCTGTCGTATTGCTTAATAATGCTTGAACACCCAGTGAAGCATTATAACCACCTGTGGAATTATACCTACTAGCTGAATACCCCACTGCTGTATTATATATTCCAGTTGTATTCAATTCAAGTGAATAAGAGCCATGCCCTGAGTTATAGTATCCTGTTGTATTTAAACTTAAACTAGCAAACCCAATACCTGTATTATCTATACCAGTTGAATTATACCTAAGCGTCTGTGATCCCATTGAAGTTATTCTTGCTCCTGTCGTATTAGATATCATAGAAACACTCCCTACTAATACATTAGTTGTACTTTGACCCGAACCAAGTCCAATTGTTATTCCATTCACTTTTAAATCATAATTACCTAAATCAACAGCTTGTGTAGCACCAGAATATGGAATAACATTAGAAGCTCCATTAGAAACTGTTCCATCAGCCATTAAAAACTGACTTGATGTGCCAGAATATGTTTTAAAACCTATAGAAGTTACTAGGCCAGTGGTTTTTACATTTGTTACTGCATTATTACCTAATTGAATGGTATTTGAAGCAGTTACAATCGCTCCATTACCTATTGCAGTTGTGTTCGATAAATTACTTGAGGCTACATCTGCTCCATAACCAATTGCTGTATTATTAGATCCTGTTGTATTCGTATTAAGAGTTCCACTTCCAATTGCAATATTTGAACTACCAGATGTATTATTTAATAATGTTTGATAGCCTATTGCAGTATTATTTACACCTGTATTATTTGCAGCAGTTGCACTACCTTTTATAGCTTCATAACCTATAGCAGTGTTACCTGTAATTATTGAACTATTCGTATTATTGGCATAAAGCATTGCATTATATCCAATCGCAACTGTTCTACTATTAGCAACATTATTCATTAACGCATTATTACCTATAGCAACGTTTTGTGCACCAGTTGTATTTGACTTCAAAGCCATATCACCAAAACTTGCATTCTCTGAACCGCTCGTATTGGAATACATACCATACCAGCCAAATGCATTATTCATATACCCTGTTGTATTGGCTGCCAATGTACCATATCCTAATGCATTGTTTTGATATCCAGTTGTATTAGCATACAATGATGAATATCCAACAGATACGTTATTTGGACCTGTTGTATTAGTTTTTAATGCAAAGGAACCAATTGCTGTATTGTAATTAGCAGTAGTTGAATTTAATAATGCTTCCTTACCCAATGCAACGTTATGTATACCTGTTGTATTTGTACTCAAAGTATTATAACCAACCGCAGTATTTGAAGCACCTGTTGTATTTGAATACAGTGATTGTGATCCGATAGCAGTATTTGTTGTACCCGTATTGTTTGCTGGTGTTGAACTACCCATTAATGATTGATAACCAAGTGCTGTGTTTCCTGTAAAAATTCCAGCACTTCTGCTGTCTGCATTTTGCATTGAATTATAACCAATAGCAGTGGTTCCGCTATTTGCAATATTGTTTTTTAAGGCCCCATTTCCAATTGATATGTTGGTTGATCCTGTTGTATTAAAAAACATATTAGCATCACCCATTGAAATATTATCTGAACCTGTAGTATTATTATTTAATGAATTATTTCCAATTGCAGCATTTAACGCTCCTGTAGTATTAGATATCATTGATGATGACCCAACTGATGTATTACCTGCCCCTGTAGTATTTCTTGATAAACTATTATTACCAATGGCTGTATTGTCTCCTGCTGTAGTATTTAATTTTAATGCATTCCAACCTAATGCAGTTAATCTACTTCCTTCAGTATTTGAATTACCGGCATTTAATCCAATAATCGTATTCATGAATCCAGTTGTATTATTTGAAAGTACTCCATTACCAACTGCAGTATTAGAAGTTGGAGTGGTTGTTCCCGAACCTATACCAACTGAAATTCCATTTACAGTTAAATTATAAGCTCCTAAATCAACAGCTCTGGTTGCACCAGTAAAAGGAACAGGAGATGATGCTTCTGACGAAATCGAACCATCCGCTCTTAAATATTGACTCGAGGTTCCTGAATATGTTTTGAAACCAATAGCTGTAACAACACCCGTTGTTTTTACATCAGTAACTGAAGTATTACCTAATTGAATAGTATTAGACGCTGAAACAATGGCTCCGTTTCCTAATGCTGTAGCGTTAGTTAAATTATTTGTAGCAACGTCCGCATTAAAACCCAGCACTGTATTATAACTACCTGTTGTATTGGTAGCTAATGCTGCTTGTCCAATACCCGTGTTATAATTGCCTGTTGTATTTGACGACATTGAACCAAAACCAATGCTTGTGTTATTGGAACCTGTAGTATTATTAAATAATGCATTTTGACCTACTGCTGAGTTTGCATTTCCAGTAGTATTTAAGTATAAAGCCCCTGATCCAACCGCAGCTAAATTAATCCCACTTGTATTTGCTCTTAATGCTCTAAAACCAACGGCCGTATTTGCATTGGCTGTATTATATAATAATGCTTCATTACCAACAGCAGTATTCATAATTGCACCAGTTGATGCATTTAAAGCTCTATATCCTATCGCAGTATTTTCAGTTCCTGTTGTATTAAATTGTAATGCTTGATAACCTAATACCGTATTGTATGAACCTGTTGTATTATTTGTCATGGTTTGATAACCCACGGCTGAGTTATACACGCCTGTATTATTTGCAGCTGTAGTACTACCTTTAATTGACTCGAAACCAATTGCAGTATTTCCTGTTGATATTCCAGAAGCTGTACTATTTGCATTTCCCATCGCCCAATATCCAATAGCAACTGATCCAACGGCACTTATATTAGTACTTAAAGAATTTTCGCCAACAGCAACGTTATTGGATCCAATGGTATTATCTTTTAAAGCATAAAATCCTAAGGCTGTATTATCACTTCCTGTTGTATTTGAATTTAATGATTTCATACCAACTGCCGTATTTACACTCCCAGTAGCATTCATTTGCATTGTTTCACTTCCGATTGCAACATTATAACGACCAGATAAATTATTATCCATTGCACTTACTCCTAATGCGACATTTCTTTCTCCAGAAATATTACTTCTCATTGACCAAGCACCAATTGCTGTGTTCCACCAACCATTTTTATTACTTTGTAATGAATTAGCTCCAACTGCAGTATTATTTGAAATAGCAGTTGCAATTGCAGAATCATTTGCCAATGCAGAGTAACCTATAGCTACATCATTGGATAAATTACCTACTGAATTAATCATAGCACTACTTCCAATTGCTACATTGTTATAACCAGTTGTACTAGCATACATTGCATTATTTCCTATTCCAACATTATTACTACCGGTTGTACTGTTATACATTGAATAACTTCCAAGAGTTGTATTAAAACCACCGGTAGTATTTGCTTGTTGTGTGAAAAAACCTATCGCAGTGTTATTGCCACCAGTCGAATTATTGTCTAGAGAATAAGTACCAACAGCAGTATTATTAATACCAGTACTATTCACTTGCATTGAACCTTGTCCAATAGCTGTGTTATTAGATCCTGTTGAGTTTGCTGGAAGTGTTCCATAACCAACTGCAGTATTATTAAAGCCAGTCGTATTACTTTGCAGTGCTAAATTTCCGACTGCCAAGTTTAAAGTACCCGTTGTGTTATTAACTAATGCTCTGTTACCAACAGCTGTATTTGTAGTACTTGTATTTGTTCTTGACCCAATACCAACAGTCAATCCATTCACCGTTAAATCATATGAACCTAAATCAACTGCCTGACTTGCACCAGTAAATGGAACTCCTGCAGTAACTGAAGTGGTAACTGTACCATCTGCTCTTAAATATTGAGCAGCTGTTCCTCCTGGTATTTTATATCCTGATGCGGAAACAACACCACTTACTTGTAATTTTGATGTAGGGGCTGCATTCACAAAGTCTCCAATACCCACATTCCCATTGTCCATGATAACCATTCTTTGTCTAGGTGACTCATACCCTGGCATATTAGATCCTGTAACAAAATGAATATTACCAGTGTAAGTTTTTGACATCCCTTGAATAACTAGATCCCCATAATGACCATAAAAATACCTGGAGTAAATTAATGGAGAACTAAAACCTGTATCGTATTTATTAATATGACTATTTGCATTTTCATCAACAAAATTGATTCTATTTAATATAGATAAACTATCAATATCTCCATTAAATTTTAATTTTTTGTTTTCAAAATCACCAAAAATTAAAGGATTAGCGGTAGCAACATTCGAAATAATTAACTTATTATTAATTTTTTTGAAAGTATCCCATGATCCTGAGTTGGTACCAATAAAAACATTATTAAACCCTGAATCCAAAGAATAACCTGCTTGATAACCAACCGCTAAATTATTAGCGCCGGTTTTCAAAGCAGCCATTGCTCTATAACCCAATGCAGTATTATTATTGCTATTTTTTAAACTTATTAAAGTTTGAGTGCCTAATGCGGTATTATAAATTCCTGTATCAAGACCACTTAAAGAAGCATATCCAATTGCAACGTTGTCAAAACCTTTTTTATAACTATACATTGAATTATATCCAACCGCCGTATTTTGCCTTGACCATTTTCCCATGCTCAATGCATTACCCCCAACTGCGACATTCCAATAGTCTGTATTATTTTGTAAAGTATTTGTACCAATAGCAGTGTTTGTACCATAGCCATAATTATAGGTGTCTTGATAATTATTACCTGCGTTTTGACCAACAAACAAATTTGCATATTTATCTGTTTTAAAATTGATTGATAATACATCAATAGCAGCCTGCGTTTTCGTAGAAACAGGCTTATCTAAATCTGCAGTATTTTCAACCTTATCTAATCCAATAGCTGTTTTCAATCCAGCTAAACTTCCAACACCTGTTCCCCCTTTCGCTACTGGAATTACTCCCGCAATATTTTCAGCTGCCACGCCTAAACTATAAAAGGAATAGGGCACATATTGTAATTGGGTAATCCCCATATTCAAAAAATTTGCGCCACCAGAAGGATCCATTTCTACTTTTAAAAACTTTGGTAATTCAGCCCAATTAATATTTTTA
Organism: uncultured Bacteroidota bacterium; assembly: GCA_903929425.1. Classification (GTDB taxonomy): domain Bacteria; phylum Bacteroidota; class Bacteroidia; order Chitinophagales; family Chitinophagaceae; genus Sediminibacterium. Next base: position 22,737 of record CAIYUO010000019.1, read on the forward strand.
AAACTTCCTATTGTTGGATTAGTTGCATCGCCTATTACAATTGAAAAAATTCCTTGCGCATTTGTTACAACTGTTTTTGTTTCAACATACTCTGGAGTTGCGTCTACACTTTTACTCAAAATGGAAAGTCGCAAACTAATATTGGAGTTAGCCAAAATGGTTCCATTAGCCGACCTTGATACTCCCTGAAAATTAATGCCCTGGGCATTTGATACATAAGAAGTAATGATCAATAAACTTGTAATAAGGATTCTTGAAATTATTTTCATAATTATAGCTTAATAATTTTATAAATGCCTGATTTTACTTTTCCTGTGATTGGTTTGTATATTATTTGTATATAATATTGACCTGTTGGATAATTTGAAAAATCTATTTGACTTTGCATGGAACCATAT
>CAIYUO010000020.1 GCA_903929425.1 uncultured Bacteroidota bacterium
AATTCATATTTTAAGAAACACGTGATTGAAAATACATCATTCAGTACAACAGATGAAAATAATAAATCCACCTTTAGTTTTAACGTTAGCCTTTATTTTAGTGTTTTTATCATGTAAACATGACATTATTAATTATCCTAACGAAAAAATAGTTGACACCACAAAAGTTGTATCACCTAAGATTGGAGGTACATCAAGTTCCGACACAGTTTGTTTTAACACTGAAATTTTACCTTTATTTTCAAGTTATTGCGGTTCGTCGGGCTGTCATGATTTGAACAGCCATGCATCAGGTGTTATTTTAACCGATTATACACGTATCATGAGAGGCATTAGGGAAAAATTACCTAATAGTAGCAAATATTATACTATTATTGGACAAGGTATGCCACCCCGAAATTCACCACAAATGACAGTTGCCAACTTAGCGACTATTAAAAAATGGATTGAACAAGGTGCACTAAATACTCAATGTACTAATGTTTGCGACACCACCATTTTCACATATGCAGGATCCATTAAAACCATTTTTGAAAGTAATTGCAACGGTTGTCATGGGAATAAACCAGGTACAGCAAATATATATTTAGGAGACTATGCAAGTACAAAATCATATATTACTGCAAACAAAACACTGTTTTTAAATTCCATTAATCATAGGTCATCAATTTTATCAAAAAACATGCCTCAATCGGGGAAAATGGTTCAATGTAAAATTACTCAAATTGAAAAATGGATCAACAACGGATACCCTCAATAAAATGAAAAAAATATTTTTTATATCAATCGCAGTTGGGTCTACACTTATTTTTTCGTCATGTTTCTATGACAAAAAAAACGAGATATATCCTCAAGTACAAGCAACAGCCTGTGATACCACAAACAGTACATATGCGCTTACTGTAGCACCTATATTAAATACTAATTGCAATAACTGTCATGCAGCTTCAGTGGCTAAAAGTATTGGCGCAAGTATTGTATTAGATAACTACACAAGTTTAAAAACTTATGTAACCAATAAACAATTAATAAACTCAATTAATCACACTGGAGGTCTTACCCCAATGCCATTAAATGGTGTTAAAATGAATGCATGTGATATTAGCAAGATAGGCGCATGGGTCAATAGAGGTGCCTTAAACAATTAAAGAATAAAAATAAAGTTTATGAAAAAAATAAGTATTGTACTTTCTATTTTGGCTTTAGGAGCCTCTTTACAATTAAGTGCACAAAAAGTTTATGCAACTAAAACAGGGCAACTTTTTTTTAATGCAACAGGTGGTATTGAAAAAATTGCAGCAGTAAATAACCAGGTAGATTCAAAATTTGTAGATGCTACTGGTCAAATAATTTTTGGAGTATTGGTTAAGGGATTTAAGTTTGAAAATCAATTGATGGAAGACCATTTTAATGAAAATTATATGGAGTCCACCCAATTCCCTAAAGCTGATTTTAAAGGGTATATCAAAAATATAAAAGAAGTAGATTTTTCAAAAGAAGGTAAATATCCAGTTACCATTGAGGGGAACCTAACGATACATGGCGTAAGTCAAAAAGTAAGTACAGCAGGCACATTGGAAGTCACTCAAGGAAAACCTACCATTATTGGAGAGTTTAGTATAAAAATAAAAGATTACGGAATTAAGGGTTTATATATTGGCGAAAAAATAGCGAATGAAGCAAAAATAAAAGTGAACTGTAAATATCAAAACTAAAAAATATGCAAATAAAAAATATTGTTATTTTCATTGTTATTTTTTTAGCAAGCGTTCAATTAAAGGCACAAACTGTTGATTTATTTGCAGCGGAAAATAATAAAAAAGTTACTGATATTGTAACTAGTACTTTTAAATCAACAAGGATCGTAAATGGCCAATCCATCGAAAACGTTGGTGCCGGTGTCATGGACTTTAGAATATCACACCGATTTGGAGCCCTCAGTCAAGGAGGATACAATTTATTTGGATTAGACCAAGCAACTATGCGCATTGGTTTAGATTATGGAATATTGCCTAGATTAACTGTTGGTGTTGGTCGTAGCACTTTTGAAAAACAATATGATGGATTTTTGAAATTCAAAATTTTACAACAACAAAGTGGTGAAAAAACAATACCTGTTGGTGTAAGTTACGTTGCTAGTACAATTTTCAAAACAATGAAAGACGCAAGTACTTCTTATACTCCCTATATTACTGACCGATTATCATTTGCACATCAAATTTTAATTGCTAGTAAATTAAATGACTACCTCTCAATTCAATTATCTCCAACTTTAGTTCATTACAATTTAGTAGATAGTACAAGTATGCGAAACGATTTTAAATCACTTGGGATTTCATCACGTTTCAGAGTAAGTAAACGCGTAAATATTACCTCAGAATATTACATTAGGTTTGATAAATTAGCAGGTTATTATAATCCATTATCACTGGGGGTAGATATTGAAACAGGTGGACATGTGTTTCAGTTACATGTTAGTAATTCAAAAGGGATGACTGAAAGAACCTTTATCAATGAAACAACTGGTAGTTGGATGAATGGTGATTTATGTTTTGGATTTAATATAGTACGTGCATTTAGTATTAGAAAACCTAAAGAATTAAGAGGTATTAAATGGTAATTCAACCTTAATTATGAAAAAAATTATCTTCATTCTTGTGTTCCTCTTTGCCATAAGTGCAAGTTTTTACTATTATACTTTTGTGTATTCAAAAACACACCATAGGGATGCACAAACTGAAGCTTCATTAGTCATCACAGCCGATTCTTTATCTGCAGCTTATCAAGCAAATGAACAAATAGCCAATACAAGATTTTTAAATAAAGCGGTTGAGGTCACTGGCTCAATTTTATCTATTGGCAAGGACCAAGCAAATCACATTACTATTTTAATGGGTAAAGTTGATGCCTTTTCGAATGTATCTATTACCCTTTCTAGTTCAACACCTATCACCCAAAAAGTAGGTGAAACTATTACCGTAAAGGGTGTTTGTACCGGTAGTTTATCAGATGTTATAATAAATGAAGGCGTTATTAAATAAGGTGCACATCGTATAGTTCCTATTCAATTAGGAGAATTTTCCGTAAATTCAATTAATTGAAAATTTTATGAAAAAGCAACTCCTAATGATGCTGTTATTCTGTTTAGGAACAACAGTTGTCTCAGTGGCACAAGCCGATAAAGCCGAAGCAGGACTTAGTCAAATAATGAAAGACGACAAGGTAGTAGGATTTTCGGTGGCAGTGGTAAAAAACAATAAAATCATTTATACAAAATCCATGGGGATGCAGGATATTGAAAAAAACCTGCCTTTAACCGATAAGGCAATTTTTAGAATTGCATCCATTTCAAAATCTTTTTCAGCTACTTCCATTATGCAATTAATAGAAGCTGGTAAACTTTCACTTGACGACGATTTTAGTAATTTAATTGGCTTTAAAGTGAGAAATCCAAAATTCCCAAATTCTGTAATTACACTCAGAATGATCATGTCCCATACTTCCTCAGTTAATGATAGCCAAGGATATTTTAGTTTTGATGTAATTAATCCTGCCAAAAATCCTAACTGGGAAAAGTGTTATAATAATTATGAACCAGGGAAAGGATATATGTATTGTAACTTAAATTTTAACATGACAGGGGCAGTCATTGAAAGAGTATCGGGGGAAAGATTTGATCAATATGTTAAGCATCATATTTTGGATCCCCTAGGATTATATGGAGGTTACTGTGTGGATTCATTGGATAAAACACGTTTTGCTACCCTTTATGAGTATCAAAAGGATTCGGCCAAATTAGTTGCTTCTCCAGCCGCATATAATCCAAGAAGTGAGGAAGTGAAAAATTATATACTTGGCGAAACAACCCCCATTTTTTCACCAACTGGTGGTATGAAAATTAATGCAACCGATTTGGCTAAATACATGATCATGCACGCCCGTCATGGAAAGTATAAAGGCGGTCGAATTATTTCAAAGAGTAGTTCAATACAAATGCAAACAAAATTATCAGATGACGAAGGATATGGTTTAGCACTCGAAACCACTGATAAATTAATACCAGGTGAAACCATGTGTGGTCATACAGGTTCGGCATATGGACTTTACAGCGCCATGTTTTTTAATGTAAAAAAGAAATTTGGTATTGTAGTAATTACAAATGGTTGTGGAACTAATTTTGATTCTGGATTCAACGAGGTAATTATAAAAGCAGTCAATACTTTGCACAAAGCTTTTATAAAAGAATAGTTATTCAAAAATTAATTACAAACTCTTTTCCATATAAACTACCCCTTCGTTAGGGTTATGATAGTAGGCTTCAATTGTATAAAAGCCATTATTACTGTATAATTTAATAGCAGGTTTCATGGTGTCAAGTGTATCCAATCGCATTAGTATATAACCATTAAATTTGGCGCGCGTACAAAGTATGTTCATTATTTCTTGACCAACACCTTTACGTCTGTAATCCGGTTTGATATACATTCTTTTTAACTCACAAATGTTGTCACCAATTTTTCGATAAGCTGCACATGCTATTGGAAGTTCGTTGTCATAAACAAGCAAAAGGCAGCCCGTTGGACTGCCATACATGCTATTAATAATCTTTAATTCTTCGTCAAAATTTTGAAATGCCAAACTAATATTCAATGAATTTGCATACTCCTGAAACAAACCAATGGCATCATTGAATTGATCCGATGTATTGGGAATAATGTATTCCAATATATTAACTTAATAAAATTAACGCAATAGATGCAATAACACCAAGTACGGTTAATATAACACCACTGCTAAATGCTTTTGTGCCAGGCTTGAACATCCAAAATGCCGAAACACACATAAAAAATAAGGCAACTGCAAATGCAATAGTAAAATAGTGAATAATCCCTTTGCTATTTTGCTTGTGTAATTCTGTAGCTTGTTTTACCCATGAATACCATTCCATGGTAACATATTTAACCTCACCGGTCTGAGGATTATAATTACCGTCTTTAAAATACATGATACCAGCTTCGGTTTTTTCTACTTTTAACTCTTTTTGCTTAATGGCTTTACCTAATTTGTCGGCATCTAAATTAGTCTCGATTATTTTTTCATTTTTTACTTCATGCTTTAAAAATGAAGTATCACGATAGGTTTGTACAATACCACTTAGTGCATAAATAATAACTAAACCAACAATAAAATATCCAATATTATTGTGTAAATCACGCATCGTTTTACGCATTTTCGAACTCGAATTTTCCATAAATAAAATTTTAATACTTTTCAGGACTCTAAGATAAATAAATGGTTTAGTGACTATTTATGAATATAGAAATTATTTTAACGCCCATAATTATACTTTTTTAAATTAAAAAATTGTGCCAAATTATGGATTCATCATATTAAACCCAGCAACAATTGTATCATTGTTGGTTTTTAATCGGCCTTCACTCATTCCAAAAGTTAATTCTAATTTCCCTTCCTTTAATTGCTCAAATATGGTTTCAATAAATTCACTCACAGGAGGGTAAGCGTCATGAATACCTTTACCGCCTAAGTCGGTATTTAAAGCAGGAGGTATCATTTCAATGACTTCAATATCAGCATCTTTTAATTGGCGTCTTAATGACAAAGTAAAGGAACGCATAAATGCTTTGGTAGCGCAATAGACTGGCGCTTTAGCCATAGGAATGAAGGCAAGTCCTGAAGTAACATTCATAATTGTTTTAATGGATTTTAATCCTGCAAACAAATTAGCTAAATGAATTGGAGCCAAAACATTAGTTGTGATTTCCTCATGCGCTCTGTCATAAAAACTATCCTCTTGGACACTCATCCAATTTTGTATACCTGCATTATTAATAAGGACATTCGTGTCAGGGTGATTTTCGGAAATCCAGTTTAACAAATCAATTCTTTCGGACTCATCTGATAAATCACAAATTCTTGTAATAACTGTTGGAAATTTTGTAGCTGCTGCAGCTAAAAATTCCTCTCTTCTTCCGCAAACAATAACGGTATTTCCTTCCTGAATAAACCTTTCGGTTAATCCTAATCCAATTCCACTTGCACCGCCTGTAATTAATATTTTATTGCCTGAAATTTGCATGATATTTAGTTTTTACAAAGTTAATGTATGATCAAAACAAACTAGATTAAATTTTTAAATCATTTACAATGGTGAAAAATGCTTCAATTACATATTAATTACTATTTTCATTTTAATGAAGTATCCCACCCAAATACTTGAGATCGAAAATGGATTAACTATTTGTATCCCCAATCCAGAATTGGTTAAACCCACCTACGAGCAATTGTTAGCTAGTAATGCAACCGAACCTTTCCCTTTTTGGGCAAAGCTTTGGGCTTCATCAATAGCACTTACAAAATTTTTAATCGCGCAACCAAATTGGATAGCTGATAAAATAGTTTTTGAAATGGGTGCTGGTATAGGACAGCCTTCCTTTGCGATATCAAACAAAGCGAAGGAAGTAATCATAAGTGACTATAATAAGGATGCAATTGAACTAATCAATAAAAATATTAATCTTTTGGCCTTGTCAAACGCAAGGGGAATGATAGTAGATTGGAATGAATTTGATTACTCCATTCAAGCTGATGTTATTTTATTAAGTGATATTAATTATGCTCCTAGTGAATTCAAGCCACTACTTCAAGTTATAGAATATTATATTTCCAAGGATGCAGTGATTATTATAGCTACACCTCAAAGAATAATGGGTGCCCCTTTTATTGAAAGTTTACAAGCATTTATAAAACATACTCATGTTGAAACCATTATAGAGCAGGAAACAGAAGTGATGATTAGCCTGTATTTACTTTACAAATAATATATTATTAGTATAGCAAGAGTTGCACTTAAGATACTACTTTAATGTCTTCGCAATTTCTTTATAGGCACTAGGCAGCACTAATTTAAAACGTTCGTAAGAAGCGTCCGAAATGTTCTTATGATCAAAAGGTACGTATTGCACATAATCCTTTTTTTCACCTGCTACTCTGCCATATTTATAGCCATAAGTAAACCATCCGTCGGGTTGTAATTGAGCCTCAGCTAAAGCAGTATTAGGTGTTGTAATAAAAAAACGATTAGGTTGTACACTAGCATTATTTGTTAATTTCAAATTACGCATAGCCAAGTATGCTTCTTTAGCAGTTTCAACTGAAGGGTCAATCAACTCAATATGTTTTGCTAAATAATTTCGATAACGGAATTGATTGTCTTTTTTATAATCATATAGCTCATTCAATACTTTTGCAATGGTGTCTTTCATATAAGGATAGTGCGTACAACCTAATATCAAAGTGTTCATTGGTGTATTAATATTCTGTTTCAACATTTTTTCCAATAAAGTCACTAAGTGATAGCGTACATAATTAGCAGGATCATTTAATTGCAAATCCAAACAACTTCCTTTATCATCATACTCACATAATAATTTATTGCTTGATTTATCAAATTTATACGCTGATAATAAAGTAGTATCAATGATATATATTGGATTTTTCATGGAAGGCCCTTTGTATTCCTTTCTTGCTTGCTTTAAAGTATCTACAAAATAACTCCAATCGCGGTCAATACTTTCAGCAAGCCCGGCACCGCCTTGACTTACAACTGACAAAACAGCTAAACCCTTATCCTTTGCCATTGCTTGTAATGTTCTTGGATAACCTTCCGAAGCAACTGTTCCTGCAGTTGCAAAAACACCAATGGTTCCTGCCCCTGCTTTTGCTTGATAGGCTAGTGCCGCTTTTGAGCCCGCATCAATTACGCCAATAACTGGTACATTTACATTTTCATTTTTAAACTTTTGCTTGATGTCAGATAAGGCATAAGCTGTTGCAGTATTACATGCAAGCACAATCATTTTTGCTGATTGTTTAGTGTTATTTGATTGTAATAAAAATTGCATGTTTTTGATAATATGCTCTTTTAAAAGATCGGTCTTTTTTTCAGCTGCATAGTTTCCATAAGGCATATTTGCTTGATCAGCTAAATATTCAAAAAACTCACTGTTAAAATCGGGTTTCCCATCAGCTCCTGGCAAACCAGTAGTATTATTATAGGCATCTAATTGCAACATAGCTTCTAACACTGTTAATCCACCAGTACCTGAATCAAAAACACCAATAGGTAAATTATTTGCTGCAGAAGATACTTTTTGTGCATTTAAATTAAATGCAAATACTATTAAAACAGAAAAGGCAATTATTTTGAACTTCATATTAAAAATTTGTTTTGCTAAATTATCTTAATAAATTGATATATGCTATAATTATAGTTTAGCAAACTTGTGTGATCCATCACAATTCGGCATTCGTTTGGAAAGTCCGCAGGTGCAATCATTAAAGCCTTTGCCACATAAAATTTTTGGAGTGTACTTGTCGATTCTATTAATGATTGTTTGTGCATTTTTAGTGCCTGAAAAATAAATTAAATAGGCTCTTTGTCGTCCCGGTGTTAATGCATTAAAGGCTTTTTTAAGTTTATCATCTTTTTTAAATATATTTTCTAATTCTATTGGCAAGGGCAATGAGGCGGGTTTAGATTTGACTGGCTTAACTCCATTACTTTCCAATTCAATGGCTTCTTTGATAAATGATTTGATAAGCTTGGCATGCTTATTAATGTTTGCTATGGAATCAAATTTCATCCACCTTCCTGACTGCGTATGTTCACCAGGTATAATTAATATTTCATTAGGATCAGATAAGGATGCGCCATTAAAAATATTGAGTGCACAATGATCTTTTAAAGTAGCTATGCCTACTATATTTTTCCCATTATAAGTATAACATGGTCTTGACCATTTAAATTCTTCGTCAAGTTTAGTTGTTAGCAATATTTCCCTTAAAAGTTGTGCTTCCTTTTTCCAATTTTTTAAACTACTTAAATAAGTATCAACCTTAGCATTCATAAATAAAATATTAAACTTATATTATAAATTAGGTAGCTTATAGCCATTATGATACTGCTTCATATAATATTCGGTTTGAATAGCATCGTCCGTGAATTTTTTATTGTTTTCATTCCAGCTAATTTTTTTGCCAGATCGATAAGCAATATTCCCCATTTGTGCTACCGTTGCAATATGAGCGCCATCCTCAATGGAACAACGCAATGAGCTTGGATTGTTATTTCGTATAGCAGCAATGAAATTTTCCCAATGTAATTCAATACCACTGTCCTGCACTTTTTGGTAAGGCTTAACCACTTTATTTTTTGCTTGTCTTTCTTCAATCACTTCCCATCCTTGTCTATCTAAAATTAAAGTTCCATTATTACCAATAAACGCAATGCCATGGTTTCGATTATAGGAGCCATTATCAATACCCATTGCCGAATCCCACACTAAATTAAATTTATCAAATTCGTACAAGGCAGTTAAAGTGTCAGGTGTTTCTTCAGCTAGTTCGGGGTAAGCAAATTTACCGCCTAAGGCACTTACTGAAATAGGGTTATCGGCCTTCATACCTTGAATCGCATAATCTAATAAATGCACTCCCCAATCGGTCATTAAGCCGCCTGCATAATCCCAAAACCATCTAAAATGAAAATGAAAGCGACTTGTATTAAAAGTTCTTAATGGTGCGGGGCCTAACCAAGTTTTGTAATCAATATATTCAGGTGGAATGCTATCAGCAACCACTGGCTGAGGACGCATCCAACCTTGGTAACACCATACTTTAGTTGTTCTGATATTTCCAAGTTGACCGGAGTGAACAAAATCCAAAGCGTCTTGAAAATGCTTTTCACTTCTTTGCCATTGTCCCACTTGAACAATTCTACCATATCTATTTTTTGCTTTAATCATAGCATCGCATTCGCCAATGGAGTTGCCTGCTGGCTTTTCAACATATACATGCTTGCCAGCAGAACATGCATTGATCATTTGTAAGGCATGCCAATGGTCAGGTGTACCAACAATAACTACGTCAATGTCTTTTCGATCTAATATTTTTTGATAGTCATTATAAGTATCAACATTTTTTACCGCTGGTTGTAATAATAGTAACTCCTGCTTTCGTTTATTTAAAACAGACGCGTCAATGTCACAAAGTGCAACCACTTGAACATTTTTTACTTTCAAGGCAGCAGTGGTATTGGACCAACCCATTCCATTAACACCAATAGTGGCCACTCGGATAGTATCGGTATTAAAAATATTACTTTTGGCAAAACTAGGCGTGGCCATCATAGCGGCCGACGCTAAAGACATTTGTTTGATAAAATCTCTACGTTGTTTCATATGACAATTATTAGGCTATTTAAATATAACAAATAATTTGAAAAGAAAAAGGCAAAAAAGTATGGATGTCTTTAAGTTTAGGATTATTATTTATGATAATAATTATTTGATTGATTTCAAAAGTTTTTCATAGGCTCTTCGAGGTGAGCCGCTAACAAAAATTTCACCGCAATAAGTATAATTTAAATTATCTAATATTTTAAGCATGGGAATATTATCAAAATTAGTATCCACTTTAATACTAATTGTATTTTTTGACAATGCTAGTTTTTCAAGCATTAAAAATAGTTGAGTAGCAATTCCTTTCCCTTTTAAGTTAGGCGTAGTTGCGACTCTGTGAACAACTACATATGCTTGATTGGATAACCAAGCACCATTGATCACTTCATAAGTAGGCTCGTTATCAAAAACAATTGCAGCATACGCAATCACTAAATTGTTTTCCTCAACCACATATCCATATCCTAGTTGAATGTCATTTGCCACCGTTTCCTTGTTAGGATAGCCGTTTTGCCATTGTGTACTTCCATCTTTTTTTCTTTGTAAAATGGCTGCTTGTAAAATTTCCCAAATAGTATTGGCATCTGACAATGTGGCTAATCTTAAAATCATATTTTTATATAAAAACGTAAATTATTAAAATGTTACTATTTAGTCAAAAATAAGCATTTAAATAAAATAGTTGTTACATTTAAAACTATATAAAATGCAACCATTATGAAAAAAATAATACCCTTTCTTATAATTGCTTTATTCGTTATAAATAATGCAACCGCGCAATCAACATTTTTAGTAAAGCCATATTTACAAGTGGGTTATGAAGGAAACCAAAATGAGCTATCATTACTTTGGCATACTACCGACACTTTAAACAAATGGAGTGTTGAAATAAAAACAGATAAATCATGGGTAACATCTGCTGATATTAGTTTTAATGTAGTGAACGTTAAAAGTGTAAGTCCATTTGTAGTTTATCATGCAAGTTTGAAAAACTTATTGTTAGGCAAAGATTTTAACTATCGAGTAACAAATAACAATAAAGTAGTTTTTGAATCAACCGCACATGCGCCAAAATCAAATAAACAAGATTACAAATTCATAGTCATTGGAGATATTGGTGCTTTAACAAAGGACCAGAAAAAATTAGCAAGCATCATGGATAAATTAAATCCAGATTATATAGCTGTACCTGGTGATATTGTATACAATAGTGGTTTAATTCAAGATTATACTAAAAAGTTTTGGCCTATATATAATGCAGATCAAGCCGATTCATTAGGCGCTCCATTGATGCGAAAAATTCCATTTATAGCCTCTGTAGGTAATCATGATGCTGAAGATAGAGACATGGATAAAACACCTACAGCCTTAAGCTATTATTATTTTTGGGAGCAACCTTTAAATGGAATTGCATTAAAGGAAGGATCAAGTATGGTTCCGATATTAAATGGGAGTGATGAAAATAAAAATGCATTTTATAAGGCTGCAGGAAAAGCATATCCTAGTATGAGTAATTTTTCATACAACTATGCAAACGCACATTGGACCGTGATTGATGCAGATACTTATGTTGATTGGACTGATAGTACATTGTTAAACTGGGTAAAAAATGATTTGCAAAATGCTAAAGATGTGAAGTGGCGTTTTGTAATGTTTCACCATCCTGGATTTAATTCCTCAAAGGCACATTTTGAACAACAACAAATGCGACTATTGTCACCCATATTTGAGGATGGTAAAGTGGATGTAGTATTTAATGGTCATGTACATAATTATCAAAGGTCATTCCCATTAACATTTACACCTGATCGTAAAGGCACATTGATGGTGGGTGGTAAAGACAATAAAACATTTCGAGGCCGTGTAGTAAATGGAAAATGGATTTTAGATAAAAAGTTTGACGGTAAAAATATTACAGAAGCGAAAGGCGTCATTTATTTAGTAACAGGGGCAGGTGGTCAGGATTTGTATAATCCAGAACAAGAATCGGATACTGATAGTTGGCAAAAGTTTACACACAAATTTTTCTCAACCGACCATTCCTTAACCTATATTGAATCAAAAGGTGAAACTTTACATTTTAAACAAATTGCTTCAAACGGTAAAGTAGTAGATGAGTTTAAATTGACGAAAAAATAAACTATTTTTATAGTGGCTCAAAACAAACACCACTTAATAGTTTATTATGAAAAAGTTTATTATTCTTTTAGGAATACTTATTACTGTATCCATCTCCAATTATGCTCAAAATAAAGTAGTACAAATTTACGACGGGGCCATTCCAGGAACCGAAAATTGGAATTGGGAGGAAGGCATTCAAGAAGGTAGTAGCTGGAAAACGCAAGTGGTTTACAATGTTGCTAAACCAAGTTTAACCATATTTGCTCCTGATGCATCAATTGCAAATGGCACGGCTGTAGTTATTTGTCCTGGTGGCGGATTTATTGCACTTTTAATGGGTAATGAAGGTTATGATGTAGCTAAACCGCTTGTAAAAAAGGGGATTACCTGTTTTGTATTAAAGTATCGATTAGCGCATATTAACACAACTGATGCAGTGAAATATTTTAATGACGCTATTCATGGACGTGATCAAGAAAAGTTACAAAATCAAAAAAATGCCGTTCCATTTAGTATTGCCGACGGAAAAGCAGCTATCAAATATGTAAGAGCACATGCAGGTGAATATAAAATTAATCCCGATAAAATAGGTATCGTAGGGTTCTCAGCTGGAGGAACAGTAGCTGCATCAGCGGCTTTTAATTACACTGCTGAAAATAAACCTAATTTCGTTACTCCTATTTATGCCTATTTCCCAAAGGAGATGCAAGGAAAAGTCAATAACGATGCGCCACCATTATTTATAGTAGTAGCTGCAAATGATGCATTAAATTTACAACAACAAAGTATTGATTTATTTACTACCTGGAATACTGCTAAAAAAGACGCCGAGCTACATGTTTATAATGAAGGTAGCCATGGATTTGGCATGCGTGTTCAACATACCACAAGTGATACTTGGATTGAACGTTTAACAGATTGGATGGCCGTAAAAGAGCTCATTAAAAAGTAAAGTTTTTACTGCAAAATATGCTGTACTATTTTAAACTAATCGTTTAATTAATTTTATTAAACTGAATGATGCCCATAAAATTAAATAGACGCATTACTTGATAAGTAAGATCAAACTCAAACCACTTTTTTGCAAAATTTGCATCAGTTTTTTTGTGATGATGGTTATTTTGAAACAACTCACCAAGTAAAAAAATACCCCAAGGACCTGTATTTTTACTTTGATCAGTGCTTTCAAAGTTTCGATAGCCATATTTGTGGCCGCACCAATTTACAATTGCACCTTGTATCGGACCCATTAAAAAATGAATTGGCAAAAGCAGAAACCACCAAATACTTGGTGCAAAAAAACAATAAATTAAAACATAAAAAATAGCAAAAGCTAATCTGGTTAACATATGGTGACCAAATTTGTCTAACTTCTCCCAAACCGGTAAATAGTCGGTTGTGAATTCTTTTTCCGGCATTTTGTCATTAGCTAAAAATGCTCTATAAATTACGACCGTACTTTTCATCATCTCATATACATCTTTAAAAAAATGAGGCGAATGTGGATCTTTTTCAGTGTCACTGTATGCATGATGCATTCTATGCATAACTCCATAAGCTCTAGGGACTAAATAGGAAGAGCCTTGAAAAAACCAAGTACTAATATAAAAAATACGTTCCCAATTTTTACTCGTTTCATACATTTTGTGGGAAGCAAATCGGTGTAAAAAAAAGGTATGAAAAAACAAAGACATAAACCAATGAATCAAGAAAAA
>CAIYUO010000021.1 GCA_903929425.1 uncultured Bacteroidota bacterium
GCTCAAAGGTAACCGACGGAGTCCATCCTAATTCCTTATTTAATTTAGTCGCATCAATAGCATAACGACGATCATGTCCTGGACGGTCCTTCACATAAGTAATCAATGCTTCACTTTCTCCTTTTGCTTGTCCTAATTTTTCATCCATTTGGGTTATCAATAACTTCACCAAGTCAATATTGGTCCACTCATTAAATCCACCAATATTATAAGTATCACCTTTTTTACCTTCATGGAAGATCAAATCTATTGCACGTGCATGGTCTATAACGTATAACCAATCACGCGTGTATAAACCATCGCCATAAACAGGCAATGCTTTTTTATTGATGATATTGTGTATGAATAAAGGAATTAATTTTTCAGGAAAATGATTAGGTCCGTAATTATTAGAGCAGTTAGAAACCACAATAGGTAAATGATAGGTTTCACCATAAGCCCTTACAAAATGATCACTTGCAGCTTTACTTGCAGAGTAAGGCGAGTTTGGGTCATAAGGCGTAGTTTCTTTAAACAACCCTTCTTTACCTAAACTACCATAAACTTCGTCTGTAGAAATATGATAAAATAAATGATCTCTTTTTTTATCCCAGGTTCCGTCATGTGCATTTTCATAACTTAAATCACCTTTCCAAAAATCCTTAGCGGTATTTAACAAGTTCACTGTACCAATTACATTTGTGTAAACAAAGTCCAAAGGCGAAACAATGGAACGATCCACATGCGACTCAGCAGCCAAATGTATCACATCCGTAATTTGATGTTTTTGGAAAATTTCTTTCAAAGCGTCGGCCTCTAAAATATTCGCTTTTATGAAATGATAGTTAGGCGACTTTTCAATATCCTTTAAATTTTCTAAGTTGCCCGCATAAGTCAAGGCATCTAAATTAAAAATTTGATAATCAGGATACTTATTCACCATTAAACGCACTAAATGCGATCCAATAAATCCTGCTCCTCCTGTAATTAATATATTTTTTTGCATCTGAATTTGTATCTTACAAAGATATTATTTTGACGATATATAAAAGCATGAAATTGTTAATATTTATACTCCAAATAACATTATGAACCAACAAAGATACTATTCCTTAGACGTTTTCAGGGGTGCCACGGTCGCACTCATGATTTTAGTGAACAATCCAGGTTCTTGGGGCCATATTTTTAGTCCTTTAGAACATGCTAGTTGGCATGGATGTACCCCAACTGATTTAGTATTCCCATTTTTTTTATTTGCAGTAGGGAATGCCATGAGTTTTGTAATGCCTAAGCTAAGAATGGGCACAAATAATGATTTTTGGAAAAAAGTAATTAAAAGAACGGTGCTCATTTATTTAATAGGTCTTTTTTTAAATTGGAGCCCATTTGTAAAATGGTCGGATCAGGTACTAATTTTTAAAGTATGGGAAAATGTGCGCTTAACAGGGGTTTTACAGCGAATTGCACTTTGTTATTTTTTCGCATCTGTCATTATATATTATGGCAAATCCAAAATATCACTTTTTATAGGAATGATGATTTTGGTATTATATTGGATACTTAATATTTTATTTGGCGCACCCGGACATCCCTATAGTTTATCAGGCTATTTTGGCAATGCTATCGACCAAGCGATTTTAGGTGTTTCACATATTTATAAAGGGGAAGGCGTACCCTTTGATCCTGAAGGTTTGGTAAGTACATTTCCTGCCATTGTCCAAGTAATTTTAGGTTATTTAGTGGGCGAATACATTCAAATAAAAGGAAAGAGTTTTGAAATGCTGGCACAGATTTTATTAACCGGCGTAGTGCTAGTGTTAGCAGGATATATATGGGATTTTAGCTTTCCTATTAATAAAAAAATATGGACAAGCAGTTATGTATTATACACCACAGGCCTTGCTATGATTACACTTGGGATGTTTATTTATTTATTGGAGTTCAAAGAAGCAAAAGGAAAATGGAGTCATTTTTTTGATGTATTTGGAAAGAATCCTTTATTCATTTTTGTATTGAGTGGATTTTTACCAAGGGTATTAGCATTGTTAAGATGGACAGATCACACAAACAATAAAGGTGAACCCGTGTATACATCGGCGCTGCCATGGTTCTATGAAAATGTTTGCAAAAATATAAATAACGATTTAAGAGTTGGGTCATTTGTTTACGCCTTATGCTTTATCACATTTATGTTTTTACTTGCTTATCTTTTAGACAAGAAAAAGATTTACATCAAAGTATAGATGTAAAAGGTTTTGCGTATTTATAAAATACAACCAGGTGTAAATAAATGGTAGCCCTGTGCAAAATTCAAATACTATTTAAAAATCGTAGCAGCTTTTTCTAAGCTTTCCGGCTTACCTACATCTAATAAAATGCCGTCGCTATGGTCATAAAAATGAATGGCAAAATGTTGAGCCAATTGCAAGTAGGCATCAATTAAAGAAAACTTTCCACTCAATTGCACTTCTTTTAAAAAAGAAGTATGAACAATTTGAATGCCACTAAAAGCCTTTGGAACTGCCGAATTGGGGTCTCTTAAAGGATTGGCCCATTTTTCTTGACCTGTAATATTATTTTTCCAACCACATAAAGTACCGGAAGTATTGAAAATTAAATTCCTACTAGACATTCTATCTGTTACTGCTAATGTGGCTACTAAATCACCTTCCGCATTAATGGCATTTACTTCATCAGCAGCTATTAATTTATGTAAATCCAAATTGGTTAAAATGTCGGCGTTCATGACTAACCAACGTTCCTCATATTCAAAGTAGTTGGCAGCACGTAATAAGCCTCCACCTGTTTCCAGCACCTCATCGGTTTCATCTGAAATACTAATATTGGCACCCCATCCATTATTATTATTAATAGCAGTTATAATTTGATCCGCAAAATGATGGACATTCACAATGATATCAGAAATGCCATAAGACAATAAATATTCAACATTTCTTTGCAATAAAGATTTGCCATTCACCATGGCCAACGCCTTAGGATGAGCATCCGTAAAAGGTTTCAACCTAGTACCCAATCCAGCAGCCAATATCATTGCACGCATCTAAAATTATTTTACCCAATTGCTTTTATTGGTATGTTCTAAAATTACTTTGACTTTAAACTTATTTCTTAAATGTCTCGCCGTTTGCTCGGCAGCATAAACGCTTCGGTGTTGACCTCCTGTACAACCAAAATTAATTTGCAGGGATGCAAAATCTCTTGATAAATAATTTTCTACAGTAATGTCAATTAAATCCCAAACACTATTTAAATAAGTATTCATTTTTGTTCTTTGCTCTAAAAAATCTTGAACTGGTTTATCTTGTCCAGACAATTTTTTATAATCATCAAACCTTCCTGGATTTAAAATGCCACGCATATCAAAAATAAAACCACCCCCATTTTCAGTTTCATCCATTGGCAATCCTTTTTTATAACTAAAGCTATTAATGGTTATTACTAAAGGTGTTTTTTCATTAGCTAGGGTTGGTGTAAATCTTTCAATTACTTCATCTGTCACCATCCAATTTAAAATACTTGCAAAAACAGGTGTTTCTTTACTCAATGGAGAAATGGATAAAAAGTTTTTCAAGTTTCTTAACCCCAATGGAATACTACTTAAAAAGTGTGCTTTTCGCTCAAACAATCCTCTAAAGCCATAAGCCCCTAATACTTGTAACAAACGTAGTAAAACAAAGCCTTCATATTGTTGTTTAAATTTAGTTTCGTCCAAAGCAGTTGGCAATAATTTTTGCACTTCGCTTATATAGTAGTCTACTAATTTTTGTTTCCATTCATTCGAAAGTTCCGCTT
This sequence comes from uncultured Bacteroidota bacterium, assembly GCA_903929425.1. Taxonomy (GTDB): domain Bacteria; phylum Bacteroidota; class Bacteroidia; order Chitinophagales; family Chitinophagaceae; genus Sediminibacterium. Next base: position 3,793 of record CAIYUO010000021.1, read on the forward strand.
TAGCTTGCCATAACAAGGAAGCAACATCATAGGATAAGCCGCCTTGCATGCCCCCTTGAAAATCTATAAAATATACTTCGTCATTATTAACAATAATATTTCGGCTTTGAAAATCCCTAAATAAAAAATGATTCAAGTCCTTACTTGCTAAACGATCACTCAACATTTCAAATTCATCAATTAAAGTTTGCTTATCATAAGGATATTGCAAAGTGTCTAAAAAATAATATTTATAATATAGCAAATCCGTTAAAATGGAATGCTTGCCAAATTCTTTAGAAGTCAAACAATAGGAATAATCTAAATCTTTACCCCCGTTAACTTGCAACTGCGCTAAGGCTTTTAAGCTTTTTTGAAACAATGAAAATACACGTTCCGTTTTACCTTCTTTTTCCAACACTTCAAGCAACGAAACGTTCCCTAAATCAGATTGGATATAAATTGATTTGTCCTCACTTACTGCTAATATTTTGGGAACGGGTAATCCTTTTGAAAAAAAATGATTTGAAAAATACAAGAAAGTCTCATTTTCTTTAATATTCAAATTATAAGTTGCAATCCAAGAATTTGACCCTTGCTCAATTCTATAATAAATTCGATCACCTCCACTTTGCGGTATTTTACTGATTTGATCCCAATCAATTATATTAATAGTTTTATATAAATTATTTATATGTGTTAGAACATCTTCCATATTGATAGAAATCAGTTTAAAATATGCCTAAAAGTAACCAATATCATATAAAAAATATTAAAAAGTCTTAAGTTTACAAATATAACCTACACATATGCATAAAAATTTTAAACACTCTGTATCATTATTCTTATTTATGTTGTTATCCACTTATTCATTTGCACAAACGCAAAAAATAACTGGAACAGTTACCGACAGCAAAGGTGTTCCTTTGGTTGGAGTGACCATCAAGGCGCCATCAAGTAAAGCTATTGTATCAACCAATATTAGTGGTGTATTCAATGTAAGTGCAAAAGTTGGAGAAACTCTGGAATTTACTTCCGTTGGATTTGAATCAAAAAAGGTTAGTGCAAGTAGTGGTAACATGATGATTAAATTAAATACTGCTGTAAATGAATTACAAGATGTTATATTAGTTGGTAGCAGAGGTGGTGGTCGTGTAAAAACAGAATCACCTGTTCCAGTAGATGTTATTAAACTATCTGAGGTTGGTGTGAACACAGCAAGAATGGATTTAACATCCACATTAAATTTTGTAGCTCCTTCTTTTAATTATAATAAACAATCAGGTGCCGACGGTGCTGACCATATTGATATTGGCACTTTAAGAGGTTTAGGTCCTGACCAAACCTTGGTATTGGTTAATGGAAAAAGACGTCATAGCACAGCATTTGTTGGTTTATTTGGAACAAGAGGAAGAGGAAATTCGGGTGTTGATTTAAATGGTTTCCCGCAATCATCTGTTGACCGTATTGAAATTTTACGCGATGGTGCTTCAGCACAATATGGTTCGGATGCCATTGCAGGTGTAATGAATGTGGTCTTAAAAAAGAATACCAAAGAGTGGAATGTGATAACGGGTGTTGCTGGTTATTTTGATAATAAATACAATACCTATTCGGTAAAAAACGATCGTAACTATTTATACAATTCTTCACTAGCTGCTTTAGATGGTATAACTCAAAATTTGTCAATCAACAGAGGATTTGATATTGGCAAACAAGGTGGTTTTATCAATTTATCTTTAGAATTTACAGATCAAGGGAAAACATTTAGACAAGCTCCTGCTGAAGACGGTTTACCAATTAACACATGGAGACAAGGTTTTGGTGATGGGTCGATGAAATCATATGGCGCTATGATGAATATGGAAGTTCCTATGGGCGATGGTATTAAATTTTATGCTTTTGGTGGTATCAATAGTAAAAAATCAGACGCTTTTGCTTACACCAGAAATTGGTCAGCAAAACCAAATCGTTTCCCAGTAAATTCCAAAGGTGGTTTACTATTTGTACCTGATATCATGTTTGTTACTGGCCAAGGCGATACAAGTTATAACCCACACATTCAAGGAAATATTCAAGATATGTCTATGGTAGCGGGTTTTTCAAAATCAACTGCGACAGGTTGGGATTGGGACTTTAGCTCAACAGTAGGCAATAACAATTTTCATTATTTTGGGGACGGCACATTTAATGCTTCAAATATTGGCAGTGTATCGCAAACACATTTTGATGATGGCGGTTTTAATTTCTTACAAAGCACTACCAATTTAGATTTAAGTAAATTATATGGTAAAGTAAATAATGGTGGTGTGAAGGTTTCATTTGGTTCTGAATTCAGAGTTGAAAATTACTCAATCTTCAGAGGCGAGCCTGCATCCTATAAAGTTTTCACTAATAGTTTTGGGTTACAACAAGCACCTGGTGCGCAAGGATTTCCTGGATTTAGCCCTGCAGATAAAGTTAATGCAAGCAGAATCGTAACAGGATTATATGGTGATTTAGAGTATACGCCTACTTCAAGTTTACTATTAACAGGTGCAGTACGTTTAGAAAACTATTCTGACTTTGGTGGAGTCGCAACTTATAAATCATCCTTCAGATATAAAGTTACTGACAACTTTAATGTAAGAGGTTCCTTTAGTACTGGCTATCGTGCACCTTCATTACAACAAAAAAACTTTAGTAATACGCTTACTTCATTTTCACAAGGTCAATTGGTTCAATCAAGGGTTTCTAGAAATGATGACCCGCTTACTAAATTGGCTGGTATTCCTGAGTTAAAACAAGAAACATCTAACAATATGAGTTTAGGATTTTCTTGGAAACCAGTTAAGGGCTTAACCTTCACGGTTGACGGATATAGCATTAAAATGAAAGATCGTGTAGTATTGTCAGGTTTATTTAGTGCAAGTGATGCAACCTTACCAACAGCATTTACAGCCAAATTAAATGATCTAGGTGTTGCTACAGCTCAATTTTTTGCAAATGCCGTTAATACAACTAATACAGGTATTGATGTAGTGGTAGATTATCAAAAGAAAATATCTGAAAAAGAAAAATTCAAATTTTTATTGGTAGCTAATTTTCAAGGAATTACCATTGACGAAATTCATGTTCCAACCTCTTTAAATACAAATGAATACAATGCAAATACATTCTTTAGTGATAGAGAAAAATATTTCTTAAAAGCATCAGCACCAAAATCTAAGTTCTCAACTAGCTTTGACTACACGAAAAATAAAGTAAGTATAGGCGCTAGAATTACCTACTTTGGTGATGTTGCATTAACTGGATTTGGCGTAAATGGTGATGGCATTAACCCTGAGGTTCCCGCCGATGCGGATGCAACAGGGAATACATTGGTTCCTGAAATATTTAACTATAAAGGTAAATTCACAACCGATTTATATATGAATTACCAATTCACAAAGAAAACATCCATCGTTGCTGGTGTTGATAATATTTTTAACGTACACCCTGATTATGCTATTAATCCTTTGGCAAAGGGTTGGGCTGGTGACAATGAAACAGGTGGTCCATGGGACGGTGTTCAAATGGGTTATAATGGTTTAAGAATGTTTACCAAATTGATATTCAAATTTTAATTAAATTAATTTTAAATAACTTTAAAGTCCAGATTCCTCTGGACTTTTTTTTATTTTAAAGAGACATTATTTTCTAAATTTTTCAGCTTCTATTCAAATTGCATTTTATGAAAAAAATATTTTCTTTGTTCATATCCTTTTTTGCTTTGATTACTGTTATTAAAGCTCAAAATGGTATTGTTGTTTTTCAAACAGACTTTGGCACTAAAGATGGTGCAGTGTCAGCTATGAAAGGTGTTGCAAGTAGTGTTGACCCTAGTTTAAAAATTTATGATTTAACACACGACATCCCAGCTTATAATATTTGGGAAGCAGCTTATCGATTGGACCAAACAGTTCCCTATTGGCCAATCGGAACTGTATTTGTATCGGTGGTAGATCCTGGCGTTGGCACGAATCGAAAATCAGTTGTTGTAAAAACAAAATCAGGACACTATATAGTTACACCCGATAATGGAACCCTTACGCTAATCGCACAATCATTAGGGATTGATTCTGTAAGAGAAATTGATGAAGTCACTAATCGAAGAAAAAATTCTGGCGCTTCCTATACTTTTCATGGTCGTGATGTTTACGCCTATACAGCTGCTAAACTTGCTTCTCATACTATTAGCTATGAACAAGTTGGAAAAATAAGCAATGACCCGATTACTTCATTAACCTATCAAAAAGCTGTTTTACAAAATGGAAAACTAAAAGGTAATATTTCTATTTTAGATATTCAGTATGGTAATGTGTGGACCAATATTGATCAAAACAATTGGAAAAAATTTATTGATCTTACACATGCTAAAAATGAAATCTTGGTGCAAATATTTAATAGACAAAAAGTAGTGTATATTGGCACAATGCCTTTTGAAAATACTTTTGGTGGCGTAGCAGTTGGAAAACCATTAGCCTACTTAAATAGTTTAATGGATTTATCATTTGCGATTAACCAAGGAAGCTTCGCTGATAAATACCATATACAAACTGGCAACGACTGGAATGTAGTCGTGAGTTGGGTTAAATAATTAGTGGTTCATAAAATCGGCAAGTAAACTATGAAAATGGTGAGTGCCTTGTTCACGTTTTGTTGCATAACGACCATAGTGATAAAAGCGAGAACGAATGCCTTGCTGCACATACTGCACCACTTCTTCATCCTCTTGCTCTACGGTGTCGAGTCCACTACCCGCACCTTTTCCTAATTTAGATGCATCAAATACAAAACTTAAAAAACTTACTTTGGTATTACCTGCATCAATTGGGGTTACTACATTTAAAGACAATCCCCAAGGATAAAAATTAAACATCATGTTAGGGTACACCCAAAAATAATAAGCCGCAATACGTTTCCCCGCATCAGGATGCCCCATTGGCATTTCAAAACAATAATCATCGTCCTTTGCAATACCTAATTGCAAATTGGCATACTTAAATATTTCAGTTGAATAATCTTTAAAATCTAAAAATGTATTTAAGCCTGGGTGTACAAATGGAATATGGAATCCTTCCAAATAATTTTCACAATACAATGCCCAATTGGCTTTAATATAATAATCATTGGACCTTGAGGCATCAAACACTAAATTATTGATAGGTAACCAACCAATGCGCTCCTCCATCTCCCTAAAAAATAATTCAGGACCTAATCCTTTTTTTAATTGCGAAAATAACAAAGGACCCCATTGATACAATTGTAAATGATGTAAATGATTGTTTTCTGGAATAAAATTTTCAACGTCCTTAAATTCTGGCATGGAAATAAATTTACCATCCAAATGAAAAGCCCGACCATGATATTTGCAACGTAAATGTTTTTGCGCTGTACAGGGTTCATACACCATTAAATTTCCGCGATGCGTACATACATTGGAAAGACAATGAATGTGGTTATCCATATCACGTGTTAAAACCAAGGGCTCGTCAATATAATTTTCCAAAAACTTAAACGGATGCGCATCACCCGGTTTCGGCACCATACCCGTATAACCAATATACTGCCAACTAGGCGCAAATATTTTTTCCTTGGACGCTTCTAACCATTTGGTTTCCAAATAAAAACTAGTATCAATCGTCTTTGCCCTGGCAATATTAGGATCAATAAAAAATGGCTTATCCATAACACACAATTTGAGCCCTCAAGGTACAAAATGAGCGCTAGAAAATATTCATAAAAATACTAAATATTTTAGTTAATATTGCTAATAAATTTAGTTTTATGGAATATATCGATCAAGACCCTAGCGAAGGCATCGCTACCCAACAAATTAACAAAAACTACCAATCCAGTCAAATAGTGCAAGCCAACGCCACTGGTTTTGGAGCTGCCTCGGACGACTTTATGGAGAGAGGTATTGACCTCAACGAGCAACTCATTCATAACAAACCTGCTACCTTTTTTTTTAGGGTAAATAGTGACGCTATGCTCGGCGCCGGCATTCATATTGGTGATACTTTAATTGTGGATCGAAGCGTCCCTCCCAAAACAGGCAAAGTAGTAGTCGCTATTTTGAATGGTGAATTTTTAGTACGCCGCTTACAAATTCAAACGCATAGTATCACGCTATTCCCAGAGAATAAAAAGTATGGTGCTATACATATTGAACACTTGCAAGATTATAAAACATGGGGCGTTGTGACTTATGTGATTCATGGTTTATAAATTTAAAACCTGTGCAAGCGATTATTGATTGTAATAGTTTTTATTGTTCCTGCGAAAGACTTTTCGCCCCTACCTTACAAAATGCACCCATTGTTGTTTTAAGTAATAATGATGGCTGTATTGTATCACGTTCTGATGAGGCAAAAAAATTGGGTATCGCTATGGCAGCCCCTTACTTTCAGGAAGCAGAGCGCATTAAAAAATTTGGAGTTCATACTTTTTCCTCTAACTATCATTTGTATGGTGACTTAAGTTGGCGTGTGATGGAAACCATGCGATCCTTGCTACCACCGGGTCACGTGGAAGTATACTCGGTGGACGAAGCCTTTGTGGACCTGCATCATATTGCTGATAAGGATGTTTATGATTTTTGCATTCACCTAAAAAATACGATTGAAACCTGGACGGGCATTTCTGTTTCGATTGGCGCAGCACCTAATAAAGTGTTAAGCAAAGTAGCCAATCGTTTGGCGAAAAAAAATAAAATACAAACTAATTGTGTAGTCGTATTAGACAGCACTCAAAAAATTCAAACCGCTTTACAAAAAACACCTATCGACGATGTTTGGGGAATTGGATATCGCTATGGTGAAAAATTAAAAGTGTATGGCATTAACACCGCTTTTGCTTTAAGTATAAAAGACATTAGCTGGGGTAAAAAATTTTTAGGAGGCATAACAGGTATTAAATTAATACGTGAATTAAAAGGACTTCCTACACACAGCATGCAAGCACCCCGTACCGAGAAAAAAATGATTGCAACAACGCGCATGTTTGGACGCAACGTAACGGATTGGCAAGAAATTGAAGAGGCCTTGGCTACCTACGCTACAAGATGTGCCGAAAAACTAAGACGGCAACATAGTGCTGCTAAATGCGTACAAGTATTTTTACTACGCAAGTCCCCCGCCCTTCCATATGGTAGCGAACAGTCGCATTATCACCGAGGCAGTCAGGTAAGTGGATTTGCATTACTTGATAATCCAAGCAACCTCACTCCCGACATTATTAAAGCGGTGGTTGCCATTGGTAAAACCCTATATGAAGAAGGGGAAATTTATAAAAAAGCAGGGGTAATTTTAAGTGACTTTGTACCCGATAATGCATTGCAAACCAATTTGTTTATTGCCCCTGCCGACGCAAGACGCAAAAAACTAATGAATGTAATTGACAATATGAATGCTGCCTATAGGAATGATGTGCTCAAATTTGGGACCTCGAGCACTCAAAAAAATTGGAAAATGCGCAGTGAAAAGCGCAGCAAACGCTTTACCACGCGCTGGGATGAGCTTTGCCAAGTACAATAAGCACATTTGGTGGAAAACCCTTTTATAAAAATTCGGATAAATGCTTTCGCTGATGTATTTTTGCCCAATTTTATGCATATGAGTAACAAGCTGAACTCCAACGAATCAATCCCTTCCAAAAAGAAAAAAATTATTGTATTAGGCAGTGGGCCTAATCGTATTGGACAAGGTATTGAATTTGACTATTGTTGCGTACACGGATTGTTAGCCGTAAAAGAAGCTGGTTACGAAGCCATTATGGTCAACTGTAATCCAGAAACCGTATCTACCGATTTTGACATGGCCGATAAACTATATTTTGAGCCAGTGTTTTGGGAGCATCTATGGGAAATTATTGAATTAGAACAACCAGAGGGTGTGATTGTGCAATTAGGTGGTCAAACAGCATTGAAATTAGCAAAGCGTTTAACAGAGCGAGGCATTAAAATTATAGGTACTTCATTTGATAGTTTAGACATTGCAGAGGATCGTGGACGATTTAGTGATTTATTAAAAGAATTAAATATTCCTTATCCAAATTATGGTACTGCTTACACCGCCGATGAAGCGATTGAAGTTGCCAATCAAGTAGGCTATCCTGTACTTGTAAGGCCTAGTTATGTAATTGGTGGTCAAAGAATGCGTATTGTAATTAACGACGCTGAAGTAGAAAAAGCAGTAGTAAGTATTTTAAAACATATCCCAGATAATAAAATATTAATTGACCATTTCTTGGATCGTTGTCAAGAGGCCGAAGTGGACGCCATTTTTGATGGTGAAACTTTCCACGTAATGGGTGTCATGGAGCATATTGAACCAGCGGGTATTCATAGTGGTGATAGCAATGCGGTATTACCTGCATTTAATTTAACTCCATTGATTGTTGCCACAATGGAATTTTATAGTGAGAAAATTGCAAGAGCTTTAAATATCAGAGGATTAATAAATATCCAGTTTGCCATAAAAGATGATAAGGTTTATGTGATTGAAGCTAACCCAAGAGCATCAAGAACTACACCGTTCATTGCAAAAGCATATCAAATACCTTATTTAAATATTGCTACAAAAATAATGTTGGGTGCTGCCAAGCTAACCGACTTTACGATGGAGAAAAAATTAGACGGCTTTGCTATAAAAGAACCCGTATTTAGTTTTGATAAATTCCCAGGTGTAAATAAAGAATTAGGACCAGAAATGAAAAGTACAGGTGAAGCAATCCGTTTTATCAAAGACTTACGCGACCCTTACTTTAGAACTTTGTATAAGGAGCGCTCCATGAACCTTTCTCGTTAACATTTCAAATGCTTCTCTCGCCCTGCGCAATGCTCGAAAGCTCGTTCAGCATTGAAATATTAACTTCGATTATACCAATAATAAAATAAGCCCCGATTTTGTCGGGGCTTATTTTATTAGCTTTTCTACACATCAGACGCGCCGCGTCTTCTTGGGTGGCTTTGAAAAAATCATAAGAAAAGAATTAATCAGCCCTTATATTTTATAAAGGGTTGATTAATTCACTCCGTGTTGATCTACTAAGTAAATAAAGGCTGCTATGTTTACTGCGCCTAATAATAATTCACGTTTGTTTACATTTTCAAAAACATCGGTCTTTGCATGATGTACATCAAAATAACGTTGACTGTCTGGAATCATGCTGGATATGATAATAGATTTATCATATCCTGTTAATGGGCCAATATCAGCACCTCCACCGCCTGTTGTAACTTCTGTTCCATAAGGTTTTAACAAGGGTGTCCATGTTTGGAAATAAGCCAATTGTTCAGGTGTACAAGAAACTGCAATAGCTCTAGGTGTAAAACCACCTTCATCACTTTCTAATGCTAGAATGTGCTTTTCCTTATTCAATTTCGCCAACTCGGTATATTTAGCACCGCCCTTTCCACCATTCTCTTCATTTGCAAACAATACAAAACGAATGGTATGTTTAGGTTGATAATTTAACGCTTTCATCGTACGTAATACTTCCATGGTATGCACAACCCCAGCACCATCATCATGTGCTCCCTCATTCACATCCCAACTATCTAAATGTCCGCCAATGGTAATAATTTCTTCAGGATGTTCAGTGCCTTTTAATTCGGCTACCACATTATTTTCGTCTGCATCAGGTAAATAAAACCCATAGGTTTGCATTTGTGCGCGAACGGTTATTTTCTTTGCAAGCGCATACAATGCTTTTGCATCAGTTGGGCCTAAAGCTACTGCAGGAATTTTAGGTTGTGCTTCGTCATACACCATGGCACCCGTATGGGGAGCGTTGTCTGGTGCGGAACTCAAAGAATGGATCATTACCCCTACTGCGCCGTATTTTGCAGCTCTACTTGGACCTGATCTTCTATACATACCAGCAGCACCATAGGCACGAAAAGTTTGAACCAATGTAGGATCAAACTCACTATTAAAATAAACAATCTTTCCTTTCACTTCGTCCTTGCGCTTTTCTAATTCCTCAAAATTAGCAACAGCTAAAATATCGGCTTCTACCAATCCATTACTTCCTAAGGAATTACCCAAGGCCAGGACTTCTAGTTTTTGAGTGGTTGCTCTGCCATTGATGCCAACAACGGCTGCAAAATCCTTACCTCCTCTCTGCCAATTGGGTGTTTTGCAGGGTTGCATAAACACTTTATCGGGTTGAAAAGCTTCCATATTTCTTTTACCCCAGATGGCTGCATTTTGCTGCTGTGGGGAACCGGCTAAACGACCCCCAATTTTCTTAGTCAATTCTCTTAACAAATCATAGGCCTTACCGTTGGTCATAATTTCATCGGCCATTTTTTTAATCATAACACTGTCTTGATTCACTTGGGCTTGCGCCATGATAGGCAAGCAAAAAAACAATAGCAATAATCGACGCATAAGTTGGTATTTTAACATTCAAATAATTCTTAAATATAATTAAACTTTATCGGATAATTAGTTGTTAATTGCACATTCAACTTGTATAAATGAAGATCGGTATAGTTTGTTATCCTACGTTTGGAGGTAGTGGTGTTTTAGCCACCGAGCTGGGGAAAGCCTTGGCCGAAAAAGGACATGAAATACATTTTATTACCTACCAGCAACCTGTTCGTTTAAATGGTTTCCATGCCAATATATTTTATCATGAAGTTAGGGTTCCAACCTATCCATTATTTGACTACCCACCCTACGAATTAGCCTTGGCTAGCACCATGGTAGATGTGATTTTAAATCACGACTTGGATTTAATTCATGCACATTATGCTATACCACATGCATCTGCAGCTTACACTGCGAAGCAAATTGTAAAACAAAAAACAGGCAGATCCGTTCCAGTAATTACCACTTTACATGGCACTGATATTACATTAGTAGGACGCGATAAAACATACGAGCCTGTTGTTACTTTTTCCATCAATGAAAGTGACGCCATTACAGCGGTTTCAGAAAATTTAAAAGAAGAAACTTTAAAGCATTTTGATATTCGAAAAAATATTCAAGTCATTAACAACTTTGTGGACTTGCACCGATACGATAAAAAGCCAGTGGCCGCATTTAGACAAGTGATTGCACCTAATGGAGAAAAAATAATTGTGCACGCCTCTAACTTCCGAAAAATAAAAAGGATAGATGACTTGATGGAAATATTTAAAAACATTCATGCTGCTATTCCTTCAAAATTATTAATGGTAGGCGATGGCCCAGAACGCCCTGTTGCCGAGGACTTAGCAAGGCAGTTTGGCATTGAGGCCGATGTACGTTTTTTAGGAAAGCAGGAGCAAATGGAAGAAATTTTAGCAGTGAGTGATATTTTCTTACTGCCTTCCGAATATGAAAGTTTTGGATTGGCAGCTTTGGAAGCCATGGCTGCGAGTGCTGTAGTCATCAGCTCTGATGCCGGAGGATTAAGTGAGGTTAACATTGATGGCGTGACCGGATATACAGCTCCAGTTGGCGATACTGCTACAATGAGTCAAAAAGCAATTGCACTTTTACAGGATGAGGAAAAATTAAAGTCATTTAAAAAGAATGCCTTAAAACAAGCAAAACAATTTGACATTGATACAATCATTCCGCAATATGAAGCGTTATATCGTCAGTATTGCAGAACTGGTGATTGCTAGTTATTAGTAAATTTAACATGTATATTTTATTCCCCAATCGCTTGATTGATACTTGCAATCATTTTTTCAATTGCTACAATTAATTCGTCAATAGTGATGCTAAGTGGAGGTGCGATTCTGATACGATCTTCTGCAAATAAAAACCAATCCGTTATAATTCCGTTTTCAATACAAGCTGCCGCAATTTTTTTAGTTAATGCCGCGGATTCAAATTGTAATGACATCCATAAACCCATATGATTGCGATGCAAAATGGCAGTGTGATGTAAATGTGTAATTAAATAATTTTCTTTTTCCTTCACCGCTTCAATCCAACCACTATGTTGCAGTATTTCAAGTGCTGCTTTGCCAGCTACACAAGCTACTGGATTGCCCCCAAAGGTAGTGATATGACCTAATACAGGATTATGTGATAATGTACCCATCATTCTTGTATCCGTAATAAACGCACCTAAAGGAAGTCCACCTCCAAGCGCTTTACCAACTAATAAAACATCGGGTGTAATACCGTATTGTTCAAATGCAAACAAAGATCCCGTACGACCAAATCCAGATTGAATTTCATCCACTATTAATAAAATACAAAGTGATTCACATTTCTTTTTTAAGGCTAAAACCCAATCTTTATTGGCAGGCGTAATACCCGTTTCTGCTTGCACTAATTCCACTATTACGCATGCCACTGTATCATCAATTAATTCAATATCTTCAAAATGATTATACCTTAAATGCAAAATATCAGGAAGCAAAGGTCTAAATGCATTTTTAAAATATTCATCACCCATTACACTTAATGCCCCTTGGGTACTGCCATGATATGCTCCCTCAAAAGCAACCATTTTTGTGCGACCTGTAACACGTTTCGCCAATTTCATCGCTCCTTCAGTGGCCTCAGCTCCACTATTGGTAAAATAAACCGATTGTAATGTTTCAGGTAAAAAGCTGGTTAGGTATTTAGCATATTGCACTTGTGGCGCTTGGACAAATTCACCGTAAACAATCACATGCATGTATTTTTCAACCTGCTCCTGTATCGCTTTAATCACTGCTGGATGACTATGCCCAATATTACAAACACTAAAACCAGCGATCATATCTATAAATTCCTTTCCATCAACATCCTTTATGTAAACACCATGCGCCGATGCCACTTCTATTCCAATGGGTTTATCAGAGGTTTGTGCTAAGTGCTGAAAAAAAAGTTGTCTATTGTTTATTCTTGACATTAAAGGTAAATTGCATTACAAAAGTCGCATATTTATGGCAACCATACTAACAGTTCAAGGAAAAGAGCCTCAATTTGGGGAAAATTGTTTTGTTGCACCCAATGCAACCATCGTTGGCGATGTCACAATGGGAAATGAATGCTCAGTTTGGTTTAATGCAGTTATTAGAGGAGATGTGCATTATATTAAAATGGGCAATAAAGTAAATGTACAGGACGGAGCCATTATTCACTGTACTTATTTAAAGCATCCCACAAATATTGGAAACAATGTTTCCATAGGACATAATGCCATGGTGCATGGTTGTACGATTCATGATAATGTACTCATTGGAATGGGAAGTATTGTAATGGATGCATGCGTGGTACATTCCAATTCCATTATTGCAGCTGGTGCGGTGGTGTTGGAAGGAACCATTGTAGAAGCAGGAAGTATTTATGCAGGCGTGCCAGCAAAGAAAGTAAAAATGGTTAGCGAGGAATTAATAAATGGAGAGATTAATCGTATATCCAATAATTATGTGAAATATGCAAGTTGGTTTGAGCATGCGAATGAGGCCCCTAGTATTTAAATGTTTCAATGCCATGCCATAAATCAACGTAGCTAAAAAAACGGGCTTCGGTTATCAAACCCTTTTCTACTGCAGCTTTCACCGCACATCCTGGCTCGTTTATGTGTTGACAATTATTAAACTGGCAGCCGCTCATTTTTTCGCGCATCTCAGGAAAATATTGCGCTAATACTTCTTTCTCCATATTCGCTAAGGCTAATTCACGCATACCAGGTGTATCAATTACTGAACCTCCAGTTGGCAAGTCATACATTTGAGCAAAGGTGGTTGTATGCATTCCCTTACCACTCCAATCACTTACCTCTTGCGTATCAATCGCTAAGTCCGGGAATAAATAATTGATGAAAGAAGATTTTCCTACTCCACTATGCCCACTTACCAAAGTGGTTTTGTCTACCAATAAATTTTTGATTACATCCAGCCCCTTTTCTTTTTCAATGCTCATTAAAAAAACTGGGTATCCAATTTGCTCATACATTTCTTTCATCATTTCATAAATAGCCATTTCCTTTTCACCATATATATCCGACTTATTAAAAACAATAATAGCGGGTATATGAAATGCTTCGCAAGAAATTAAAAAACGGTCAATAAATCCCTGCGAAGTTTTAGGTGATTTAAGCGTTGCTAGCAAAATAGACTGGTCTAAATTGGAAGCAATAATATGCTGTTGTCTTTTATTGTGTGGCGATTGTCTTGCTACATAATTGTCTCTGTCTAAAATATCCGAAATCATGATGGTAGGCTGATCCTGCTCAACCTCGCATGTTACCCAGTCCCCCACCGCAATGGGGTTGGTGGAGGTACGATTGTCTAATTTTATCACCCCTTTTATGCGTGCTTGATAAAACATTCCCTCCTCCGTTTTGACAGAGTACCAACTACCTGTAGATTTATAAATCCTAGCTCTCATGTGATACGAAGATAACCCACAAAATCAATATCTTTGCAGTATGAGCCAATTCGCACACGATAAAATTGTTCCCTATTCCGGGAGTGAAGTAGGAAAAAAAGATCAGGTAGCTAGTATGTTTGATTCCATTGCAAAAAGGTACGATTTCTTAAACCGTTTTTTAAGTTTAGGGATTGACCAAGGTTGGAGGAAAAAAGCAATTGCAGCATTCGGAAATAAAAAACTTCATCATTTATTGGATATAGCAACAGGAACTGCCGACATGGCACTCATGGCCAATAAAAGCATTCATCCTGAAAAAATTACTGGAATGGATATTTCAGAAGGCATGATGCAATATGGTCGAATCAAAATTGAGCAACAGGGACTCACCAATAAAATTGAATTAGTATTAGGAGATAGTACCGATATTCCATTTGAAGATGCTTTATTTGATGGGGCCATGGTGGCATTTGGGGTTCGTAATTTCGCTGACTTGGAAAAAGGACTTCAAGAAATTTATAGGGTACTTAAGCCAGATAGTAAATTGGTAATTTTGGAATTTTCGCAGCCTACCAACAAGCTATTTAAGCCCATTTATAGCCTTTATATGAATTGGATTACCCCCACGATAGGCAAAATCTTCTCTGGAAACAAGGAAGCTTATGCTTACTTGAATAAAAGTGTGATTGCTTTTCCCGAAGGAAGCGCCTTTTTGACTATTTTTGAGAAAGTAGGCTTTAAACAAGTGTCTCAACAAAAACTAAGTTCAGGAATATGCAGCATTTATTGCGGAAAAAAATAATATTACTAATTGCATTGGTTGGATTTGCAACTACTGCTTTTTCGCAATTTGATGAGGTATTTCAACCTGATCATGATGACCTACCTTATTACCTTGGTATGAGCCTAGGCATGACCAATAGTTATTTATCATTTACAAGAAGTTCAAATTTTTTATCACAACCTTACCCAGGAGGTGCTAATAAAATCAACCCTATACAAACTACCTATATTAATTTGGGATTGACGGGTACTTTAAAATTAAGCAACCATTTTTTAATTCGAACGAACCCTACATTACTTATTTCTGGTAACAGAAACGCTTTCAATTATACTATGCTTCCAACTAGTACTAATAAAGATACAAGTACAATAACATATTCAATTCCGTCTGTAATCGTTGATGTACCAATTAGTATCAAAATGCAATCAGATAGATATAATGCTTTCAGGTTTGCTGATATCATGAGGCACTATTTATTAGCAGGTGTAAAATTTGGATTCGACTTAGGAGCTGAAAAAGCAGCTACTATTAATTCTACACAAAATAACACGGATAGACAATATTTAAATGTCATAAAAGGAACCGATATGGCATTAGAAGTTGGATTGGGCGTCAGTTTCTATTTGCGCTATGCCACGATTTCACCAGAGGTTAAATTTAGTTATGGTTTAAGGGATTTAAGAAAAATTAACGAACCCATTAAATATCCACTTGTAACTAGTTTACAAAAAATCACCTCCAACTTTATTTATTTTACTGTACTTATTGAGAACTAATTATATGCAAGGATATTTAATCAAAAACACAAAAATTGTAAATGAGGGTACTTGTATAAATGCAGATATATTGATAAAAGATGGACGGATTGAAAAAATTGCACCAAGCATTAGTACAAATTTAAAGGTGCAGGAAATAAATGGTGAAGGACAATACTTACTTCCAGGCGCCATTGATGATCAAGTGCATTTTAGAGAACCGGGACTTACTCATAAGGCCAATATTTATACAGAATCAAAAGCAGCAGTAGCAGGTGGGGTAACAAGTTTCATGGAAATGCCAAACACCAACCCTCCTGCATTTACGCAGGAATTATTGGAAGCAAAATATAGTATTGGAGCGGAAACCTCCTTGGCAAATTATTCATTTTTCATGGGAACCTCTCAAGAAAATATAGAAGAGGTATTAAAGACCAATGCTAAAAAAAATGAAGTTTGCGGTATTAAAATTTTCATGGGCTCCTCCACTGGAAATTTATTAGTTGACAATCCAATCGTATTAGAAAACATTTTTAGCAAATCAGAATTATTGATTGCCACCCATTGTGAAGAAGAAAGTATCATTAAAAAAAATAAAGCAGCATTGGAGGCTGTTAAAGCAATATTAGAACCCTCAGACCATCCCATTATTAGAAATGAAGAAGCCTGCTTTGAGTCATCATGGAAAGCTATTCAATTAGCACAAAAATTTGACACCCGACTTCATATTTTACATATTAGCACAGCGAAAGAATTACAATTATTCTCTAACCTTCGTCCATTAAAAGACAAACGCATAACCTCGGAAGTTTGTGTACATCATTTACACTTTACTTCCGATGACTATGCAACACTAGGAAATTTAATTAAGTGTAACCCTGCCATTAAAGCGCCTGAAAATAAAAAAGCATTATGGGAAGGACTATTAGATGATCGCCTGGACATTATCGCCACCGATCATGCTCCACATACTTGGGATGAAAAGCAAGAGGCTTATGTTCATGCGCATGCAGGCTTGCCATTGGTTCAACATTCCTTAATGCTTATGCTGAAATATGTTCATGAAGGGAAATTGAGTATGGAGAAAATGGTTGAAAAAATGAGTCACGCAGTTGCTACTTGTTTTCAAATAAAGGATCGTGGATTTATTCGTGAAGGATACTATGCTGACTTAGTATTGGTTGGTGAAAAACCATACACCGTTACAAAACAAAACATATTGTATAAATGTGGTTGGAGCCCATTAGAAGGTACCACATTCCCATACCAAATAAATAGCACTTTTGTTAGCGGGCATTTAGCCTACCATTTAGGTGAATTCAATGAATCTAATAAAGGTGCACGTCTTCAATTTATGCGAGACTAGCATTTAATGCAAATTTTTTTCTATGCAAGTTGATAAAATTACATTGCAAGATATTGGCTTGTTTGATAACGAGGAGCACACTGGATTAGCCAGCCATTTAAATTTTTGCAAATCAAACGGCGGCAAGGCTCAATTAGATATATACTTACATAACCCTTTAGGTTCCTTAAAAAACATAGCCGACAGACAGCAAGCATTAACGATATTCATTAACCATATTGAATTTGTTGATGCAATGAAAATTACGAATGGAACCTGTCTTGTCATTGAGAAATTTTTTGAGACCAGCTTTAAATCAATACCCATTCAAATTAGTTTGCCAGGTGCCTATTGGTATTTATTTTGGAATAAAGCCGATTATTCCTTAATTAAATATTCAGTTGAACATTTAGTTATTTTTGTTCAAAATTTAAAGGAGTGGGTAAAGCTATTTGAAAAAGAAAATGAAAATCCTGTCATTGAAAAATTGGTTCAACGAATAAAAAAATTAATCGAACACAACGAACTTGACGGTTTGAATGATTATCACGGGATTACAAACCCACAAGAAATATTAAGCCTCGGTTACTTTTTTTTATACAAGTATAAGCATCAAACAAGAGAATTATTAGATCACTTTTATGAATTAGACGCATTATACAGTTTATCAAAAGCACATACTAATTATCAATTTACCTTCCCTCATTGGGTCAACGACACAAAGCCCTATTTGTCGGTAGAAAATGCTACACACCCTCTTGTCAACAATGCCATTGGAAATACATTAAGCTTATCTCCATTGCAAAATTTTTTATTCTTGACAGGCGCCAATATGGCTGGCAAAAGTACCTTTATAAAAACCATTGGCATAGTTGTTTATTTATCCCATATTGGAATGGGCGCGCCTGCAAAAAATATTTCACTAACGGTGATGGATGGACTTATCACCAATTTAAATGTTGCAGACAATATCGTAAAAGGAGAAAGTTATTTTTTTAATGAGGTACAACGCATTAAAAATACGGTTCTAAAAATAAATGATGGTAAAAAAAACTGTGTACTTATTGATGAATTATTTAAGGGAACTAATATTTTAGACGCCATGAAATGCAGCGTTAAAGTGATTGAAGGTTTACAAAAAATAAGCAGCAGTATTTTTATATTGTCCACTCATTTATACGAAATAAGCGATCAAATTGCTCAATATCAAAATATTCAATTTAGCTACTTCGAAACTGAAGTAATTGAAAAGAACCTCCATTTCAAATACCAATTAACAAAAGGGGTTAGTCAGGACAGAATTGGTTATATCATTTTAGAAAGAGAAGGCGTAGTAGATTTATTAGACAATATTTAGCATTGTATTAAAGTATTATTACGCTATTTCATAGTTGTTATTATTACTATTTTTTGAGCAAAAGAAATGCTTGTAAAATTAAAAGGTAGTGCCTTATTAGGTATTGAGGCTATTATTATCACCATTGAAATTAATGTTAGTATGGGTCAGGGCTACCACATAGTAGGCCTTCCAGATAACACCATTAAAGAAAGTTTAGATCGAACTGAAAGTGCCATAAAAGCTAATGGCTTTCATATGCCAAGGACCAAAATATTGGTTAATTTATCCCCTGCTGACCTTAAAAAAACAGGTGCAGCTTTTGATTTGCCCATTGCCATTGGGCTGATTGCGGCCTCGGAACAACTTAACTCCATTATCCCCTTAGATAAAATATTAATCATGGGTGAACTTGGCCTAGATGGTTTATTATATCCCATTAAAGGCGCCATCGCAATGGCTATAAAAGCAAAGTCATTAGGACTTATAGGATTAATACTACCTACTGAAAATGTGCAGGAAGCATCCATTATTGAAGGTATTCCCATTTTCGGATTTAGTCAATTAACGGAGGTGGTCCAGTTTTTAAAAGCAGGAAGTTTAATGCACTTTAAAAATAAGCACCTTATAGTAAATATGCAACCACCCATACCAAACAATACTTTACCTAAAATAGAAGATATAAAAGGGCAATATCATGCAAAACGAGCACTTGAAATAGCAAGCGCAGGTGGACATAATTTAATCATGATTGGTCCACCAGGTGCAGGAAAAACAATGCTTGCTAAAAGTATTGTTTCCATTTTACCAAAGCTGGATAAATTAGAAGCTATTGAAACAACTCAAATTTATAGTGTAACCAACAAAGGAACACTTATGAATAAACTACTTTACAACCGTCCATTTAGACAGCCTCATCATACGATATCAGCAGTTGGAATGGTTGGCGGTGGAAGCTATCCTCAACCAGGTGAAATTTCACTAGCACATAACGGTGTATTGTTTTTAGATGAATTGCCTGAATTCAAAAGAAGTGTAATTGAAGTTTTGAGACAACCTATGGAAGAAGGTAATGTTACAATTTCAAGGTCCAAAATGAACCTAAATTACCCATCCAATTTTATGCTTATTGCTTCCATGAATCCATGCCCTTGCGGGTATTTTAATCACCCTACAAAACATTGCGTATGTAGCACCAACGCAATACAAAAATACATTCATAAAATATCCGGTCCCTTGCTTGACCGCATTGATTTACATGTTGAGGTAAGCCCCGTAAATTTTAGTGAGTTATCCTCAATACAAATCTTGGAAAAAAGTGATTCTATTCTTGAAAGGGTTATAAAAGCTAGGGAAATTCAATTAGCAAGATTTATAGCACATGATGGTGTATATGCAAATACCCAAATGAGTAGTAAAATGATTAAGGCATTTTGCCCCATTCATACAGATAGCCAAAATCTTATAAAGAATGCCATGGAAAAACTGAATCTTTCAGCCCGTGCATATGATAGAATATTAAAAGTTAGTAGGACCATTGCGGACCTTGAAAATAGTATTAATATTGAATCAACACATCTCGCAGAAGCTATTCAATACAGGAGTCTAGACCGTGAAGGTTGGGTTGAATAAGGGTTGATATAAAACAACAAAATATTTTTATGATCATAAATAAACTAACTTTAATGTATCATTGATTAAAATAAAAAAGTGCTAAAATGAAAAAATTTGAAAGAAATGAAAAAGATATTTTCACCATATTTTCTGCATTTTTTTATAAAGATTACCCAATCCCACCTGTATCCTATATTCATCCCATTCATGCAGGAAAAGCAATTTCCGATCTTGATTTAGGAATTGAAGGCGATGATACTGGTGATAATATTTCGGCATGGAATAAAAACTTTTCGGAACTCACCGTAGCCTATTATATTTGGAAAAATTATACAGCTGAACAACTACCCTATTGGGGTTTGTGTCATTATAGAAGATACTTTAGCAATCACCTTCATTGGACTAGCATAAAAAAGGAATACCCTATTAAAGACAGGCATGAAGCTTTTAAAAAAACATTTACGAATAAGTTATATAAGGAAATTGAGGATAATTTACTGGCCGGAAAAGTAATTAGCCCAATTCCTTATCGATTCATAAAACTTAAAAAATGGAGCGTTAAAAAGCAATATTTTAAGGATCATGACGAAGCTTCATGGAATTTAACGGAAGCAGCCTTACAAAAATTATATCCTCAATATTTAAGTAGTTTTCATGAAATGGGGAATGGCCTTACCTGTTCTTGGTATAATATGCTCATTGCCAGTTGGAGCTTTTGGGATGGATACCTAACTTTTTTGTTTGACATTTTATTGGAGGTTAAAAAAGACCTAGTCATTTCAGAGGATCCGTTGCAAATGAGAATTTTTGGAAATCTATCGGAAAGACTGTTAAATACCTACTTGAGGCACCATAAAAAAAATGAAAATTTACAGGTACATTATTTACCAATCGTAAAACTATCATAGTATACAAACAGAACAACTATTAATATTGGCCAGTTTTTAGCATCACTAAGGTGCAAGCTTCGATGGTTTCAATCCCTTTTTCCTGCGCCAAAGCCTGTAAATCAGGGTTTTCGGTACCTGGATTAAAAATAATTCGCCTTGGTGCAAGGTCCAAAATAGCATTATAATATTCCGACTGTCCACTTGGACCTACATATAAAGTAACCGTGTCAATGGAGCCAGCTGTTGGCCATTCGTTGATGATATTCATGTTACCGATTTGACCTTTTTTGATACCAAAAGGATAAACGTCATAGCCTTTTTCGTGTAATAAATTAGTGGCCAAATAACTATAGCGATCGGGATTGGGTGAAGCCCCCAAAACTAGTGTGGTAAGTGTTTGCATGTTACAAAGCTATTACAAAAAAATAAACAGTTTTTATTTTGTGTCAATAAAACAATGTAATTTTATAAAAATATAATTACTAACTAAATTAAATAAACTCCATGGCAAAGTCAAACAAGAAAAAAGTAGCACCCGCTAAGAAAGCGGTAGCTAAGAAAGCAACTAAAAAAGTTGTGAAAAAAGCAGCTCCGAAAAAAGCAGTAGCTAAGAAAGCAGTTGCTAAAAAAGTTGTGAAAAAAGCAACACCTAAAAAAGCAGTAGCTAAGAAAGCAGTTGCTAAGAAAGTAGTTGCTAAAAAAGTTGTGAAAAAAGCAGCTCCGAAAAAAGCAGTAGCTAAGAAAGTAGTTGCTAAAAAAGTAGTAAAAAAAGCAGCACCTAAAAAAGCAGTAGCTAAGAAAAAAGTAGTTGCTAAAAAGGCAGCTCCAAAAAAAGTAGTAGCTAAAAAAGTAGTAGCTAAAAAACCTGCTGCTAAAAAGAAAGTGGTAAAAAAAGTAGCAGCCCCAGCTCCAGTAGCAGTTCCAGTGGTTGCAACTCCTCAATCACTTTTTAATGAGCCAACTACCGATAACAATCCAACAGCATAATTAAATCACTCAACATAAAATCCCGCCAAATAGAGCGGGATTTTTTATTTTTAAATAAATCTAAAAGTATGCGACAATTATTATTAGCAATTTTATTGGTTCCTTTTATTTTACAGGCACAAAACAATGCTATTGAAGACAAAACAAAAAACCTGGCATTTCACAAGGGTTATTTCAACTATTGGTGGGATGCAGCGAATGGAAAAATTTATATTGCTATTGACAAACTTGAAACTCCGTTTTTATATGTAAACTCTTTACCAGCGGGCTTAGGATCTAATGAAATTGGGCTTGATAGAGGGCAAATCGGAGGATCTAGGATTGTTTATTTTCAAAGAGTGGGTAAAAAAGTGTTAATGACACAACCTAATTATAATTTTCGCGCAGTCACCAACGATCCTAGAGAGCAGAAAGCCGTAAATGAGTCATTTGCACAGTCGATACTTTTTAGTTTTAATGTTGAAGCCGAAGCTGACAATTCAATATTAGTAGATGCTACATCATTTTTATTAAGAGATGCTCATGGAGTTGCTGATAAAATAAGAAAAATGAAGCAGGGCACTTATACATTAAATGAAGGACGTTCAGCAATATATATGACCAACACTAAAAACTTTCCAAAGAACACTGAAATGGAAGCCACGCTTACTTTTGTTGGCGGTTCAGATGCCGGCAGATTGGTTAATAGTGTAGCCCCCACAACAGAAGCCATTACAGTTAGAATGCATCATAGTTTTGTTGAATTACCAGATAATAATTATCAAGCAAGAAGATACGATATTAGAAGTGGTTACGGTGCTACTAGTTATTTTGACTATGGCAGTGATTTTAGTGAGCCTATTGAAAAAATGGTTATCAATCGTCATCGTTTACAAAAGAAAGATCCTTCAGCAATTGCAAGCGAACCTATAAAGCCAATTATTTATTATTTAGACAATGGCACTCCTGAGCCAATCAGATCTGCTTTATTGGAAGGTGCTAGTTGGTGGAATCAAGCATATGAAGCGGCTGGTTATAAAAATGCATTTCAAGTAAAAATATTACCTGATAGTGCAGACCCAATGGACATTAGATACAATATGATTAATTGGGTACACCGCTCCACCAGGGGTTGGAGCTATGGCATGAGCATCACTGATCCAAGAACTGGTGAAATTATAAAAGGACAGGTTACTCTTGGATCCCTTAGAGTAAGACAAGATTATTTAATTTTTACGGCTTTGTTATCGCCTTTTGCGAATGGCAAACCAGTAACTGATAAAATGAGAACTGCTGCATTACAAAGATTAAGACAACTGGCAGCGCATGAAGTTGGACATACGTTGGGCTTACAACATAATTATGCATCAAGTTATAACGATAGAGCGTCGGTAATGGATTATCCTCACCCAAACATATTTGTAAATGATAAAGGTGAAATTGATTTTTCAAAAGTATATACCAATGAAATTGGCGTTTGGGACAAGCGTGCGATAACTTATGGATACCAAGACTTCCCAGCTGGAACGGATGAAAAAAATGCACTAAATAAATTATTAGAGGATAATTCAAAAAATGGAATCCTGTTTATTGCGGACGCCGATGCTAGATCAGCAAGTGGATTTCATCCCTATGCGCATTTATGGGATAACCAATCAGATGCAGTAGCTGGTCTTGACCAAACATTAGCTGTCAGAAATAAAGCAATGGCTCAGTTTGGAGAAGAGGCCGTTAAAAATGGTACTCCATTAACAAAATTAGAAGACGTTTTTGTGCCCCTTTATAATTATCACCGTTACCAATTAGAAGCAGTCACAAAATTAATTGGGGGCATTAATTACATGTACAGTGTTAGAGGAGATCAAAGCCAAATAAAACCTACTATTCTTTCAAATGCTATACAGCAAAAGGCTTTAGATGCAGCTGTAAATTGTTTGTCTGCTGCAACATTAACTATTCCTGAAAGAATTTTAGGACTTATTCCTCCACGTCCACCAATGTATTATGGAATTGGAGAACTATTTGATAAAAGGACAGGCATGAGTTTTGATGCTTTAAGTGCTGCAGAAGCATTAGCAGATTTTGAGTTGGGATTTTTATTTAACGTTGAACGCGCCAATAGATTAGTGCAAAATAAAGCAAGAGCAAACACAATAGGTTTTGATAATGTTGTTGATGCTGTTTTAAAATCAACTTGGTACAGTAAAATACCAGCAGGATTGGAAGGTAGCGTTCAATTACAAACCCAACAACAAGTACTAACTTGGATTTTAGGAGTACAACAAAACGCAGATGCTAACTTTGAGGTTAGGAGTATTTGCAATAATCGTTTACAGCAATTAAAGTCAAAATTAGAAAACCTAAGTAAAACTGATATTACACATAAATCGCATTATGAATTCGCAATTGAAAGAATTAAAAATCCTGGCACTATCACCTTACCTTCAGAGGTAATCATGGCTCCAGGTGCACCAATTGGATGTGATGGCGGGTTATAATTAAATATAATAACTCATAAAAAAAGCCCCAAGCAATTGCATGGGGCTTTTTTATTAATTTTATTAAAGACAAATCGAGGGGCTCGTTTATGGGGTCCCTCGAAAATCATAAGAGAGCGAAATATTTGTCTTTAAATTTTTATAAAGACAAATATTTCCCCCCCCTACGCTAACATGCGAAGGGGCTCTTCTAATAAACTTTTTAATGTTTGTAAGAATGCAGCACCTGTTGCACCATCCACTACACGGTGGTCACAACTTAAAGTAACATTCATTACATTACCAGGAACTACTTGTCCTCCTTTTACTACAGGCTCTTGACTAATTCCACCCACTGCTAAAATACAAGCATCGGGAGGGTTAATGATAGCCGTAAATGAATCAATACCAAACATGCCTAAATTAGAAATTGTAAAAGTGCTTCCTTCCCAATCTGCAGGTTGTAATTTTTTATCTTTTGCTTTCTTCGCAAACTCTTTTACGTTACCACTGATTTGTGATAAGCTTAAGCTGTCAGCAAAACGTAATACAGGAACTAATAAACCTTCGTCTACTGCTACTGCAATACCAATATTTACATGATGGTTTTCTCTGATAAAATCACCCATCCAGCTGCTATTTACTTTTGGATGTTGCTTTAATGAAAGCGCTGTTGCTTTCACAATCATATCATTGAAACTAATCTTACTAGTCGCATTCTCATTTAATAAAGTACGCGCCTTTATAGCTGCGTCCATATTAATTTTCATAGTCAAGTAAAAATGCGGCGCAGTAAATAAACTTTCGCTTAAACGCTTCGCAATTACTTTACGCATTTGAGAAACAGGTGTATCAACAAAGCTCACAGTTCCTGATGGCAGGAATACTGGTGCAGAAGAAGATGAAGCAGTAGCTGCTGATGCGGTATTTATTTTTCCACCTGCATCATTTGCTTTCGCAAATTCTTCCAAATCGGTTCTAGTGATTCTTCCGTTCTCACCAGTTCCTTTCACATATTTTAAATCAATTCCTTTTTCTTGTGCAATTTTCTTAGCCAATGGAGAAGCAAAAATGCGTCCCTCATTTACTACTTGTGCTGCAGCAACTTGAACTGGGCTAGCAACTGGAGCACTGGCAGGAGCTGAACTAGGCGCAGGTGTTGATGGCGAAGCAGCAACAGGGGTAGTAGCATTTCCTTTTAATCCATTCACAATGGCTTCAATATCCATCCCAGCTTGACCAATAATGCATAATAAATCATTCACTAATATCTTATCGCCTTTTTGCGCACCTTGGTATAATAAAATTCCGTCTTTATAGGATTCTAATTCCATCGTAGCTTTATCTGTTTCGATATCAGCTAAAATTTCACCTTTCTTCACAGCATCTCCTACTTTCTTTTGCCATCCGGCTATTACACCTTCAGTCATCGTATCACTTAAACGAGGCATTAATACAACTTCTTCCATTTTTGTATAATCTACACCACTTGTTGCAGGAGCTGCAGATGCAGATGTTTGCGCAACAGTTGGCGAAGTCTTAATTCCTTCATCAGCTGTTTTTGTTTCAGCAGACTTTGTATTGGCACCTGCAATCAATGCACTAACATCCTCGCCCGCTTTACCAAAAATGGCAAGCAAATCATTGACTTGTAATTTTCCACCACGAGGTGTACCTATATGCAACAACACACCATCCTGATAGCTTTCTAATTCCATAGTAGCTTTATCCGTTTCTATTTCGGCTAATAAATCACCTTTTTTAACGGTATCACCCACTTTTTTATGCCATGCTGCTACCACTCCTTCGGTCATCGTATCGCTTAAACGCGGCATTAATATAACTTCTGCCATAAATAAAAGGCTGTTTTGTAATTGAACCGTGAAAATACGTCAAAATTGGTTTTTTTCCCACCGATATTGGCATTTTTTAATCAAATGGGGGTAAAACCAAAGCATTTTTTCGAAATCGATGCCACTATAATAAAACTAGCTATGATTATTGGCCTTGTGCTAAGCTATACGCTTTTTTATCGGCCCACATATTTAATATCTCCAATGAACAAATTTTAAATTCTTTTGTCAAGGCCCCATATAATTTTACTACGTCGTCCTGCGACAAGGGCAGCTCGTTTACAGTTTCAAAACGACAATAATATTGGTTTACCAAATTAGTAAATATCGAGCCTGATGGCCATACTTGAGTGCCTCTGTTTGTAATGGTCACTAATTTTAATGCGTCGGTAGTAATGGATGTGCACTTATTAGCAATTACCTGAGGTTGTTCATTACTTTCAATAAAAAAGTCAACCCCCACAATTTTATGCTGATCATGTAAATCACTTTGTAACATTGGATTATGTTCCAGTTTGAAATTAGTTGGTGTTACATAAAAATTAGGTAATAATGGTTTTGGATTATGAACGGGTTGTTTTCCAAAGTTATCAATAATTGCTTGCGCAAATACTGTCGTGTTAACCGATGGAATAGACTTATCACCAAAGTCACCTGTATGAACGCTAGATTCTAAAGTAAATAACAATGAATTTTCAATCATAATGGCTTGTTCCATTAAACCTAAATGTCGAAGCATGCTTAATCCACTTAACAATAATGAAGTTGGGTTTGCAATATTTTTTCCTGCTATATCTGGTGCAGTTCCATGGACTGCCTCAAAAATAGAAATATGATCGCCAATGTTTGAGGATGGAGCAAAACCAAGCCCACCAACTAATCCAGCACATAAGTCACTTACAATATCACCTTGTAAATTGGTTAATACGATTACATCAAATAAATCAGGACGACTTACTAATTTCATACATAAATCATCGACAATTACATCGTCTGCTTTCAATTCAGAATATTCCTTTGCTACTTCTTTAAACACTTCTAAAAACAAACCATCTGTTAATTTCATGATGTTTGCTTTGTGTCCACACGTAATTCTTTTGGCCCCTTTTTTCTTAGCCATTTCGAATGCATATCTAATGACTTGCTCACTTCCTGGGCGCGTGATAAAACGTCTCCCCAATGCGACATCCTGGGTAAGCATATGTTCAATTCCACCATAAGTATCCTCGATATTTTCTCTTACAATTGTTAAGTCAATGGGGATGCCTGCTTTACTAAAAACAGTTTCAACGCCGCTTAAGGTTTGAAAATGACGATCATTGGCATAGGTGTTCCATGTTTTTCTTGCCGTTACATTGACACTTTTTACCCCTTTACCTTTTGGCGTTTCCATTGGGCCTTTAAAAAGAATGCCAAGCTCCTCAATGGTATTTTTTGCCTCAGGTGTCATACCATTACTAAATCCCTTATCAAAAACCCATTTTCCCATATCTACAAATTGAAATTCCAACGGCACATTTGCAGCTTTAAACACATTTATAACTGCATCCATAATTTCGGGACCAATTCCATCCCCCTTTGCTACTGCGATTTTCATTTGAATATGTTTAGGT
This sequence comes from uncultured Bacteroidota bacterium, assembly GCA_903929425.1. Taxonomy (GTDB): domain Bacteria; phylum Bacteroidota; class Bacteroidia; order Chitinophagales; family Chitinophagaceae; genus Sediminibacterium. The sequence continues at coordinate 31,741 of CAIYUO010000021.1, forward strand.
AATTAACTGGTATAAAACAAGTTACCATTTTTGATGCCGCAAAGTTAATGGACTTGGGTAGTGATTATAAAAATTTAATGTTATTTTTTATGTCATTCATGTAATTTTTTCTACTTTTATACCGCAGTATTCTCTGCGTTGTATTACTTGAATCATTATTACAATGGTTTCTAAAATTTCTGAGGGCATTGAAGTTAGCATTGAAACCTTTTATCAAAAGGACTATAGTAATCCATTGCAAAATGAATATATGTTTGCATATAGGATTACGATTGAAAATCATAACTCTTTTCCTGTAAAATTATTGAGAAGATATTGGGAGGTTTTTGACAGCAATACGGAACAAAAAATTGTTGAAGGGGAAGGTGTTGTTGGTGTTCAACCACTTATTATGCCTGGAAAAAATTACCAATATGTTAGTGGCTGCCATTTAAAAAGCGAAATTGGTAAAATGCAAGGATATTATACCATGGAAAATGTTGAAAATAAAGAACAAATTAAAGTAAACATCCCTCCTTTCAAATTAACGGCACCTTCAAAATTGAATTAACTTATTTAGGGAGCATAGGATGATGTAGCAAAAATTTTATCAGCCGGAGTTGCTAACATAGCTTCCATAGATATACCCTTTTGCAGTTTTTGATGCATCCAACTTTCTACCATTCTATAACCTATATATTTACCAACGTTACTAGGAATTGACTCACTAAAAATACTACTACTTTCCCCCTCCTGCATAAAATTATCAATGTCTGTTATATTGGTTGAGTAAGTCAACTTTTCATGCAAAATGTAGTCCCAAATATTAGCCTCTTGACCTTTTAAATTATCATACTGTTCCTTTGTATAACCATATTTTATCGAGTCCGGTGAATTAGGGAAACAAGCATTTATAATGTATTGTAGCTTTCCTGCCTCAATCATATGTTGCATTAAATTTTGTGTATTAGCAGGTTGAATATAAATATCACTCAAAATATTTTGAACACTATTAACGGCAATGTATTCAGGGGCATAGCGCTTACTCAAGAAGGTAGGATAAATGGTTTGTATGGATTCATCTGAGTACCATTTAGCATTTGCACCTAAATGCATTTGTAACCCAACTGCCAAGGCATCAACAGTAACAATATTTCCAAAAGATTCAAATGGACCAACAAATAAAATAATATTGTGCGTTAAATTATATTTAGGAAAATAATAGTGGAGCCTTTTAAAGGAAGACTCCAATTCAGGTTTTGCGATCTTGATAGCATTTACTTGCTGGGCTGCTTGATAAATGGGGAAATGTAGTCTGTAAAAGGCCTTCATATTAGGCGTATCATTGATTGACTTTAACATTAATACTTTTTGTATAAAGTCTATCCCAAATCCAGGGTATTGCGCTAGTAATTTTGTAATTGATTTTTTGATTTGCATCGTATCCATCGCAAAAAAAGCACTATCAAATCTTTGAATTTTAATTTCAAAATTTGCAGCATTTTTAGCAGGGTCCTGGCTATTTAATCCACAACCCGATATAAATAATAAAACAGGGATTAAAGCTACAACTATATAACGCATGTGTGAAATTACAAAAAAAGGAGGTTTATTTATATTAAAAACCGAACTTTACCCAATGAAAATTTGCATAGCACAACAAAATTATCATATTGGCAACTTTGAGCAGAACACGCATAAAATGTTATGCGCTATTGAGGAAGCAAAAAAACAGGGAGCAGATTTAATATTGTTTAGCGAGATGAGTGTTTGTGGCTATCCTGCAAGAGACTTTGTAGAATTCAACGACTTCATCAATAAATGCTATGAAAGTATTGAGACCCTCAAGAATGCAGCAGATAATATTGGTGTATTAATCGGAAGTCCTGCTCGAAACACAAATATAAAAGGCAAAGATTTATTTAACGCCGCATTTTTTTTATATGAACAAAAAATAGTTGCTGAAATACATAAAACACTTTTACCTACCTATGATGTGTTTGATGAAAATAGATACTTTGAACCAGCCGATGAATGGAAAGTTGTAAATTTTAAAGGAAGTAAATTAGCAATTACTATTTGTGAAGACATTTGGAACCTAGGTGATAACCCATTGTATAGAATTTGCCCAATGGATAAAATGATGGATCAACAACCCGATATCTTATTAAACTTAAGTGCTTCCCCATTTGATTATACCCATGACGAAGACCGCAAAGCAACCATTAAAGCCAATGTAATTAAATACAAGAAGCCTTTGTTTTATTGTAACGCAGTGGGTAGTCAAACGGAGATTGTTTTTGATGGTGGTTCTTATGTTTTTGATAAGGATGCCAACTTATGTGGTGCACTTCCTATGTTTGAAGACGCCATGCAAACTTTTGAATGTAATGATGATGGAACCATTAATGCACCCATACTAGAATCTGCAGCACGTTTACCTAATAAAGAATTAAACCCAAAAGTTTTAGTCCCTGAATTAAATATTGACCAAGTATACAAAGCATTGGTTTTAGGGGTAAGTGATTACTTCACAAAAATGGGTTTTAAAAAAGCCATCATTGGTTCATCGGGAGGCATTGATTCGGCTGTTACATTGGCTATAGCTTGCGAAGCTTTAGGAAAGGAAAATGTACATGCAATATTAATGCCTTCTCCTTACTCAACCCAACACTCCATTGACGATGCAGTGCAACTAAGTAAAAATTTAAATAACCAATACGATATTATTCCCATTAAAGAAGTGTATGAAAGTTTTTTAAAAACGTTGAAGCCCATATTTAAGGAACTACCTTTTTCATTAGCTGAAGAAAATATACAAAGTCGTTCACGTGGAAATATTTTAATGGCAATCGCAAATAAATTAGGTTACATATTATTAAATACTTCCAATAAAAGTGAATTGGCAACTGGCTATGGAACGTTATACGGCGATATGGCAGGAGGATTAGGTGTTTTAGGAGATTGCTATAAGATGCAAGTGTATGAGCTGGCCAGGTATATCAATAGAAATCATGAGATTATCCCTCAAAATATTATTGATAAAGAACCTAGTGCTGAACTACGACCAGATCAAAAAGACAGTGATAGCTTACCAGACTATGCAATTTTAGATCAGGTATTATACCAGTATATTGAAAAGCGTGCTGATCCTTCTGCAATTAAATTATTAGGATTCGAGGAATCACTTGTGGACCGTACCTTAAAAATGGTGAATACAAATGAGTATAAGCGAAATCAATTTTGCCCAATTATACGGATATCACCAAAAGCATTTGGGGTAGGCAGAAGAGTTCCCATTGTTGGAAAATATTTAAGCTAATAATATGAATAAAGTATTTGGAATTATGTTAATTTTTTTGTTGTCATTTACTACATCAAATGCACAACAACCCATTTTACCTGGCGCTTATCAAACTACTCAATATTTACCTTTATTAAAAAATAAAAGAGTTGGTCTATTTACCAATCAAACAGCAACTATCGGTAATACACACTTGATTGACAGCTTACTTAAAGCAGGTATTAAAATTCAAAAAGTATTTACACCCGAGCATGGATTGAGAGGTACTGCAGATGCGGGTGAAAAAGTAAGCGATGAAGTAGATGCAAAAACAGGTATTAAGATTGTGTCCTTATACGGAAAAAAGAATGCCCCTGATAGCACCGACTTATTAGATATTGATGTTTTATTGTTTGATGTACAAGACGTAGGAACACGCTTTTACACCTATATTAATTCACTGCAGTATTTGATGGAGTCTGCAATATTAAATCATAAACCATTAATCATATTAGATAGACCTAATCCAAATGGACACTATGTTGATGGACCCATTTTAGAAAAACCATTTGCAAGTGGTGTTGGTAAGCAACCTATTCCAATTGTATATGGCTTAACAATAGGCGAATATGCTCAAATGCTAAGAGGTGAGCAATGGATGAAAATGGATCTTTCAAAAGCTGCAGAAAATGCAAAATGGTCTTTGACTATTATTCGAAATAAAAACTATGACCACAAGTCAAAGTATACTATAAAGGTAGCGCCCTCACCAAATTTACCAGATATGATTTCAATATTATGGTACCCTACTACTTGTTTAGTGGAAGGTACTGTAATGAGCGAAGGTAGAGGCACTCCTCATGCGTTTGCTTATATTGGACATCCTATTATTACCAACCAAAAATTTAGCTTCACCCCCAATCCTAGAATGGGTGCCATGTCCTCCAAATTATACGGACAAACCTGCTATGGATGGGATCTCACAAAAGTCAATCCTCCAAAAGATAAAATAGACTTAGCATTGATTATAGAAATGTACAAAAGCTTTCCACAGAAAGA